>PKDW01000074.1 GCA_002863145.1 Flavobacteriales bacterium
GACAACGGCATTGGCATGAGTGATGCGGTGCAATCCCAAATCTTCGATCCCTTCTTCACCACCAAAGACGTGGGCGAAGGAACAGGACTGGGGTTGAGCATTGTCAAAGGCATCTTGGATGACCACCATGCCACACTCGACATTCAATCTGCGCCCGGCGAAGGTTCCACATTCCTCATCACATTTCCATCATGATTCACGTTCTCTACCTCGACGACGAAGAGCACAACCTGACGGCGTTTCGCGCTGCATTCCGCCGTGATTTCCACGTGCATGTGACGACTGTGCCCAGCGAAGCGGTGCGCATGTTGGAAGAACACCCCATTGACGTGGTCATCTCAGACCAAAAGATGCCCGACATCAGCGGCGTCGAATTTTTCGAGATGATCATGGCCGACCACCCCGATCCGGTGCGCATGCTGCTGACGGGCCACGCAGACATCGACGCGGTGATTGACGCCATCAACAAGGGTCGCATCTACAAGTACATTTCCAAGCCTTGGAATGAGGCTGAACTCAAGCGCCTTGTGGAGGAAGCTGCTGAACTCGCACGTGCACGCTCACGTTCGTCCAAGTTGAACGAAGCCTATTCTCGGAACCTGCTTGCGTTGCGGAATGCCTTGGCTGAAGTTCGGGACGCCTGTCAATCTGAATCGGTGCTGCCACAGGGGACGCGTGAATCGTGGACCGGAACGTTGGGACGCGCCATCCGCTGGATTGAAGACCCCGAGTCGGATTTCTGACTTGTTCTGAGAATTCGCGGGCATGGACGTCGACGGATGTCGTAATTTGAGTGCCATGCAGGTGATTCTCATCGACGACAGCGACATCGACAACAAGGTCAACACCAAGTTGCTGAAGTTGGCGCGTCTCACGTCAGACATCAAGGCTTTCACAGATCCTGAAATGGCCTTGGCCCATGTGACCAAGGAGGGGCCCACTTGGACAGCACCACGCTGGATTCTGTTGGACATTCAAATGCCCGGAGTCGATGGTTTTGCATGGTTGGATCAATTCCGTGGTCTGCCTGAGACCGTGCAATCCATGTGCCGCATTTACATGCTCAGCGCAAGCATTGACCGGGCAGAGTTGCGAAAAGCGGAGGCCGACCCCAGCGTCATTGCTCTCATGGAAAAGCCGCTGGACGTGTACATGTTCCGGCAGCTTCTCGACCTCTAAGCACGCACATCACCAAACAAGCTCACCACTGCATCGGAACCTCAATCAAGAGGAGGCGTGCGTCGTCGGTGGCTTCCATGTTCACGCGTTCGGTGTTCCAAATCCCCACCGCGTCCCGACGTCCCAAGGGCTGGCCACATACTGTGGCTTGGCCTTCGAGGACCATGGCGTAGACGCCTTGTCCGGCCCCGTGCAGCGGATAGCTGTTCTTCCAGCCCGCCGACAAGCGGCCGACGTGAAACCATGACTTCTGGTGGATTTTGACCCCTTCTGATCCGTCGGGAGAGACGACGCACTGAAGCTTGTCGCGTTGGTCGTCCAAGTCCATCGCGATCTGACCGTAGGTGGGGGTGAGGTCGCGTTCGTTGGGGAACACCCAGATTTGGAGGAACCGAACGTCTTCAACGGCGTTGTGGTTTTTCTCGCTGTGCATGATGCCTGTGCCGGCGCTCATGATTTGGACGTCGCCTTCGCGGATGACCGTGGCGTTGCCCATGCTGTCTTGATGTTCCAAATCGCCGGACAGGGGAATGCTCACAATCTCCATGTTGTCGTGGGGATGCGTTCCAAATCCAGCGCCCCCTGAGACCGCATCGTCGTTCAGCACGCGCAGGGCACCGAAGTGCATGCGCTCAGGGTTGTGCCAGGTGGCAAAGCTGAAACTGTGGTACGTGTCAAGCCAACCGTGGTCGGCGTGGCCGCGAGAGTCTGCAGGGTGAAAAACGGTGTTCATGGGAGATTGTGCTTGGGTCCAGCCGATCACGGCGAGAAGCCCGAGTGCAAGGACGTGAACGCGTGTCGTGCGATGGTTGTAAATGCCAGAGATGTGGATACAACAAAGGGGCCGAAAAGCCCCTTTGTTCATTCCATGGTGTCATCGTTCAGAGGTATTTGAAGTCTTCCCCTGGTTTGATGTTTTGGAGTGTTTCATAAATGAGGCGGATGCAGTTCTCCACGTCGTCCTTGTGCACCATTTCTACGGTGGTGTGCATGTAGCGTAAGGGGAGGGAGATCAACGCGCTGGGCACCCCTTGGTTGGAGTAGGCAAACGCATCGGTGTCCGTGCCGGTGAACCGGCTCGCCGCTTGACGCTGGAACGGAATCTTGTTCTTGTCGGCCGTGTCGATGATGCGCTGGAGCAGGTTGTTCTGGACCGCAGGACCGTAGGTCACGCTCGGGCCTTTCCCGGCGGCGGTGTCGCCTTGCTCAATCTTGTTGAGCATGGGTGTGTGCGTGCAGTGGGTCACGTCGGTGACAATCGCCACGTCGGGTTGCAAGCGTTCGGCAATCATTTGGGCGCCTCGCAAACCAATCTCCTCTTGCACCGAGTTGGTGATGTACAGCCCAAACGGCAGCTTCACCTTGTTTTCGTGCAACATGCGCACCACCTCGGCAATCATGAAGCCACCTGCGCGGTTGTCGAGCGCACGTCCCACGTACCAATCTTTGTTGAGGACCATGAACTCGTCGGGGTAGGTCACGACGCACCCCACGTGGATGCCCATTTTCTCCACCTCTTCCTTGTTCTTCGCTCCGACGTCCAAGAAGATGTTCTTCAGTGTGGGCGCTTCTTCTTTCCCGGCCGAGCGGGTGTGGATGGCGGGCCAGCCAAACAAGCCGGGCACGACGCCGTTCTTGGTGTGGATGTTCACGCGCTTGGACGGGGCGATTTGGTGGTCGCTCCCGCCGTTGCGGCGCAGGTAGATGAACCCGTCGTTGGTGATGTAGTGCACAAACCAGCTGATTTCGTCGGCGTGCGCTTCGATGACCACTTTGTAGGGAGCGTCGGGGTTGATGACGCCCACGACGGTGCCGTACGTGTCGACAATGTGGCTGTCGATGTACGGCTTGATGTAGTCGAGCCACAGTTTTTGGCCCTCGGATTCAAAGCCAGTGGGTGACGCGTTGTTTAGGTAAGCCTCCAGAAACTTCTGGGACTTCGCCGTGATGATTTTCTTCTTTGCCATGCCCCAAAATTACCGCGGGGGAGCACCGCCCAATGCAGCACTCCCCCGGCAGTTGTTCACCACGCAGGGCTGAGATGTTAGAACGCGTAGCCGTTCTTGTCGATGAGGGCTTGGGCGACCCGACGGCGGGCTTCTTTGGTGTTGAAGGGTTCCACCTTGGTGAAGCGCTTCATGCCCATGAGCATCATCTTGAGTTCATCCCCTTCCGCAAATCCCATGAGGGCTTCTTTGCCCGCCATGTTGATGCGGTCGGCGGCCCAGCAGAGGTAGGTCTGCATCATGTCGGTGGCCAAAGCCGCCGCTTCGGCGCCTTGATGCGCAGCCACCTTCTGGGCACGCAACACCATGCTTTCTGCCGTGTACGTCCAAACCGCCATGTCGGCGATGCCCATGAGGATCTCTTGCTCTTTGGCAAGGGACATCATCAATTTTTGGGCTGCAGAACCCGCCACCATGAGGGTGGCTTTCTTGAAGTTCTTGATGTACCCCAAGTGCTTTTCGTAGATGTCGGACGGTGCGTCCCCAAACTCCGGAATGCCCGTCAGCTCGTTCGCCACCGCCATCGCTGGCGTCATCAAATCGAGCTCCCCTTTCATGGCCTTTTTCAAGATCATGTCGACGGTGAGCATGCGATTGATTTCGTTGGTGCCTTCGAAGATGCGGTTGATGCGGGCGTCACGGTAGGCGTGCTCGGCGCGGGTCTCCGCGCTGTAGCCCATGCCCCCGTGCACCTGCACCGCTTCGTCGACCACGTAGTCCGTCACCTCCGAGCCGAGAATCTTCATCATGGCGCACTCCGGCGCGAAGGCCGCAATGCCTTTCAGCGTCGCTTCTCCCTTGTCCATGCCGCCGGCCGCGAGGTCAGCGATGGCGTCGTCGATGTTTTGGGTGGCGCGGTACACGGCCGTTTCCAGGGCGTACGTCTGGATGGCCATCTCGCCAAGCTTGTGGCGAATCGCCCCGTACTTGCTGATGGGACGCCCAAACTGCTCCCTTGCATTCGCGTACTTCACGCTTTCCGTGATGGCGTCTTTGCACGAACCAATGACGACCCCACCGAGCTTGATGCGTCCAATGTTGAGGATGTTCACGGCAATCTTGAAGCCTTCGCCGCGGTTGTAGAGGAGGTTTTCGACGGGCACCTGAACGTCGTTGAAGAAGAGCTGGCGCGTGCTCGACCCTTTGATGCCCATCTTCTTTTCCTCGGGATTCATCGTGATGCCTTCGAAGCCTTTTTCGAGGATGAAGGCACTCAGGTTCTCGTCGTCGTCAATCTTGGCAAACACAATCATCACGTCGGCGAATCCACCGTTGGTGATCCACATCTTTTGGCCGTTGAGTACGTAGTGGGTGCCGGTCTCATTCAACTTGGCTGAAGTCTTTCCGCTGTTGGCGTCTGAGCCGCTTCCAGGTTCTGTGAGGCAGTAGCACCCTTTGAGCTGACCTGTGGCCAAGCCTGGGATGTACTTCTTTTTTTGGGCGTCGTTCCCGTAGTACAAAATGGGGAGGGTTCCGATGCCGGTGTGGGCCGAGAAGCTGACGGCGAAGCTGTGCGCGCCGCCCATGCTTTCTGTGATGAGCATGGTGCTCTTGAAGTCCAAACCAAGTCCGTCCAACTCCTCTGGCACCGAGCTGCCGAGCAGTCCGAGTTCTCCGACTTCTTCGAGGAGCTTGGGCGTCAGTCCTTCTTCAAGGGCTTCGATGCGTTCGAGGTTGGGGATGATGCGTTGGGCCACAAAGTCGAGCCCGGTTTGGAGCATCATGCGGTGTTCTTCGGTCCACTCTTCAGGCGTGAAGATTTCATCTGCGCTCACGTCACGGATGAGGAATTCTCCGCCAGTGATGGCCTTGGTGGGCGTGGGGTTTCCAGTCGTCATGTCGATGTGGGTTAGAGCATTTCAAATACGCCTGCTGCACCTTGTCCGGTGCCCACACACATCGTGACGATGCCGTGCTTGGCGCGTTGGGTTTTCAATTCGTTGAGAAGCTGCACAGTGAGCTTGGCGCCGGTGCAACCGAGGGGGTGTCCAAGGGCGATGGCGCCGCCGTGAACGTTGACTGTGGAAGGGTCGAGGTCGAGTTCTCGAAGGACCGCGACGCTTTGGCTCGCAAACGCTTCGTTCAGTTCGTACCGTGCGATGTCGGCTTGGGTGAGGCCTGCCTTTTTCAGTGCCTCAGGCACGGCATAAATCGGACCGACGCCCATGATGCGTGGCTCGAGGCCGCTGACGTGGTAGGATTTCAAACGCGCCATGGGCTCGACGTTGAGTTCTTTGAGCATGCGCTCGCTGACCACCATCACAAAGGCGGCACCGTCTGAGGTCTGCGAACTGTTGCCGGCCGTGACCGAGCCTCCTTCTGCGAAGACGGGACGGAGTTTGGCCAAGGCTTCTGGGTTCGTGCCGCGACGGACGCCTTCGTCGGTGTCGATGACGTGCTGACGTTCCTGACGCTTTTCGTTGTCGTCAAGGTAGACTTCGTTCACGGTGATGGGGGTGATGCCCGACGCAAAGGCCCCGCTGTCGATGGCCGCGGCGGCGCGGGCGTGGCTCTCCACCGCGAAGGCGTCTTGATCCTCACGCGAGATCTTGAATTCCTTGGCGACGGCTTCTGCGGTCAACCCCATGCCCCAGTACCATTCTGGGTTGTTTTTGGCCACGCGTGCGTTGGGCACGAGGCGCCATCCCCCAAAGGGAATGGGGGTCATGGTTTCAATGCCACCTGCAATGATGCAGTCCGCGATGCCCGCGTGGATTTTGGCCGAGGCGATGGCGATGGTTTCAAGGCCACTGGCGCAGTAGCGGTTGACCGTCATGCCGGGCACCTTCTGCGTGTCGAGCCCCATGAGCGACACCATGCGTCCGAGGTTGAGTCCTTGCTCGGCTTCTGGGGTGGCGTTGCCGACGATGACGTCGTCGATGCGCTCCTTGTCGAGTTGGGGAAAATCCGACATCAAACGACGAATCACTTGCTCGCCCAAGTCGTCGGCCCGCAAAAAGCGGAACCCACCTCGTGGGGCTTTGGCGACGGCGGATCGGTATCCACCAATGATGTATGCGTCCATCAGTTCCGGAGGATTTTGCCCTTTTGAATCAAGCTCTGCATGCGCTCAAGGGTCTTGCGCTTGGTGCAGAGTTCGAGGAAAGCCCGACGCTCGAGGTCGAGGAGGTATTGTTCGCTGACGTCGGTCCGTGCGCTGAGGTCTCCTCCGCACATGACGTAGCCGAGTTTTTCGCTGATCAATTGATCGTGCTCCGAGATGTAGTTGCCCGAGGCCATGGAGCTGGCACCGGCATAGACAATGCCCATGCCTTCTTGGCCCATCACGGTGATGTCCTTGCGCTTGACCGGTTGGGTGTAGCCTTGGTCGGCCATGGCGAGCGCGGCAGCCTTGGCCCGTGCCAACTGGTCTCGGCGATTCACCACGACCTCGTCCACGCCTTCGCGCAGGTAGCCCAACTCAAACGCCTCGTGGGCAGACGTCGCCACTTTGGCTTGTCCGATGGTCAAGAAGCGTTCGCGCATGGCGTTGATGCGCACGTCGCCGTCGCTGAGTCCGTCGTGCAAGCGAAGCACAAATTCCTTGGTGCCACCGCCGCCGGGGATGAGGCCCACCCCAAACTCCACCAAGCCGATGTAGGACTCGGCATGGGCGACCACTTTGTCGACGTGGAGGCACACTTCACAGCCGCCACCCAACGTCAATTGGTGCGGGGCGGCCACCACCGGGATGCCGCTGTATCGAAGACGCATGGTGGTGTTTTGGAACATGCGAATGGCGTAGTCCAGTTCGTCCCACTCTTGCTCTACAGCGAGCATGAAGATCATGCCGACGTTGGCGCCCGCGGAGAAGTTGCCGCCTTCGTTGCTGATGACCACGCCGCGCCATTGGGGGTCGCTTTCGGCGAGGTCAATGACTTTGTTCAGGCCTTCGATCACCTCCGCGCCGATGGTGTTCATCTTCGTGTGGAAGGCGATGTTGAGGATGCCGTCGCCGAGGTCTTGGATGGTGGTGCCGCTGTTGGCCCAAACCGTCTTGTCCTCGCCCAACAGCGACAGGGCGATGCGGCCGTCTTGTCCGGGAATGACGGTGTGACTTTTCGAGGCCACGTCCCACGAAGTGCGTTTGCCGTCAGCGACACCGTAGAAATTCGTGGCGCCAGAGGCGACCAAATCGTGCACCCATTGGGCCACTTCGAGTCCACGTGCGGTACAGGCATCGAGCCCGGCCTGCAAGCCGATGGCGTCCCAGCTTTCAAAGGCGCCGAGCTCCCACCCAAATCCAGCGCGCAACGCGTCGTCGATGCGGTAGGGTTCGTCGCTGATTTCAGGAATGCGGTGGCTGACGTACGCAAAGACGTCTGCGAAAATGCGGCGGTAGAATTCTCCGGCCTGGTCTTGGCCGTTGAACAGGAGCTTGGTGCGCTCGCGAAGGTCGTCGACGTTTTTGGCGGCGGCGAGGGTGGCGAACTGGACCTTTTGTTTGGGCTTGTAATCGAGCGTCTTGAGGTCCAAGGCGTGGATCTCTTTCTTGCCGTCGGTGACCACCTTCTTGTAGAAGCCTTGGCCCGACTTGCTGCCCAGCCAGCCTTGATCGACGAGGTGCTTGACGTATGAGGGAATGGCAAACACCTCGGCACGCTCGTCGTTGGGGCAGTTGTCGGCCACGCCTTTGGCCACGTGCACAAGGGTGTCCAAACCGACCACGTCGCAGGTGCGGAAGGTGGCGCTTTTCGGACGGCCCATGGCAGGTCCCGTGAGCTTGTCCACGGCTTCGACGCTCAACCCCATGTCTTCTACGGTGTGGAAGAGCGCTTGGATGGCAAAGACGCCCACGCGGTTGGCAATGAAAGCAGGCGTGTCCTTGCACTGGACGCTTTGTTTCCCGAGGATTCTCTCGCCATAGGCGGTGAAGAAGTCCAGCACCTCAGGAAGGGTGTCTGGCCCGGGAATGATCTCCAACAACTGGAGGTAGCGCGGCGGATTGAAGAAGTGGGTGCCGCAGAAATGCTTGCGGAAATCTTCGCTGCGCCCTTCGGCGAGCATGCCTATGGGAATGCCGCTCGTGTTGGAGGTGATGAACGTGCCGGGCGTGCGGTGCTGCTCGACCCGCTCAAACAACTGCTGCTTGATGTCAAGGCGCTCGACAATGACTTCGATGATCCAATCGCATTCGGAAATGCGTGGGAGGTCGTCGTCGAAGTTGCCAGTCTCGATGCGGGATGCAAACTGCTTGCTGTAAATGGGGGAAGGCTTGGACTTGAGGGCTTTGGCCAAATGGCCTGCCGCCACACCGTCGCGGGGTCCTTCGTCTGCGGGGAGGTCGAGCAAAATGACTTCCGCGCCGCATTGGGCGAGGTGGCATGCGATGGCCGACCCCATCACACCGGAGCCGAGCACGGCCACGCGTTTGATTCGGTGAAAAGCAAGGGTGGTCGTCATGATGGGAGGGTTTCAGTTTGGGGCTGCCAATTGGGGGGAATCAATTGGTCGGGCACTTCCAACAATTCATTCAATCTGGCCAAACCCTGGAGCAGTTGGTCGGTGGCATCTTCGCCGAGCAGCTCGTGCAGGCGCGTGTTGAGTTCGATGACCAATTCACGGATTTGGCGACGGGCTTTGACGCCGTCCTCGGTCAAAAAGACGCGCACCGACCGACGGTCGTGTTCGTCTTGGCGTCGTTCAATGAGGCCTCGTCCCTCCATGCTTTTGAGGGTCCGAGACAGGCTCGTGGCTTCCATTCCCATGCGAGGGCCGAGCTTTGTGCTCGGGGTGCCTTTGCGCTCAATGCTGAGCAAGGCGTACCCCACGCTCATGCTGATGCCGTGCGATTCGGCAAGGCTCGTGTAAAGCCTGGCCAATTTGCTCCAGCCCCAGCGCAATTGGAAGTCGATCGTTTCGTGGGCGTCCATGTCGGCCAAAGTACACGACATTCCTGTGCATGCATAACGTTTTGTGATTTTTCTGTGCGTGCACAGGAACAAGGCGCACGAATCCAGTCGATATCTTGGCGGCATGATCGAACCTTCCTTGGAATCTGATGCGCCCCAAAGGGTGGGTGTGGGGCCCCGACTTGCCGCGGCCGTGTTGGATTGGTTCTTGAGCACAGTGGCCGTGATGCTGTTCGCTTGGAAAGGTTGGGGATGGGCCAGTGTCGTGGAGAATTTGCCGGGAACTGATGAATTGCTTGCGCTTTACGCCCCCATGGAGGAGGTGCTCGTCGAGGCCGGCATGGTGCACGGCGTGCAGGGATTGCTCGCCGCCACAGCGTTGCTTGGCATTGGCTACCCCTTGATCGAAGGGGTGACGGGGGCAAGTCCGGGAAAGTGGGTGTTGGGACTCCGTATTGGTCACGCCAGTGGCACAGCAGGAGACACCGCGTTGTATGTGAAGCGGTTTGCCATCAAGTTCATTCGTCCGCTCTTGGGGGCATTGGCAGGTGCGACGGGACTGGGGATGTTGGGATGGTTGGCGGGTCCTGCGGGGTTGGTGATCAGCCTCGGGACGTTGTTGCTTCTGGCCCCACACCGCCAGGCGCTGCATGACAAACTCGCTGTGACCGCCGTGTTCCGGCGGGACGCGTTGTGATTCTACAAACGGGCGCGGTCAAACGAACTTGCCGTCGGCCATGCGGAGCATGCGGTCGGCCCGTTGGGCGAGCTGCTCGTTGTGGGTGACCAGAACGATGGTTTGGCCCAAGCGGTCACGCAACTCAAAAAAGAGGTCGTGCAGAAGGGCTGCGTTTTCAGAGTCCAAATTGCCCGAAGGCTCATCGGCCAGCAGCACGCTCGGCGCATTCATCAATGCACGCGCCACGGCCACGCGTTGTTGTTCACCCCCTGACAATTCGGCGGGGTTGTGCTCCATGCGGTGGCCCATGCCGAGTTCTTCAAGCAACTGCTTGGCGCGCATCCGACTCTCGTCTGTTGACTTGCCGGCAATCCACGCGGGCATGAGGACGTTCTCCAAGGCGTTGAACTCGGGAAGCAAGCGGTGGAACTGGAAGACAAACCCGAGGTGGGCATTGCGAAACGCACTGAGCTCGCGACGGGACAACCCGGTCGTGCTTTGGCCCCCAATGGAAACCTCGCCTGCATCGGGCACGTCAAGCGTGCCCAGGATTTGAAGAAGGGTGGTTTTGCCGGCACCAGACGCGCCCACAATGCTCACAATCTCGCCTGCATTCACAGTCAAGTCCACCCCGCGGAGAACCTCCAACTCCCCAAACCTTTTGACGATGTTCGTGGCTTGAATCACGCCTGAAAGCTACTACCTTTGCGGCCGATTCACACAACACCTTTGGCATGAACATCCACGAATATCAAGGCAAAAGCATCCTTCAGTCGTTTGGCGTTGCCATCCAGCGAGGCAAAGTTGCAGACACGCCTGAATCCGCGCACGAAGCCGCTGTTGCTTTGGCAGAAGAAACAGGCACGGAGTGGTTCGTGGTGAAAGCCCAAATCCACGCCGGCGGCCGCGGCAAGGGTGTGGTGACGGAAACAGGATCACACGGTGTGGTGTTGGCCAAGGGGTTGGACCACGTGAAAGAGAAGGCTGCAGGCATTTTGGGTGGACACCTCGTCACCGCCCAAACGTCCAAGGACGGCAAGCAAGTCAACAAAATTCTCATCGCCGAGGACGTTTACTACCCCGGTGAAAGCGAACCTGCAGAGTACTACATGAGTGTGCTGCTCGACCGAGCCACAGGCTACAACATCATCATGTACTCTCCAGAGGGCGGGATGGACATTGAAGCGGTGGCGGAGGCCACGCCTCACTTGATTTTCAAAGAAGAAGTCGATCCAGCGGTGGGCCTTCGGGGTTTCCAATCACGCCGCATCGCCTTTAACCTCGGGCTGTCCGGCCAGGCGTTCAAGCAAATGGTGAAGTTCACCCAGGCCTTGTATGCGGCGTACATCGGTTGCGATGCGTCGATGTTTGAGATCAACCCTGTGTTGAAGACCAGCGACGACAAGATCATCGCCGTGGATTCCAAAGTGAGCCTTGACGGCAATGCCTTGTACCGTCACCCCGACTACGCAGCCATGCGCGACAAAACAGAGGAAGACGCGACCGAGGTTGAAGCTGATGAAGCGGGTCTGAACTACGTGAAGCTCGACGGCAACGTCGGTTGCATGGTGAACGGCGCTGGTTTGGCGATGGCCACCATGGACATCATCAAGCTCAGCGGTGGTGAGCCCGCCAACTTTTTGGATGTGGGTGGAACGGCGGACGCGGCCCGTGTCGAGAAAGCGTTCCGCATCATCTTGAAGGACCCCGCGGTGAAGGCCATCTTGGTCAACATCTTCGGAGGCATTGTCCGTTGCGACCGCGTGGCGCAAGGGGTGGTGGATGCGTGCAAGAACATGAGCGACATCAATGTGCCGATCATTGTGCGTCTTCAGGGCACCAACGCGGAAGAAGCCAAAAAGATCATCGACGAGTCTGGGTTGGAGGTGCGCAGCGCCATCTTGCTCAAAGAAGCGGCGGCCGCCGTGGCAGACGTCCTCGCCTGATTTGTTCCTGACTTACCCGCGTGGCTTGCGCCGCGCGACGTGAAGGCCATCCCGAAAGGGCAACAACACGTTGTCCAGGTCCGAATGGCCTTTCATGTGCGCATTGAGTTCGTGAATCCGAACGGCGTAAGGGTCTTCTGACGTGCCATCTTGCACGCGCAGCACCTCACCCCACCAGAGCACGTTGTCCACCACAATCCATCCGCCGTCTCGGACGTGGTCAATGGCCCAGTCGACGTAGGCCTTTTGGTGTTCCTTGTCGGCATCGACAAACACCACGTCCAACGGACGGGGGTCTTCCTCGAAGAGCACGCCGCTGTCGAGGATGTTCATGGCTTTGCCCGTGTGACGTCGGATGCGGTCGGCGATGCCCAATTCGGTCCAGTGCTTGTCTTGAATCGCATGCAGTTCGTCGTTCACATCCACCGTGTCGACCGTACCTTCAGGCATGAGCCCTTCGGCCCAGCATGCGGTGGCGTATCCGGTGAAGGTGCCCAACTCCAGCACGCGCGTGGGCGAGATCATGTGACTCATCGAGGCCAAAAGGCGTCCTTGCAACTCGTCGCACAGCATTTGGGGCTTGACCGTTTGGGTCCAGGTGGCGCGGCGCAAGGCTGCAAGGCCGGCAGGCTCCGTGCTGGACAAGTCCGTGGCGTACGCGTGTAGAGCGTCGTCAAGTCCGTGGTTGCCCAACTGGGGAATGCGTGGTGGTTTGCCTCGTCGTTTGGCCATGGTGCAAAGCTACCTCAGGCCCTTTCGTCCCATGAAAAAGCCCCAACCTGTTTCCAGGTCGGGGCTTCGATTGGGGTGATGAGAGGAAATCTCAGTCGCAGAAAGTGCCGAATGACACCAAGAACTCAAGCAAGTCTTGGGTGTTGATGGCGCCGTCCTGTGTCAAATCAGCGGGACAGCTGCTGGCCAACTCAAACTCACAGCTCAAGTCGTCGACATTCGCTTCCGCGTTGTAGTTCGATGCCTCAGGGTACATGCAGCCAAACACGTCCACTTCTTCCATGATGTCACTTGTCAAGGCCCAAGCTGTCACCGTGCCAGAAATTTCATTGCCGGTGATCAGGTAAGGGGTGCCATCAGGTGAATCCGCAGCCGAGATGAACTTCAAACCCTCGGGTCCGAGGTCGCCAGCGGCATTGGCCGTGATGGCAATGTCGTTGTTGCTCACACTGAAGTCGCGGTTGCTCAAGTACCGCTGGTATACAGGCGCCGCGGGGTTGGTGATGTCGTAAACCAAGACTGCCGATTGACGCTCGAGGCCAATGAACGCATACATGCGACCGTTGATTTCGCCGAGGTCCACACCTTCGGGTTCGGCACCTTTGTCGTCAGAACGGTTGTCGAAGCTGTCGTTGCCGCTGTTTGTGCTGTTGAAGTCCTCAGGGAAGAGGGTGCTGATGATGTCTGCGAATTCGCGGCCCGAATCGTAAACGAGCGTTCCGTCGGTTCCCCAAATGGTGAATGAACGTGCACCGTAGCAGTACAATTCCTCGTACAAACCATCTCCGTTCCAGTCGCCCATTTCTGTGGAGGTGTTGAGGCGGCCCAAGTTCTCCTCCGCTTGCAAGGTGGCAGCATCTGGGAACACCGCTGGATCCAAGGCGAGATCCTTGATGCGTGCTTCCTCGCTGTACGTGTCGTAGTCACGTGCGTCTCCTTCATTGGCCGTGACGATGTAGGTCATGCCGTCTGCCGCCTCGAAAGAGTGGATGGCGTCAGGCATGTACATGCCCTTCACTGGCCAAGTCGTGATGTTGATCATGTCATCCTTGTTGGAAGCATCCAATGCGTTTTCTTCCAAGCTGTGGTCCTTGAAGCCGTAGCTCCAAACATCCGTGATGCTGCCGGTGGCGACATCAGCAACGACCATGCAGTTGTTTTCCTGACAGTTGATGAAGAGCGTGTTGTCGTCTCCGCTGAACGCCACGTATTCGGGCTCGAGGTCCATGGCGATGGTCGCGTTGGGCCCAAAAATGCGTGTGCCCTCAGGCAAATCGGCCTCAGTGATCCCTGCGAAGCTCACTTCCATAGAAATGGGGTTGAATGGATCGGTGACGTCAATCAAGGTGGCAGAGCCCACGGGGTCAATGCTGTAATCGTCGCTTGGCTGACCTTCGTTGGCCACGGCAATGGTGGTTCCATCGTGGCTCACGGACAAGGCGTCAGGCCAGTAACCACAATCGGCAGCACTCACGAAGTTGCCATCCACATCAAAAATCACCACTTTGCCGAGACTGTCGACGGCCTCCGCCTCCACGGCCACAGCCACGTAGTCTCCAAATACTGCCACGCTGTTGGCATTCGCACCGTAGACGGAAACGTCGATTGTGAACGCCAAATTGAGGTTTGATGGGTTCCAAGCGTTCAAAACACTCACGTTAGACGCAGCTGCGTTGACGGAGAAAATGCGCTTGCTGCCTGGGTGGTAATCCACGATCTCTGCAGCGCCAGCGTCGAACAAACCTGTCGCGTATGTGCTTGCCAATGTGAAATCAATGTCAGACTCCCAGCATGAACCGTCGTCATCCGTCGCTTGGGCATTGTAGTTCTCTGCGTTGGGGTCTGTGCAACCGGCAAGGCCTTCGTTTTCGTCACAAATGCCATCGCCATCCGCATCGTTGAAGCATTCACCGTTGCAATCGACGATGCCATCGCTGAACGTGCAGCTTCCGTCGTCGTTGGTGGCGTCAGCGTTGTAGTTGCATGCGGTGTCGTCTGTGCAACCGACCACACCACACGCATCGTTGGGTTCGCCTGGCGTGGGGTTGGTGTAGCACCCGTTGCCTTCTGCGTCATAACTCTTTGACAGATTGCCGACGGAAGGACCTGCCTCCACAATCAGGGTGTTGCCTTGTGGATCGGCAAAGACAACCAAGTCGCCTCCGCTGGACAAGCCGCTGTTAAAGCTGTTGGGTTGGTCTTCGTAACCGATCCAGTAACCGCCTGCTTCCAAGACCACGGGTCCGAAAGTGAAATCAGCCAAATCTTCGCTGTCGTCCAGCTGGAATCCGTAGAGAAGACAATCTTCAGAACCGCTGTTGTAGAGTTCGATGTAATCTTCAGGCTCCCCGCTTGTGTGCGTTTCGCTCACGTACACGACCCCGAGTTGGCAAGAAGGGAAATCCTCCAATTCATCGCAAATGCCGTTTCCGTCCGAATCGTTCAAGCATGTCACACCATCGCATTCAAAGATGCCATCGCCGTAGTCGCAGCTGTCGTCATCGAGCTGTGCTTCGGGGTCAAAGTTGCAGGCATCATCCGCAGTGCAACCCACGCTGACACAAGGTCCGTTGGCCTGACCTGGTGATGGGAAGCTGTAGCAGCCAACGCCAGTGGCGTCGAAGATTTGGGCTGCAGAACCTGCTGAAGCCGCGAGCTCCACGAAGGTCACATTTCCTTCAAGGTCCATGAGGTAGACGAAATCGCCGCCGGAACCGAGTCCGCTTCCGAATGAGCCAGGCGCATTCCGTACGCCCCACCAAAATCCTCCTGCGGGAATCACTTCATTGCCGAAGGTCAAATCGGTGAAGGAATCGTTGTCATCCAACATGATTCCTTCGAGCGAGCATGGTGCATCTCCGCTGTTGTAAATCTCGATGTAGTCGTTGTCGTAACCGGCTGCTGAACCCACGTTGTGGGCCTCACTCACGTAAATGGTACCCAAAACACAAGGGTCGGCGACCACTTGCTGCTCGAGGCTTGTGGCACGGAGCTCAAAGGCGCCGTAGGCGTAGGATGAGAGGCCTTGGACGGTGTAGATTTGGCCCACAGCGAGGTCCGCGGGAACAGCAATATTTTGGTCGTCAATCTGCGCGTCGCCGGAGCCATCGCTGATGAGCCATTCGCCGAATTGGTTGGCGACAGCGGTGACCGTTCCAGAGGTCTCCACCAACACGCTCTCCCACTGCTCGTCATTCAAGTCGTTCGTGGCGATCACTTCGGGAGCGGGCAATGCAGCGTTCGATGCGTTGACAATCGTTTCCGAAATCTGAATCAACTCAGTCAACCCGTTGTATTCAGTCACAACACCTGTGATGGTGATGTCGTCACCCACGTTCAAGCCGTTGCCTGAATCGTAAATGCTGATGCCGCTGTACGGGCCACTGCCATCTTGAATGGCGAAGAAGCTGCCCTCAGAGTATGACACCACACCGGATGTCTGGACGATGGCACCGGTCAGAGCTTCAGACAATTGACCCTGCTGGATTTCCGAAATGGTGAGTACCTGGGTGTAGAGGCAAGAGCCGTCGTCCAACCCTGCAGTTGGGTCGTAGTTGGCGGCACTCTCGTCGGTGCAACCTTGAGAAACCACAGGTGTGCCGACGACTTCAATCAACAGGCGAGCGGCTGCAGACGGATCGCCTTCGTAGGCTTCAGCAATGCGTGACCCTGAACCCGTGAGGATGAAGGTCATGGCATTGTAGGGAGCCCAGTCTGCTTTGTCTACAATGGCTTGAACGAGGGAGGTCAAATCTGGGGTCCGCTGAGCCTCGCCTGCTTCTCCAACAACGTTCCATTCTGCGGGGCTCCAAGCCACGGTGCTCGCGAGCGTTGCACGGCCTGAAGCGTCGAATGCAGTCGCCTCGTCAAAGGTGTTGTTGTCCGCTGCGTCCTGGACTGCAATGGTCAGGGATGCGGGACCAGCACTGACTTCGTCGGTGGTGAATTGGATGTGGGCCGAGGCGATGGTTTGGCCTTGGGCAATGTTCAACCCTGTGAAGCGAACTCCCACAGCTTGCGTCGCGTCGCCGTCCTCAACCAGCTCCAAATCAGAGCTATCCATGTAGGGCAATCCACCACTGTAGTATGTGGCGTCTTCGTTCAAAGTCTCTTCAATGTCGTCCGAGCCCTGAGTCACTTGGAAGGCGATGGCGTAGGTGCATGAACCGTCGTCTTCGGTGGCGGCAGCATCGTAGTTGCTTGCTGCTGCATCCGTGCAGCCTTCGCCGCTGAGGTCTTGGTAGCTGACGACGAGCTTGGGCGCGAGGCTGGCATCGGCTTCGTCATTCTCAAAGGACTCCGCTTCACGCTCACCAGTTCCGGTGACGATGAAGTTGATGGCATTGCCTGCCGCCCATCCCTCGCTGTCGACGATGTGCTGCACAAGGACAGTCAAATCGGGGGTGCGCTGATCCAATCCAGCCAAACCTGCGGACCAGGCCGGAACATTCGCCCACTCCACACTTACGTCGTACTTCATTCGGCCACTCACGTCATTCAAGACGTCAGAAGAGTATGTGCCTGGGTTGACGTTGTCTTCCACATGCACTTGCAAGTTGGTTTCGCCGCTGTCACTGTTGTCCGCTGTGAACTGGATGTATGCCTCAGCAATGGTCGCTCCGGCGGGTACATTCAATTCGGCAAAGCGGATTCCAACTTCTTGCTCGCCTCCGTCGTCAATCAACTCCAGGTCTGAGCTGACCATGTAGGGGTATCCGCTGAAGTAGGGGTTGGCAGGATCCATCTGCTCTTCAGCATCATCCGATCCAGCCACGACGTAGGTTTCAACTTGGGTTGGGCATGGGTTGCCTGGCGTTGGGATGATGCAGGATCCATCGTCGATGACAGCCAAGTCGTAGTAGTTGCAGGCCGTGGGCTCTGTGCATCCTTCAATGCACGTGCTGCCGTCGCCACCGCAGACGCCGCACTCATCTTCGTAGAAACACGTCGTGGGCATGCCGAACGTGCATGCGTTCATGTCGTCGCAGGTCGGACGGGTCACGATTTGGCGTCCTTCGTCCAAACCGGGCAATTCAACATAGTCCGCGGCTGTGACCACACCACCGAGGTCCTCCACCAAGAATTGCTCGAAAGCGTCCAAAGCGAGGTACTCCGAAACCAAAACAGGCTGGCCCGCTTGATCGAATGGGTAGAAGTCACCTCCGTTCAAGGAGAAGTCCACAGATGCCATGTCCACGGTGACGCCATCGACGCTCATGCCATTCTCAACAACCACAGTGCCGTCGGACAACACGAGGCTCACAATTCGCGTTCCGGGGTTCAGGGTTGCGCCTGACGCATCGTGCATGTAGGCTTCACCACTCAAATCGTACGTCACCACACCGCCAGAGATGTGCGCAAAACGTCCGTCTTCACCCACGACGTCTCCGTTGACGTTGGTGGACAATTGGCTGTAGGCGTTTTCCAACACACGCTTCACCACTTCAGCTGGCACATCTTCCATGATGGAGATGTAGTTGGGGAAGGGCAAAATGTTCTGGATGTCTTGGTCCGTGATGGGTCCCGCACTGTAGATGGTGTTTGAGCGAATGCCACCTCCGTTGGCCATGCCCAGCACTGGCATGTCCACTTCAGCATCCGTTGCTGCCCACTCTTGCGCCTTGGAGAGGTAGCTGTCAGCCACAATGCTGCCGACGCCATTTTCGCTGGAGCGAATGACGGGCTTGCGAACGTCCCAGGCAATTTCCGTGGTCGCAATCACATTTTCCTGACCAAGTGCAGCCTCGAGTGGCGCCACAACGTCATTGTACATGTCGACATCAAAGGGATCATTTTCGCCAGAAGGCACCTCGATGACGTCGCTTTCATCCATGTGGGTGCTGGTGATGACGCCGTTGGCATCAAAAGTCAACTTCAAGCTTCCGAGGAAGTTGTAGTTCCCGATAGTGGTCACGATGTACACAGGAGCGTTATCTGCGTCTGTGAAGGCCAGCGGATATTCTCCGTACACTTCATACGTGCCATTGTAGTTCGCGTCGTTGGTGAGGAGTTGGTCACCGCCTCCTGCGATGATGAGGTCCACGCCAGTCAGCTGGGCCGCCAATTCCACGTCAGTGGTGACGGATTGCATGTGGCTGACCAAGATGATTTTGTTCACGCCCGCATTTTCGAGGGCCGTGACCTCGTCCATCACAGCCGTCACCACATCTTGTCCCACACCGACATCACCAGGGCTCGAGATGCCTGGCAATTCTGGCGTGGTCAAACCGATGATTCCGATTTGTTCTCCTCCTTTGGTGAGGATGGTGCTTGCCGCAAGGCGGCCGGCCGTTTCGAGTGGGGCAAGGTTCGCATCTGTGCTGAAGTCGAGGTTGGCGCTCAAATAGAGAGGCGCAGTCAACTCGTAGCTGTTGATGAAATCTGCGAGCACTTCAGTGCCGAAGTCGAAGTCGTGGTTGCCGAGGCACAGGGCATCGTAGTTCAAACGATCGAGCGCAAGTGCGTCGTAAAACACGCCTGATTGTTGGCTGTAGTTGAAGACGAAGCCTGCGAGGAAGTTGTCTCCAGAGCTCAACATGACAGAGGGAATGCCTTCTGAGTCTGCGGCCGCCCGCTCGTCCGCGAGGACGGATGCAAAGTGGTCAACATTCAACAAGCTGGACTCGCCATCGTTGTTGTGAAGCACGCGGAGCGTGAAGGAGCCGTCTCCCGTCTCTGGCGTTTGGCCAAAAACGTTTGCAGCTATCATGCTCATTCCGAGGATGAGCGAACTGAAATGTTTCATTGTACAGTGGTTTGATTTTAACTCTTTGGACCGAAAGTTCTTTTCATCAGGGTCAAGTGGGGGTTGTTGCGATGTCAATGAAAATGGAAGCGATGAAGACCATCTAACACCCGTACTGTTGCTTCAGGGTTAAGGGGTTTAACTTGGGGTAAGGATGCGTTCAAATGGCCAAAACACACGCTGAAAATGCCGCTCGGCGAGATGCTGGCTTACCTTCGAACTTCATGGGAAAGCGCAAGCAAAGCCGCAACCGCGGCGACAACGACGGCATGGTCTACAGCACCAATCCGGGGTATTCTTGGGAGGATGAGGATCAGGAAGCGGAGGCGTGGTCCGTGGGGCAGTGCGCTACGTTGTACGTCAGCCTGGACCGCAAGCAACGGGCAGGGAAGCCCGTCACCTTGGTGGAGGGTTTTGATGGCCCCGCCACGGAGTTGCTCTTGCTGGGCAAGGCGCTCAAGCAGCAATGTGGGGTGGGCGGTGCCGTGAAAGAAGGCTGCATCTTGGTGCAAGGGGACCACCGTGACAAGGTGGTGGCCCATTTGAATTCCCTGGGATACCAGACCAAACGCAAAGGCGGATGAACCTCTATTTGAAAACCCTGGCAGGCCTGGAAGATTTGGCCGCAGAAGAACTGAAAGTTGCAGGTGCGACCCACATTGAGGTGGGCCGGCGGGGGATCTCTTTTCAAGGCGACGCGAAGGTGTTGTACACGATTTGCATGCACAGCCGTTTTGCCGTGCGCGTGCTTCGTTACCTCACCTCGTTTGAGGCCAAAACCCCCGACGACCTCTACCGGCAAGGCGCCCGCTTTGCTTGGGAGAACATGCTCGCCCCGGACGGTTCGTTCGTCATCGACGCCACGGTGCATTCAGACGGCTTTTCCCACAGCCATTTTGCGGCTCTCAAACTGAAGGACGCCATTGTGGACCGCTTCCGTGGCAAGACGGGGAAGCGTCCCAGCATCGACAAGGTGCGTCCAGATTTGCGACTCAACTTGCACATCTCGGGGGAGAAGGTCACCATCTCTGTGGACGCCTCAGGAGAACAGTTGTCGCGTCGAGGCTATCGCCCGCGAACCGCCAAGGCGCCCCTCAACGAGGTGTTGGCTGCCGGATTGCTCGCCCTGAGTGGGTGGCGTCCCGGCACGCCCCTCTACGATCCCATGTGCGGATCGGGCACATTCTCAACAGAGGCGGCCCTTTGGGCGTCCGGACTTCCTGTTCAAGCGGGGCGTCGCCACTTCGCTTTCATGGATTGGAGCGACTTCGAACCCGATACGTGGCGTGCGGTTCGCACCGAAGCCATGGCCAGCATCACGCCAGTCGAGACTCCCATCTTCGCTTCGGACCAACACCCAGGGGCGGTGCGCCAGACGATGGAAGGCCTTGAAGGCGCCGATGTTGAATCCTTGGTGCAGGTGAAGCAAGCCGACTTTTTCAAGCTCGAACCGCGAACCGACGGGGGCATGTTGGTGTTCAACCCTCCGTATGGAGAGCGCATGGATCCGGGAGACGTCGTGGGTCTGTACGAGCGCATCGGAGACCGTCTGAAATTCCATTGGTCGGGATTTGATGCGTGGGTCATTTCCTCCAACGACGAGGCCTTGAAGCGGGTGGGGCTGCGGCCCCACAAGCGACACCCCGTGTTCAACGGGGCCCTCGAATGCCGCTGGGTGGGCTTCTCGATGTACAAAGGCAGCAAAGCCGACCAGTTCAAATCGAAGAAAGCATGAGTCGTCCATGGGTCTTGATTTCAGGAGCGTCCTCCGGGTTTGGAGAGGCGTCCGCCCTCCAATTGGCACGAGAGGGTTGGAACCTTTTGTTGACCAGCCGTCGGGAAGCCCGGCTTGAGGCTGTTGCCAATACGTGCCGGGAACTCGGTGCCGAGGTTCACGTCGCAGCATGGGACATGCGGGAGCGTCAAGACACCCTGAAAGGCGTGGAGCATTTGATGTCTCGCGCGGGCATTGCGCCAAGCCAAGGCGGCACGGCATTGGAAGGCCTCGTGAACAACGCGGGGCTGGCGGTCGGCAAAGGACCGTTTGACGAAGGCCTGGACGACGACTGGGATCGCATGATTGACACCAACGTGAAAGGGTTGCTCTTTTTGGCCCGTGCGTGCGTGCCTTTCATGACAGCCGGGTCGAGGATGGTGAACATGGGAAGCATTGCAGGAAAACAGGTCTACCCGGGCGGCAATGTGTATTGCGCCTCCAAACACGCGGTGGACGCATTGTCCCAAGCCATGCGCATTGATTTGGTCGAACGAGGGATTGGCGTGAGTCAGATTTGTCCTGGCGCCGCAGAAACCGAATTCAGCAATGTTCGCTTCAAGGGCGATGAGGCGGCCGCGGATGCGGTCTACCGCGGCTTCGATCCGCTGGTGGCCCAAGACATCGCTGAAGCGGTGTCCTTCGTGTTGTCTCGGCCGCCCCACGTGTGCATCAATGACATGGTCATCATGCCAACAGCCCAGGCCAGCGCACACCATCTACATAAGGTACCCTCATGAGCGCATTGCGTCACCTGCCCTTCGTTGCACTTATGCTTGTCGGATGCCATTGGGCAAAAGAGCCGGTGGACCTCGTGATTCGCAATGCTCACATTGTCTGTTTGGATGGTGCGGGAACCCAAGCCCAGGCCATGGCCATCCACAAAGGTCAAATCGTGGCCCTCGGCAAAGAACACGAGATTTTGAACGCCTACCGCGGGGAGACCGTGGAGGACGTCCAAGGCGCCACGGTGTATCCCGGGCTCATCGACGCCCACAGCCATTTGCTGGGATACGCCCTCAACTTGGCTCACACCGACCTCCTGGGAACGACGTCTTGGGAGGAGGTGGTGGACAAGCTGCAAGACGAGCACGCAAACTCCACCACGCCGTGGGTGCGGGGGAGAGGATGGGACCAAAACGATTGGTCTGTTCCTGAATTCCCTGACCGCGAGGCGCTGGATGAACTGTTTCCCAAACGCCCGGTCGCACTGCAGCGCATCGACGGTCATGCCGTCATCGCCAACCGTCACGCGTTGGAGCTGACCCGATTGTGGGAGGCCAAATCGCTGCCAGGAGGCGAAATCCTTCGTCGGCCCGACGGCACGCCAACAGGCGTCCTTGTCGACGGTGCTGCGGATTCCCTTCTCGCCCGGATTCCCGAGCACAGTGCAGACACCAAAACGGAAGCCCTGCGAATTGCCGCACAGCGCTTGGTGGCCTGTGGACTGACCACTGTGACGGATGCGGGTCTGGACGTAGACGACATTGCGTTACTGGACTCGCTCCACCAGACGGGTGACCTCAAACTCCGCGTCGTGGCGATGGCCAACCCCACGGAACCCAACTTTCATGTCATGGCCCAACGCGGAGGCTGGGACACGCCACGATTGAAAGCCCAGTCCTTCAAATTTTACATGGACGGGGCGCTGGGCTCCCGAGGGGCCGCCTTGCTCGAGCCCTACGACGACCGTCCTGGACACCGTGGATTGTTGCTTCAGTCGCTGGAGGTATACGAAGCCCAGCTGGCGCGAATCCATCGAGATGGGTTCCAAGCTGCGACGCACGCCATTGGCGATTCCGCCGCGCGGCTCGTGTTGGGTGCATATGAACGCGTGTTGGGCGGCCCCAACGACCATCGCTGGCGCGTGGAGCACGCCCAGGTCATTCATCCCGACGACGTGAATCGCTTTGGGCAGTCGAGCATCATCCCTTCCGTGCAGCCGACCCATGCCACATCGGACATGTATTGGGCTGGGGTTCGGCTTGGCCGAGGCCGCATTCGGCGCGCCTATGCTTACGCCGATCTGCGAGACCAGTTGGGCATGATTCCGCTCGGGACGGACTTCCCCGTAGAGGATGTCGACCCACGCAAGACCTTCTTGGCTGCGGTGGCCCGACAAGATGCCGCGCGGTATCCTGAAGGGGGATTCCACATGGACCAGGCACTCCAGCCCAGAGAGGCCATGCTTGGCATGACGCTTTGGGCTGCGCTCGCAAGCCGCATGGACACCTTGGCCGGATCCTTGGAAGTGGGGAAGCGGGCGGACCTCGTGGTGACTGACCGTGATTGGCTCAAGCTTTCTGACCCGCATGACGTCTTGAGCGCCCAGATCCTCAAGACGTTCATCGACGGCGAACAAGTTCACCCTCCAGCAACCTATGATTGACCATGGCACGCATTGTCTCCTTCTTCGTCATCTTCTTTACGTCTGTGCTTGTGGCATACTTCATGTACTTCAAGCCGGAAGAAGATCTGCCGGTGTACCAACCGTCCCAGCTGAACCCTGCCCTCGTGGATCCATCGGCCATGCGTGCGGAGGACCATCGCATCTTGGACTTTGAGCTGGTGAACCACCTCGGGGACACTGTGACGCTTGCGGATGTCGAAGGCCAAATCCTGATGGTGGACTTCTTCTTCTCTCGATGTGCGACGATTTGTCCTTTGATGACCCAAAACCTTCAGCGCATCCACGACCGTCTCGATGCCCAAATGCCGGTGCGCATCCTAAGCCACAGTGTCACCCCACAGGCAGACAGTGTGTCCGTGTTGAACAGATACGCGGAGAAACACGGCGCCAACCCGAAGCTTTGGTGGTTCCTCACCGGACAGAAAAAGGAGATTTACAAGCTGGCAAGAAGGTCATATTTCTCCTGTTTGGACGAAGGAGATGGGGGATTTCAGGACTTCGTGCACACCGAGAACATCGTGCTGGTGGATGAGAAGGGCAGGTTGCGCGGGTTTTATGACGGCACGGATTCAAAGTCGATGTCCCAGCTATTCAACGACTTACAAGTTCTGCTCGAAAAAAAGTCAGACAAAAGTTGAGTTTGGCCTTGG
Source organism: Flavobacteriales bacterium (assembly GCA_002863145.1). GTDB lineage: Bacteria > Bacteroidota > Bacteroidia > Flavobacteriales_D > Sanyastnellaceae > UBA11663. Next base: position 23,974 of record PKDW01000074.1, read on the forward strand.
TCCAAGAAAAAGATGCACTACCTTTGCGGCCGCTTTCGAAGGAAAGCAAAACATTCTGACAAAACGGACGACAAAGGCGTCGAAAAAAAACCACCAAAGGCTTGGTGGTTTAGAAAGACGACTTACCTTTGCCGTCCGCTTTAAACGAAAGCAATCAATGAAGGGCTTTGGCCCCGACTCGATATAACGTTCTTTGACTTGATGCAGCAGCCCAAATCCATCTTCGCAAGAAGATGGTCATTCTACTCTTCGGAGTGGGGTGAAATCCACTCCCCCCCCGGGGGGTGGCATCGACTCCTTCGGGAGGAGATGAAAAACGATTCCAGAGAGTCAACACATCAAACACTTACAATGGAGAGTTTGATCCTGGCTCAGGATGAACGCTAGCGGCAGGCCTTACACATGCAAGTCGAGGGGTAACAGGAGAAAGCTTGCTTTCTCGCTGACGACCGGCGCACGGGTGCGTAACACGTATGCAACCTACCTCTTACTGGGGGATAGCCCAGAGAAATTTGGATTAACACCCCATAGTATCACCAGTTCGCATGTTCAGGTGATTAAAGGTTACGGTAAGAGATGGGCATGCGCCCCATTAGCTAGTTGGTGAGGTAATGGCTCACCAAGGCTACGATGGGTAGGGGGTCTGAGAGGACTATCCCCCACACTGGTACTGAGACACGGACCAGACTCCTACGGGAGGCAGCAGTGAGGAATATTGCGCAATGGACGAAAGTCTGACGCAGCCATGCCGCGTGCAGGATGACGGCGCTA
>PKDW01000080.1 GCA_002863145.1 Flavobacteriales bacterium
TGCACCGGTTGCAGCGCGTGTGTGACGGCGTGCCACATTGAAAACAACGTGCCTGTGGTCGGCAAGGACGAGGTGCGTCGTCACCGTGACATGCACTGGATGCGGATCGACCGTTACTACGCTTCAGACTGGTCCCAAGAGCGCGGCGCAGAAGAGGGCGTGGGCGTCATCTCTTCCTACACCAAGATGGAAGATCCCTCGGCGAACCCCCAAACGGTTCACATGCCGATGATGTGTCAGCACTGCAACCACGCTCCTTGTGAAACGGTGTGTCCAGTGGCCGCCACGACGCACAGCAACGAGGGCCTTAACCAAATGACGTACAACCGCTGCATCGGCACGCGCTACTGCGCGAACAACTGCCCTTACAAGGTGCGTCGTTTCAATTGGTTCAACTACCAGGGTTACGCGAAGTTTCAGCACACAAACCCGTCTCAGGACAGCTTGACGCGGATGGTGTTGAACCCGGACGTAACCGTGCGCGCACGTGGTGTCATCGAGAAGTGCAGCATGTGTGTGCAGCGCATCCAAGATGGCAAGCTCACTGCGAAGAAGGCCGGCGCTCCCATCGTGGATGGGGCGGTCCAAACCGCATGTGCCGAAGCGTGCCCAACCAACGCCATTGTGTTTGGCGACCTGAACGACACTGCGTCGGAGGTCAAGGCCAACTCCAAGAACAACCGTTCCTACCACGCCTTGGAAGAGGTGGGCATCCAGCCCAACATCTTCTACATGACGAAGGTGCGGAACACTGAATCAAACGAAGCCTGATCCCCTCGTCATGCAGAGAGAAGCAGCCATTCGCGAGCCCCTGATTCTGGGGCACAAGACCTACAAGGACATCACCGATGACGTTGTGGGGCCGATCATGGGTCCAGCCCCCTTGGGATGGAAAATCATGATCACCATTTCGAGCCTCATTGCCGTGTATGGTGTGGGGTGCATATTGTACCTCCTCGGCACCGGCATCGGCGTCTGGGGATTGAACAAGACCGTCGATTGGGCTTGGGACATCACGAACTTCGTGTGGTGGGTCGGCATCGGCCACGCGGGAACGCTCATTTCTGCGGTGCTCTTGCTCTTCCGCCAGAAGTGGCGGATGGCCATCAACCGCTCTGCGGAGGCCATGACCATCTTCGCCGTCATCATGGCCGCGGTGTTCCCCGGCATTCACATGGGACGGATTTGGGTGAGCTACTGGGTGCTTCCGTTGCCCAACCAGTTCGGGTCGTTGTGGGTGAACTTCAACAGCCCACTCCTTTGGGACGTGTTCGCGATATCAACCTACTTCTCGGTCTCGCTCGTGTTTTGGTACATCGGTTTGATTCCGGATTTCGCGACCATTCGCGACCGCATGACCAAGCCACTTCCCAAGAAGATTTACAGCATCCTCGCCTTCGGTTGGAGTGGCCGTGCCAAGCACTGGACGCGTTTTGAAGAGGTGAGCTTGGTGCTTGCGGGCATCGCCACACCACTTGTGTTCTCGGTGCACTCCATCGTCTCGATGGACTTTGCGACCTCGGTGATTCCCGGGTGGCACACCACGATTTTCCCTCCTTACTTTGTGTCAGGGGCAGTCTTCTCTGGGTTTGCGATGGTGCAGACGTTGCTCCTCATCATGCGCAAAGGCATGAACCTCGAGAACTACATCCACGTCAAGCACGTGGAGTACATGAACATCGTCATCATCGTGACCGGATCCATCGTGGGTGTGGCCTACTTGACGGAGCTGTTCATCTCGTGGTACAGCGGTGTGGAGTACGAGAGCTATGCCTTCATCAACCGTTTCAGCGGCCCTTACAGCTGGGCGTACTGGATCATGATGACGTGCAACGTGATCAGCCCACAGCTTTTCTGGTTCAAGAAGATTCGTCGCAGCCTCGTCGCCACGTTCGCCCTTTCCATTGTGGTGAACATCGGCATGTGGTTTGAGCGCTACGTGATCATCGTAACGTCGCTCCACCGCGATTATCTCCCGTCAAGCTGGGGTGAATTCCATGCCACGAACATTGACATCGGCATTTTCATCGGCACCATCGGCATCTTTTTGACGCTCTTCCTCGCATTTGCACGCTTCTTCCCTGTGCTCGCGTTGAACGAACTCAAGACCATTTTGAAGTCGAGCGGTGAGTCTTACAAAAACGAGCAGGCCAAATGAGCAAGATCTTCCACGTCATGTACGACGACGACGCCAAGGTGATGACCGCTGCGGGCAAACTCGTCGGTCAAGGCATCCGAGTGAAGGATGTGTATTCGCCGTTCCCCATTCACGGAATCGATCCCGTGATTGGAATCAAGCGCACCCGTTTGGCCATTTGTTCGTTCATGTACGCCATGACCGGCACGTCTCTCGCGTTGTTGGGCATGTGGTACTTCATGATCCAGGACTGGCCAATGAACATTGGTGGCAAGCCAAGCTTCACGTTGCTCGAGAACGTGACAGCATTCATTCCTGTGACGTTCGAATTCTCGGTGTTGTGCGGTGCCCACGGCATGGCCATCACTTACCTCCTTCGGAACGGAACGTTGCCAGGCATGCCTGCCTCCAACCCCGACCCCCGCACCACGGACGACAAGTTTGTGGTTGAAATCACCACCGACAACAACAGCATGTCTGCCGAAGAGCTCGAAGCGGCCATCCGTGCAACCGACTTGCTTGAACTCAGCATCAAAGACGCCTGAACCATGTCAAAGCGTTGGAACATCATCGCCCCAGTTGCAGCCGTGATGGCTGTGCTGACAGGGTGCGTCACGGACCCCAACAGTCCGGGACTTGAATACATGCCAGACATGTACCGCTCTCCTGCAGTGGAGGCGTACGTGGACTACGGAATGGACCCTTACTACGTCACGGAGGAAGTGGCTTCGGCACAGCGGAACAAAGCCAGCGCGCGGGTTCCCGTGGCCGGCACCATCGCCTACGTGGGGGAGAACAAGGCGTTTGGCCTTCCTTACGCGTACCCCAACACCCCCGAGGGCTATGAAGCTGCGGGTTCGGAGTTGATGAGCCCCTTGATGACGACCAAGGCCCACATTGAAAAGGGCATGGAGATCTACACCCAAATGTGCAGCCAATGCCACGGGGAAGAAGGCAAGGGCGACGGTGCGTTGTCACGCAACGGACACATCGCGGGCATCCCCTCGTACTCGGACAAATTGAAGGACCTCCCAGTGGGCAAGATGTACCACACCTTGACTTATGGAAAAGGCTTGATGGGGTCGCACGCCTCTCAATTGTCCCAAAAGGACCGCTGGCTCGTGATTGAGTACATCAAGGTGCTCCAGCAGGGGGGTGAGATGCCTGAGTTTGACGAGGCAGGAAATGTGGTTGAATCGGCGGCGGACGGCGCCATGGCAATGAACAACTGATCATGGAATTCAAGTTCGAAGGACGTTTGAAGCTTGTCACCCAAGTCTTGATGGCTGTGGGTGTGCTCGCCCTTGTGGGTGGCTTCTTGACCGATCACAGTGACCATCACCAGCGGTTTTGGGCGAACCTGTTGATCAATGGATTTTTCTACTTCACCATGGCCTTGGCGGCGTTGTTCTTCTACGCGTTGCAATACGCCACTGAGAGCGGCTGGTCTGCCGTGTTGAAGCGTTGGTTTGAGGCCCTTTGGGGCTTTTTGCCTTGGGGCGCGGCCGTCATCGTCATTGTCCTCGTGGCCGGCAAGCTGCACTTGCACCACCTCTACCACTGGATGGACCACTCCCTCTACCACGAATACATGGTGGAGCATGGCGATCACTTCCATTATGTGGATGAGATCGAGGAAGGCGCGGTGTTGAACCCGAATTACGACCACGTGATTGCGGGCAAGGCAGCGTATTTCGCCGACTGGTTCTTTTGGTTGCGCACCGCCGTGTACATTGGTACGTTCTTGATTTTCGCTCGCTTGTTCCGCAAGTGGTCGTTGCAAGAGGATGAGGCGCCCAACCTGGACTTGCACTACAAGCAGTATCGCCGTGGCGCCCTGTTCTTGGTCTTCTTCGCTGTGTTCAGTTCAACCCTTGCGTGGGACTGGATCATGTCCATCGACACCCACTGGTTCAGCACCTTGTTTGGTTGGTATGTCTTCAGCGGCATGTGGGTCAGCTTCATGATCTTCACCAACCTCTCGATGCTTTGGTTGCGCAGCAAGGGATACTTCCAAGAAGTGAACGAAAGCCACATGCACGACTTGGGCAAGTGGATGTTCGCCATTTCCATGTTGTGGAGCTACCTCTGGTTGAGCCAGTTCTTGCTCATTTGGTACTCCAACATCCCTGAAGAGGTGACCTACTACATGAGCCGTGTGTTGGGCGATTACAAAGTGCCGTTCATGCTGATGTTCTTCATCAACTTCGCGGTTCCGTTCTACACCTTGATTGCCCGCGACGCCAAGCGCAACCCGCGCTTCGTCATTCCTGTGGGCATCCTCATTTTCATTGCTCATTTTGTGGACGTGTACTTGCTCGTCATTCCAGGGACAATGTTTGACCACAATCATTTTGGTTTCTTTGAAGTGGGATTGTTCCTTGGTTTCTTAGGGCTCTTCATGAACCGCACGTTTGCCACCTTGGCAAAGGCGCCGCTCATCAGCAAGAACCACCCCATGCTCCAGGAAAGCATCGAACTCCAATACTGACACTGACAACGGACGAATCTCATGAAACTCATTACGCTTCTCGTCGTCATTGCAGGGGTCATCGCCCTTGCACAATTGGCCAAAGTCGGTCAATTGACCTCTCTCATCCGCAACAAGCGCGAGGAAGACATCAGCGCAGCAGATACCCGTTTGAATGGTGGATTGTTCGTCGCTTTCATGGTGGCGTTCTATGCCTCGTTCATTTGGTTGATCATCCGCTACGGAGATTACAATCCACCCGCCGCCTCGGCCCACGGCGAGACGTACGACACGTTGATGAACTTCAACATGTACATCATCATGGCGGTGTTCTTCTTGGTCAACACGGCGCTGTTCATGTTCGCCAACAAGTATCGCCAGGACCCCAACCGCAAGGCAAAGTTCTTTGCGCACGACAACCGGTTGGAGTTGATTTGGACCGTGATTCCCTCGATCGTTCTCGCGGTCATCATCATTTACGGTCTCCGAACTTGGAACGAGATGACGGGTGAGGCCTCAGAGGACGCCCTTCGCGTGGAGGTGTATTCCAAGCAGTTCGATTGGACGGTTCGTTACCCCGGGGCGGACGGAGAGTTTGGCTTGGCGAACTACAATTTGATCACCCCCACCAATCCCCTAGGCATTGTTACCGCGGACGGCGTGTCTGGTGCGTTGGAAGAAATCGAAAGCCAAATCGCAGCCCTTGAATCTGAATTGGCCCACGAGCGTGGTACGCTGCTCGCCCAGATTGAAGAGGTGGAAGCGGAGTTGCACGCATCGCACGACCATGACCACGGTCACGTCGATCACGGTCACGATGACCATGCGGGCCACGACGATCATGCTCACGATGACCATGCGGGCCACGACGACCATGGCGATCATCACGGCATGTCTGCCGAACGCATGGCCATGTTGGAGGCGCGTTTGCACGAGCTTGAACACATGCTCGAAGGGCCTGACGTGGTGGTGTTGTCCAATGCTGCGGCTGAAGCCAAGGCAGGCAAGGTGCACCGTCTGAAGCGTCACCGACAGCGCATCATGGAAGTCAAGCCTTTCGATTACGAAGGCGGTGTGGCTGCATGGGAAGCGGGCGCGGACGACAAAATCATGAAGGGTGAGTTCCACCTGCCAGTGGGACGTGAAGTGGAATTTGTGTTCCGCTCTCGCGACGTCATTCACAGCGCGTACATGCCACACTTCCGTGCGCAGATGAACACGGTTCCAGGCGTACCTACGCGCTTCAAGATGACCCCGACGATTACGACCGACAGCATGCGCACGGTCGTGAACGATCCAGATTTCGACTACGTGCTTCTCTGCAACAAGGTCTGCGGTGCTGCACACTTCAATATGCAAATGAAGATGGTCGTAGAAAGCGAAGAGTCTTACAAAGCATGGCTCGAGTCGCAAGAAGAATTTTTGGCTGACAAGGAAGTGGCGACGGAATCTGACGCACGTGCAGAGGCCGCCAACATTGAGAACAACGAATCTGCAACCCTCTGATTATGGCAGGACACGCACATCACGAAGAGAGCTTCGTCTCGAAGTACATCTTCTCGCAGGATCACAAGATGATCTCCAAGCAGTTCTTGGTGACTGCAGTGTTTATGGGCATCATTGCCGTGATGCTCTCGGTATTCTTCCGTCTCCAATTGGGATGGCCAGGGGAGAGCTTCGCCATTCTTGAAACGTTCTTGGGCAAGTGGGCTCCAGGTGGCGTGTTGGATCGCAATGCCTACCTGGCCTTGGTGACCATCCACGGCACCATCATGGTCTTCTTCGTGTTGACCGGTGGATTGTCGGGCACATTCTCAAACCTGTTGATACCACTCCAAATCGGCGCACGTGACATGGCGTCAGGTTTCTTGAACATGCTGAGCTACTGGTTTTTCGCTGTGTCCAGCGTGATCATGATTTTCTCCCTCTTTGTGGAGGGTGGCGCGGCCTCAGGTGGATGGACGGTGTACCCTCCTTTGAGTGCATTGCCCCAAGCGATGCCTGGCTCCGGCATGGGCATGACCTTGTGGTTGATTTCGATGACGTTGTTCGTGGTGAGCTCGCTCTTGGGCGGGTTGAACTACATCGTGACGGTAATCAACCTCCGCACCAAAGGCATGAGCATGACGCGTCTGCCTTTGACGATTTGGGCGTTTTTGATCACCGCGGTGTTGGGCGTGCTGTCTTTCCCCGTGTTGGTGTCTGCTGTGGTGCTGCTTCTCATGGACCGTTCCATGGGCACGGCCTTCTACTTAAGCGACATCTTCATCGGAGGGGAAGCCCTCGATGTGACCGGCGGCAGCCCCATCCTGTACCAGCACTTGTTTTGGTTCTTGGGCCACCCTGAGGTGTACATCGTGTTGCTCCCTGCCTTGGGCATCAGTTCTGAGGTGATTGCCACGAATTCACGAAAGCCCATCTTCGGTTACAAAGCGATGATTGGGTCGATCCTCGGCATCGGTTTCTTGAGCTTCATCGTTTGGGGACACCACATGTTTGTGACGGGCATGAACCCCTTCTTGGGTTCTGTATTCGTGTTCACCACGCTGTTGATTGCGATTCCTTCCGCCGTGAAGGCCTTCAACTACATCACGACGTTGTGGCAGGGCAACCTGCGTTTCACCCCCGCCATGCTCTTCAGCATTGGGTTGGTCAGCACGTTTGTGACGGGCGGATTGACGGGAATCATTTTGGCAGACTCTGCATTGGACGTGAACGTGCACGACACCTACTTCGTGGTGGCGCACTTCCACATTGTGATGGGCATGAGTGCCATCTTCGGCATGTTGGCGGGCATCTACCACTGGTATCCCAAGATGTTTGGGCGGATGATGAACACCAAGCTTGGATACGTCCATTTTTGGACCACTTTGGTGGCGGGATATGGGGTGTTCTTTCCCATGCACTTCGTGGGTCTTGCTGGTGCGCCACGTCGCTACTACGACTACAGCAACTTCGAGTACCTGGACTTTGTGATGGATTTGCAGCCCATCATCTCCACGTTTGCCATCATTGGTGCCGTGGGTCAGTTGCCGTTCTTGTGGAACTTCTTCTACAGCATCTTCCGTGGTCAAGTGGCTGTGGAGAACCCTTGGAAGGCGAACACGCTGGAGTGGACGACTCCTGTCGAGCACGTGCACGGCAACTGGCCTGGTGCCCTCCCCGAAGTGCACCGTTGGGCGTACGACTACAGCAATCCTGACTTTGACGAGGACTTCGTGCCTCAGACAGTGCCCGTGAAAGCAGGAGAGACTGCGCACTAAGAGAGGGTCGACCATGAACGACCTTCATTGAAAAGCCTTCGCCGCCGCGGGGGCTTTTTCATGCCCGAAGGTGCTACCTTGGTCGTGATGCAACAGGACGAAGATTTTGACGTACGTGGTGAGGCCGAACAGGCGTCGGATGGCGACTTGGATCGCGTCTTAAGGCCTGCGCGGTTCGAGGACTTCACAGGACAGCGCGCGGCCATGGACAACCTTCAGGTGTTTGTGATGGCGGCGAAGCAGCGGGGGGAGGCCTTGGATCACGTGTTGTTGCATGGCCCTCCGGGGTTGGGCAAGACCACGTTGGCGAACATTGTGGCGAAAGAGATGGGGGTGGCCATTCGGACCACTTCGGGTCCAGTCTTGGACAAGCCCGGCGACCTGGCTGGATTGCTGACAAGTTTGGAGCCCAACGACGTGCTGTTCATCGATGAGATTCACCGTTTGTCTCCCATCGTGGAGGAATACCTGTACAGCGCGATGGAAGACTACCGCATTGACTTGGTCATCGACACCGGGCCCAATGCGCGCACCGTCCAAATCGACCTGCACCCCTTCACCCTGGTGGGGGCCACGACAAGGTCGGGGTTGTTGACGGCGCCGCTGCGCGCGCGTTTTGGCATCAACCTTCGGTTGCAGTACTACGATGCGAAAACGTTGACGGACATCGTGGAGCGTTCGGCGGGCATCTTGGACATGGAAATTGAGGGTGCCGCGTCCTACGAAATTGCATCGCGCAGCCGTGGTACGCCCCGCATCAGCAATGCCTTGCTTCGTCGCGTGCGTGACTTTGCGCAGGTCAAAGGTTCGGGGCGGATTGACCCCAAGGTGACGGCCTACGCCCTCGATGCGCTGCAAGTGGACAAAAAAGGCCTTGACGAGATGGACAACCGCATCTTGTCGGCCATCATTGACAAGTTCAAGGGCGGCCCGGTGGGTGCCAGCACATTGGCCACGGCGATTGGAGAAAATGCGGGAACGTTGGAGGAGGTGTACGAACCCTACTTGATCCAGGAAGGGTTGCTTATGCGGACGCCACGTGGACGTCAGGCGACGCCTGCGGCGTATACCCATTTGGGACGAACCCCATCTGCGGGTTCAGGAGACTTGTTCGACGCCTGAGCCATGTCCAAATCCAAGCACGTGGCGGCGGAGCGTGCGGCGTGGATCAAACGCCGCGCCAAGGAATTGGGATTCACGTCGGTGGGCATTTCAGTGGCCAGGGAACTGACGGAAGAGGCGCCGCGATTGGAGACTTGGTTGAAAGAGGGGATGCACGGCGAAATGGCCTACATGGAGGGCCACTTTGACAAGCGTCTCGACCCACGGAAGCTGCTGCCGGGGACCAAATCGGTGGTCAGCCTTTTGTTCAACTACCACAACCCCCACAGGCAGTCCGATCCGGAGGCCCCAAAGATTGCCCAATACGCGTTCGGAGAGGATTATCATTTTGTGCTGAAGTGGAAGCTGAAAGAGCTGTTGAAATGGATGCGTGCCGAGTGGGGGGATGTCGGCGGACGCGTGTACGTGGACAGCGCACCCATCATGGAGCGGGCTTGGGCGGAGCGTTCGGGTTTGGGGTGGATTGGAAAGCACAGTTTGCTGCTGAACAAACACGCTGGCAGCTACTTCTATCTTGCGGAGATGATGCTCGACCTCGAGCTCGAGCCCGATGCGCCTGTTACGGATCATTGTGGCTCTTGCACGCGCTGCATTGACGCGTGTCCCACCAACGCGATCATCCGGCCCTATGTGGTCGACGGGAGCAAGTGCATCAGCTATTTCACGATTGAGCTTCGCGGGGCGATCCCAGAACCGGTCCATGGCCAGATGGAGAATTGGATGTTCGGGTGTGACATCTGTCAGGAAGTCTGCCCGTGGAACCGTCACGCTTCGCCCACCACGGAGCCAAGGTTTTCACCCCATCCGCGCTTGCTGGACATGACCAAATCGGATTGGCTGGACTTGACGGAAGACGTCTTCCGAGAGGTGTTTAAGGACAGCGCCGTCAAACGGACGGGCTGGATGGGCCTTCAGCGGAACATCTCGTTCCTAGGGGACGCATGACTTAGCCTTTGAGAGCCTGAGCCGTCGCGAAGGCGGTCAGGATGAGTTGGGTGTGCTTGTTGGAATACGTCGCCAGCGCCCACGATTTTAAAGCAAGGGCATCCTCGTGAGGCAGCCAGGAGAAGCTCTTGGTCAATTCACGGGCAAACAGCTGGCGGTCAAAACTCACCCGCTTCAACACGGTTTTGCAAAATTCAAGCATGGCTCCGGTGGTGTTTTGGGAAAGAAAAGATGCGACAGGATTGACGGAGCATGTCACAACGAAATCCAACAAACCCCAAAATGCCACTGGGAGTGCATGACGTATTTTTGGGGTGGAATGAAGCGCCTCCACAACACTGAAGACCGCCGCGTGCTCATTGAGCGCATGAAGGCCGACAGCCGGCCGCGGACGACGTTGAGCTTTTACCGCTACGTGCATTTGGACCAGCCCGAGCGCACTCGGGCAGAGCTGTATGAGGCGTGGTCCGAGCTCGAGGTCCTCGGCCGCACTTACGTGGCCAAGGAGGGCATCAACGCTCAAATCTCCATGCCCACAGAGCGGTTTGAGGAATTCAAGGCACACATCGAGGGGTTGGGTTGGTTGCCCAACCTCCGGCTGAATGTGGCGGTGGAACAGGGCAAGAGCTTCTTCAAGTTGATTGTCCGCGTGCGTGAGAAGATTGTGGCGGACGGCTTGGCCGACGGCACGTTTGACGTCACGGATTGCGGCAAGCATCTCAAGGCTTCGGAATTCAATGCCTTGACGGATCAGGAGGACACGATTCTCATTGACATGCGCAATGCCTACGAGAGTGAGGTGGGCCATTTTGAAGGCGCGGTGTGTCCGGACGTCAACACCTTTCGCGAGGAGATTGACTACGTCGAGGACATGTTGCAAGACCAAAAGGACGCCAACATTGTGATGTACTGCACAGGTGGCATTCGCTGTGAAAAGGCCAGCGCCTACCTCAAGCACAAGGGATTCCAAAACGTCCACCAGCTCGAGGGAGGCATCATCGAGTACACCCGTCAAGCGAAGGTCGAGGGCCTGCGCAACAAATTCATCGGAAAGAATTTCGTGTTTGACGAGCGCATGGCGGAGCGCATCTCGGACGACGTGATTGCCCATTGTCACACCTGCGGAACTCCATGCGACACGCATGTCAACTGCGCCAACCCCACGTGCAACATCCTGATGATTCAGTGCGATGCATGCAAGGAGAAGTTGGCTGGGACGTGCAGCGAAGCCTGCCATGAATTCGTGCAGCTTCCGGAGGAAGAACAAAAGGAACTCCGCAAAGGCACCAAGGCCCGGGGGGGATTCATGACCGGGGGCAAAGTGCTGCCGCGTGAGGACCGGGCTACGCCAAGAAGCCGGCAGTGACGTCGAAGAATTCGTCAGGTGCCTGGGCGTGAAGCCAGTGCCCCACACCTTGAATGGTGTGGTGGTCCATGTGCATGAAGTGATCCTCGAGCACGTCCAGGTCGTCGTCGCTGACGTAGTTGCTTTCGCTGCCGCGGATGAAGAGTGTCGGCAGGGTGTTGAGGCCCAGTTCGATGTGTCCAACGACGTCTTGGATGGTGGCGTGCAACACCGGGACGTTGAACCGCCACGCAAAACCGCCTTCTTTCAGCCGGTGGAGTCCCTTCATCAAAAAAGGCACGAGTACAGGATCGCCGTCGAGAGCTTCGGAGAGCTGGGACTGGATGGCGTCGCGTGAAGGTGCCGACGCGGGGTCTGTGGCCAACAGGGCGTCAAAGATGGGGCCGTGGTGCGGGGTGTAGGCCCGGGGAGCGATGTCGGCGACCACGAGTTTGTCCATGCGCTCGGGGTGCAGTTGAGATAGGAGCAGGACGGTTTTTCCACCCATGCTGTGGCCGAGCAAAGATGCCTTCGCGATGCCCTGTGTGTCCATGAAGTCCACGATGTCTTGGGCCATGGCTTCGTAGGTGTGAATGGGTGCGTGGGGGGAGCGGCCGTGGTTTCGGGCGTCCAACATCCACACGTGGTGCGAAGCGGCGTACCGTTTGCCCAGCGTCTGCCAATTGTCCGAACTGCCCAACAATCCGTGAAGGATGAGCAGGTGGGGTGCTTGGTCCCCGAGGGCGGAAGGAAGGTGTCGCGCGTGAAGGGTCATCACGGGGTGTGGAGGCATGCGCGGTATTGCGCCACGGCGTTGGACAGGCCGAGGTACAAGGCATCCGAAATCAAGGCATGCCCAATGCTCACCTCGTCGAGGTTGGGGACGCTTTCTGCGAAGTCGCGCAGGTTGGAAAGGTTGAGGTCATGCCCTGCGTTGACGCCCAAACCGGCGTCGTGCGCCCATCCTGCCGCTTGGGCATACGGTTGAGCGGCCTCGCGCCCAATGCGGGTATGTTTTTCGGCGAAGGACTCGGTGTACAGCTCGATGCGGTCTGCCCCTGCGGCAGCGGCGGCCTCGATTTGGGCTTGGTCGGTTTCGATGAACAGCGACGTGCGGATGTCGCGTGCGCGGAAGGTAGACAAGACGTCCTTGAGCATGTCGAGGTGGTCTGTCACCGTCCAACCGGCATTGCTGGTCAGGACGTGCGGCGGGTCGGGAACCAAGGTCACTTGCTCGGGTCCCACCTCGCAGACGAGATCTACAAAGTCCTGGCTGGGATATCCCTCAATGTTGAATTCGGTGTGAACCACGGCACGCAGGTCGCGCACATCGGCATAGGTGATGTGGCGGGCGTCAGGACGCGGATGAACCGTGATGCCCTCTCCGCCGAAAGCCTGAATGCGTTTGGCCGCTTCGACGACATTCGGTTCCGTGCCGCCCCGGGCGTTGCGCAGGGTGGCGATTTTGTTTACGTTGACGCTGAGCCTTGTCATACCTACCTTTGGGTGAAAGAGCGAAATTACACCATGCGCGCCCAGAGAATGCTGTCCTTGGACCTTCCGGTCCTTGCGTTGACCGACCCGGTCTCTCGCGCCCTCACCGTGATGGATGAGTTCAAGCTCATGCACCTTCCGGTGGTGGAAGAGGACGTGTACAAGGGCACCGTGTCCGAGGCGACTCTGCTCGAGCTCGATGAATCGGCACTCATTGCCGAAGCGCCGATGATCCAGGATGCAATCCCCCACGATTTGCATGTCTATGACGTGGTAGCCCGCATGGGGTGGTCGGATGTGGACGTCTTGCCTGTCGTCCACGAAGGCTTGTATCGCGGGGCGGTGGACCGTGCCGCGGTGTTGCGCTTCATGGCCAAACGCGCGGGCTGGGGCTTCCCCGGAAGCACGCTCGTTCTGGAGGTGTTGTCCAAAGATTTGAGTCCTGCCGAACTGGTGCGCATTGTGGAGGCCGACGGGGCCCAAATCACAAGTTTCAACGTCGCCCCCGTGGAGGACAGCGAATTTTTGGAAGTGACCTTCAAGGTCAACACCGAGGAAATTGAGTCCCTCATGGCCACCTTGCGCCGCCACGAATACCAGGTGCAGAGTTTCTACAACGCCCCTGAATTGGAAGACGAAATGCGCGCGCGCTTTGATGCGTTCATGCGTTACCTCGAACCTTAAATCTGAACCTCATGCGCATTGCCCTCTTTGGAAAAGCGGTTTCGCCCGACGATGCAGAAGATTTACGCGCGGCGCTGGACCGGATTTTGGCCCTGGATCCCCAAGCTTGGATCTCCCAGGCCTACATGGCCGAACTGACCGAACACATGAACCTTCCCGCCGGCCTCGTGCCCTACGAGGGTGAAGTGCCGCAGGGCGTGGATGTGCTGCTCGCCTTTGGCGGAGATGGAACCGTGCTCGAGGCGGCCACGCTCGTGCGTCACGGCGCCATCCCCATTCTGGGCGTCAACACGGGGCGCCTTGGCTTTTTGAGCAACGTCAGCATGGACGCTTTTGACCTCGCGATGGATGCCTACATCGGAGGCAAAACCTGGGAGGAGAAGCGCGATTTGTTGCACGTAACAGTCGAGGGCCAGAACCTCGGGGAATTCCCTTACGCCTTGAATGAAGTCGTGATTCACAAGCGCGACACGGCCAGCATGGTGGTGGTAGACGTCCATCGGGACGACAAGTTTGTCAACACCTATTGGGCAGACGGTCTCCTGGTGAGCACCCCCACGGGATCGACGGCCTATTCGTTGAGTGCAGGCGGCCCGATTGTGTACCCCGGATCCAACGTGGTGGTCGTCACGCCGGTGGCGCCACACAACCTCAACGACCGTCCTTTGGTCGTGCCGCTCGAAGGGGAAATCACCCTTGTCGCTGGGGGCCGGGACGCGCAGTTCTTGCTGAGCATGGACAGCCGGTCTTTCCCCTTGGAACCAGGCCAGGAGGTGCGAATCAAGCCCGCAGGATTCAGCGTGACGCTCATCAACTTGGAGCACCAGGACTTTTTTTCCACGGTTCGTCAAAAAATGCACTGGGGACTCGACCCTCGGGAACGCTGAAATCGAGGCAATCCCGCGTAATTTCGTGCGTTGAACACCACGATGAACCTCTCTCTTCGCCCCTTCTTCATTCTCGTCGCCATGTCGGCGTGGCTGGCCTTGCCGGAGGCGCAGGCGCAGCGCAACCGTCGCGGGACGAGCAAGGAGCTCGGAGTGCAGTTGGGCACGGCTTGGTACGTGGGCGATTTGAACCCGGGCAACATGTTTCGGTCGGTCAGCCACGTGACCCGCGGCGGTTTCTACCGCCACAATCTCAACACGCGTTGGTCTTTTCGGGGGCAGTACCTCCAAGGCCGAATCGAAGCTTGGGATGCCGACCACCCGAATGGTTGGCAGCAAAACAGAAACCTGCACTTCCGGAACCAAATCAACGAGTACTCCCTCGCCACGGAGCTGAATTTCCGGGACCATGCCGTCGGCAACCCCAAGCGTCAGCTCGTGCCTTTCTTGTTCGCGGGCTTCGCCGTTTACACGCACGATCCCGAAGGGCAGGACGTCTATGGGAACTGGCAGCCCCTGCAGCCTATGGGCACGGAGGGCCAAGGTTGGTTCGAAGACGTGCCCAACTACCTCACGTGGGGCGTGGCCGTGCCGTATGGCTTGGGTTGGAAAGGCAACTTGGGTTCCGGCATGACCTTCCAATGTGAATGGGGCGCCCGCAAGACGTGGACCGATTACCTCGATGACGTGAGCACGGTCTACATGAATCCGTCTCGACTTCGCGAGGCCCGAGGCCAAATCGCCGTGCAATTCGCCGACCGAAGCCTTGACAATTTGCCTGCGAGTCAAAGCCTCGAAGGCCTTCAGCGAGGCGATCCTGGTCGCAACGACCGGTACGGCTACTTTTTGTTCTCTTTGGGTTTTCGCGTCAGCAAAAAAGCCACAACTTGCTGGGAACAATGACTTCGCCCAGCACCCATCCCAACGAGGCCCGAGACCGGGCCATGCGCGCAGCGGGCATCGACCCCCATCGGGTGCCTGAGCACGTGGCGGTCATCATGGACGGCAACGGCCGCTGGGCCAAGCGTCGCGGCGAGGAACGGGTGTTTGGACATGCCCACGGCGTGGAATCGGTCAGGGCGACGGTGGAAGCCGCCTTGGAGAGTGGCGTGCGGTATTTGACGTTGTACGCCTTCAGTACGGAGAATTGGAATCGGCCCAAGGACGAGGTGGATGCCTTGATGGACTTGCTCGTCAAGACCTTGGTGCAAGAGGCCATGGAGTTGGGCAGCAAAGGGGTTCGTCTGCGCGCCATCGGCGATGTCGCGAGCTTGCCTGCGGCTTGTCAGGCCGAGTTGGAGCGGGTCAAGGAAGGCCCGGAGGGGGAGGTTCATTTGGATTTGGTCTTGGCCTTGAGCTACAGCGCCAAGTGGGAGATGGTGGAAGCCATTCGCACCATGATGGGCGAGGGGTTGAAGCCTGAGGACATCTTGCCCTCCACCATCGACAAGTACTTGCAAACGGCGGACTTGCCCGACCCTGAATTGATGATTCGCACGTCAGGGGAACACCGCATTAGCAATTTCATGCTGTGGCAGTTGGCTTACGCAGAGCTTCATTTCACGTCCGTCCTGTGGCCGGATTTCCGAAAGGAGCACTTCTTCGATGCCATTCGAGATTTTCAACACCGAGAGCGCCGCTTTGGTGCCCTTCCCAATGCGAAGTCAAGTTGATGAGAGCATGGATGTGGTTGGCCTCCTTGGCCTGCATGATGGCCTTGAGCAGTTCCACAACGTGGGCGCAAAGTGAGGGGGGCGACATGATTGATTTGTCCCTTACGTCGACCTACAAGATTGCGGGATTGACGGTGTTGGGTGCCGAGCACACCGATGTGCAGGCCATCAAACTGTTCAGTTCGCTTCAGGTGGGTCAGGAAATTGACATTCCTGGCGACGACATCAAACGGGCCATCACGGGCCTTTGGGCACAGGATTTGTTTTCCGACATCCAAATCGAGGTCGCGGAGGTTCGTGGACGGAATGTGTATTTGGTCATCCGCGTGCAGGAACTGCCGAGGTTGACACGTTACACAATTGCGGGTGTCAACCGTTCGGAGCAAGAAACGGTCAAGGGCAAGATCGACCTGCTGACAGGCCGGATTTTGGATGACAACGTCAAGGCGGTGGCGACGAAGCGCATCCGTGAGCATTACGTGGAGAAAGGATTCCTCGACGTGGACATCGCCATGGAACAAGAGTCCGACACCTTGTTCGCCAACGGCACCAAGCTGCGCATCCTCGTCGACAAAGGCGAGAAGGTGAAAATCGACCGCATCGCGTTCCACGGCGTGGAAGCCATGGACACGGAAGTGCTGGCGCGGAAGATGAAAGACACCAAGGAGCGCCGCTGGTGGCGGTTCTACAAGGCATCGAAGTACCTTGAGAACACCTTCCAAGCCGACTTGGACAACGTGGTCAATCACTACCACAGCGCGGGATACCGCAATGCACGCGTGCTGCGCGACAGCTTAAGCCGCAACGCGGAAAGGGAGGTGGTCTTGGACGTCTGGGTGGAAGAAGGCAATCCGTTTTACTTCGGGGACATCACGTTCACCGGAAACACGAAGTACAGAACCACGCAGCTCGACAGCCTGCTTGACATCCAACGGGGGGAAGTGTTCAGCATGGAGCGCCTGGAGACCCGGGTGTTCATGGACCCCAAGGGGCTGGACTTGAGTTCCTTGTATCAGGACGATGGGTACCTTACGTTCCAAGCGCGCCCCATTGAAAAGCGCGTGGAAGGCGACACGATTGACATCGAAGTCCGCATGATGGAAGGCCAGCAATTCAGCATCGGCCGCGTGTTGGTCCAGGGCAACAGCAAGACCAACGACCACGTGGTGTACCGTGAAATTCGTACGCGTCCTGGCGATTTGTTCAGCCGCACGGACATCATCCGAACCCAACGCGAGCTGTCCCAACTCGGGTACTTCAATCCCGAGGCGTTTGGGGTGAACCCCATCCAGCACCCGGAGGACGGGACGGTCGACATCGAGTACACGGTGGAGGAAAAGCCCTCAGACCAAATTGAACTCAGCGGGGGCTGGGGCGGAGGCCGTGTGGTCGGCACGTTGGGCATCAGCTTCACGAATTTTGCCGCGTCCAAGATGTTCAAGAAAGGCACGTGGCGTCCCATCCCCACGGGCGACGGGCAACGCCTGTCGCTGCGGGCCCAGTCCAACGGCCTCTTTTTCCAGAGCTACAACTTCAGCTTCACTGAGCCTTGGCTGGGAGGAAAGAAGCCCAATTCTTTGAGCTTCAGCGTTTGGAGGTCGATTCAGAGCAACGGCCAGCCCCGACTGATTGACGGCGAAATCAACGAGGCACGAACGTCGCTTCAGATCACGGGTGCACAACTTGGGTTGGGCCAACGCTGGAAGAAGCCGGACGACTGGTTCGTCTTTCAAGCTTCGCTTTCCTACCAGCATTTCAACTTGGACGACTTTGGGTCCTTCTTCAGTTTCTCGAAGGGGCGTTCGAACAACCTTGCCTTGACGGCAGTGGTGGGGAGAAATTCGGTCAGTGACCCCATTTTCCCCGTGTGGGGCTCCAATGTGGAGGTCAGCGTGAAGGCCACGCCTCCTTACAGCATGTTCCGTCCAGACGGCTTCTACACCAATGAGGACGGCACGCCCGTGGACGACCAAACCCGGTTCCGCTGGGTGGAGTACCACAAGTGGAAAGTGAAGGCTGAGTGGTACACGCCTTTGACCCAAAGCGGCGGGGAGAACCCCAAGAGCCTCGTGTTGCGTACGGCTGCCGGCATCGGTATGATTGGGTCGTACAACCGCGTCACGGGCCTGAGTCCGTTTGAACGGTTCTACCTCGGCGGGGTGTTCCTGAGTGGCTTCGTGTTGGATGGCCGAGAAATCCTCAACCTTCGCGGGTACGACGACTTAAGCCTCACTGCACCAGACCGCAATACCGGCGCCCCCGTGGTCGCGAAATACAGCGCTGAATTGCGGTATCCGCTGAGCACCAACCCGAGTGCGACCATCTACACCCTCGCTTTCTTGGAGGGCGGAAATACTTGGGAGGACCCCCGTGCGTTCAATCCATTCCAGGTCTATCGTTCGGCGGGCGTGGGCATGCGCATCTTCCTTCCCATGTTTGGTCTCCTCGGACTGGACTACGGGTGGCGCTTGGATGACGTGTCCTCCATGCCCAACATGGACCGCGGTCAATTTCACTTTTCGATTGGCATGAACATGGGCGAACTTTGATGCGCGCCCTGTTTGGCCCCAAATTTGACAAGACAACCTTATGACCTCTCCTTCAACCTCCCTCAAGCTCCTCGCGACCCACGTCCTCGTGGCCCTTGCATTCGTGGGTGTGACCTTGACCGCACAGGCGCAGAAGTTTGCCTACATCGATTCGGAGTACGTGCTCTTGCACATGCCGGAGTACGCCACGGCCCAAACGGAGCTGAACAATTATGCCATCCAGTGGCAGGCTGATGTGGAGACCAAACTCGAAGCCGCCGACCGCCTCGAAGTGGCGTACCGCGCAGAGCGTGTGCTTTTGACGGCGGAGATGCGTGTCAAGCGGGAGGACGAGATTGCGAAGAAGCGCGCCGATGCGAAGGACATGCAAAAGCAAAAGTTTGGGGTGGATGGCGAGTTGTTTCAGAAGCGTCAAGAACTCATCGAGCCCATCCAGCAGCAGATTTTCGAATCCCTCAAGGACATCGCTTCGGGCAGCGGATACATGGTGATTTTTGACAAGAGCAACCAGAGCAACATGCTCTACACCAACCCCAAGTACGACATCTCGGATCGCCTCATCAAGAAGTTGGGCTACGTGCCCGGCGAAACCATCCAGCCCGAAGGCGGCAAGGGTGACGAGGACGGTGGCAAGGGTGGCGGCAGCATGATGGACCGTGGCCGCGACGCGGTCAATGGCGCCAAAAACAACGCCCGCGACCGCATGAACAGTGCCACGGGCGGACGTGGCAACACCGTGACACGCTCAGGCAGAAAGAATTGAACAAACCCCGCAGAAAAGCATGTCAGTGTGCGGCTTTCTGCAAGACCTTTGACAGAACAAGAATTTCATGAAACACATTCTCCTCCTCGCCTTTGTGGCGCTCCTCGGCATGACCGACGCAGTGGCCCAAAAATTCGGTCACCTCGACGCCCAAGACATCTTGTTGACCCTGCCTGAGCGCGCAGAGGCCCAAACGTCCATCGAGGCCGCAGCTGCGGAATACGAGACCGAGGTGTCTCGCATGCAGTCTGAATTGGAGACCAAATTCGCCGACTACCAAGCCAAGGCGGCCACATGGCCTGACGCCATACGCCAGCAGAAGGAACGCGAACTCCAGCAGCTCGACGCGGGCTTGCAGGAATTTGGCATGACCATCCAGAACGACCTCGCCCAAATGGAGCAGCAATTGCTCGCACCCATGATCGAGCGCGTGCGCGACGCCATCGAGGCGGTGGGCAAAGAGCAGGGCTTCACCTACATCTTTGACACCAGCACGGGTGTGACGTTGTACAACGGAGGCGAGGATGTGACGGATTTGGTGAAGACCAAGCTGGGCATGTAAGCCACCTGTGCGGATGCCATGAGCAAGGACGCGCCCATCGGCATGTTTGATTCGGGCATTGGCGGTTTGACCATCGCCAAGGCCTTGTTGCAACGACTCCCCATGGAGTCGTTGTGCTATGTGGGAGACACGGCCCATATGCCCTATGGGGACAAGAGTCCAGAGCGCTTGAAAGCCTACGCAGTGGGCATTGCCCAGCGGCTGTTGGACAGGGGCTGCAAAGCGTTGGTGGTGGCTTGCAACTCGGCCTCGAGCAACGCCCTCGATGAAGTGCGAGACCTTGTGGGTCCAGACATCCCCGTCATCGACGTGGTGCAGCCCGTCGTGGATGCGGCCTCGTTGCATCATCCCCACGGCGAGTTGGCGTTGATCGGGACCCGTGCCACGGTGCAAAGTGGCTTGTACGAGCGACTTCTCTCTGCCCAAGGGTTGACGGTGACGTCCCGGGCCACTCCCTTGTTGGCCGGCGCCATTGAAGAGGGGTTTCACAATGGCACCATCTCAAGTGCAGTTGTGGAGGCTTACTTCGCCGATGGATGGGCGGCGGACAAAGACGCCTTGCTGCTCGCATGCACGCACTACCCTTTGGTGGTGGATGAAATTTGTGCGCTCTTGCCCAGGAGGGTGGCGGTGTTGGATGCTCCTGGAATTGTGGCGGAACGGGTGGCGTCCGTCTTGGAGGCGCGCAAGGCCTTGTCGTCTTCCACGGCGCCAACGCGGCAATTTGAGGTCACCGATTGGACCCAATCCTTTGCAGACGGTGCGGCACACATTTTGGGGACGTCTGTCGACCTTGTGGAGGCACCTTGGCCCGAGGTCCTTTGACCCGCTCGGGCATCATTTCCCTGGCGCGCCGTCGGCCTGAAACCAGCCCGCATATTCGACGTACCGTGCGGCGGTTTGGCTGAGGTGTTCTCGAAGGGAATCGCTGACCTGGCCGCGACATTTTGCCGGCACCCCTGCCCAAAGTTCGCCGTCTTCAATCGTCGTTCCAGCCAAAACCACTGCTCCCGCAGCCACCACGGCGCCTTCGCCCACAGTCACATGGTCCATGACCACGGAACCCATGCCAATCAAAGCGCTGTGTTTCACATGGGCACCATGCACGATCGCGTTGTGTCCGATGCTGACATCGTCTTCCAACACCGTCTGGCTTTGCCCAAAAGTGCCGTGAATGACAGCGCCGTCTTGAATGTTCACCCGTCGTCCGACTTGAATGCGCGCAACATCCCCGCGCACGACGGCTGAAAACCACACCGTGCTTTCCGCACCCATGTGGACCTCTCCAACGACTGTGGCATTGGGCGCAAGCCAAACGCTGGCGTCGAGAACTGGGGCGTGCCCGCGGGCGGGAAGAAGGTTGGCCATGGGACGAAAGTACGGCTGGAGATTCAGGGTGAACCCCACCAACCGGACCGGTTCATCCACAAGACGTCAAACGCGGCCTGCACATCGTCGATGAGGACATGTTCTCGGTCCTTCCATTGGGCGTGTCCAGCTGCCAAGGTGCGGAGGTGATGGTGCACACGCTTGCTCATCATCGCGCGTTTTTCCATGGTGTTTGCCAGCTGCATGGCCTCTTCGGTCCACGTGCCCGGGGGCACACGTGCGTCTTGGACCCACGCCTTGCACGCTTCCCATGCCTTGGGACATTCTGAAGGGTCGTTGCCTCCCATGTCCAACTGTATGGGAAACCGCTCGAGCAAAGGGGCACTGATGTTGCGACGGTGGCGCCGCTTCTCCGCAGGATCGCAGGCGCACCGTTCGGGATGCAGTCCGCATGCGCACAGGTTCATGGCGGCCACAATCCATGGGTCCGAGGCCCAATGGGCCGATCCTTCTGCCCGGTGCAATTGAAGGGAGCCGGTGTCCATGATGTGCCGCAACGATTCTCTTGCGGGCCTCGTCCATTCTGAGAATTCGTCGAGAAACAGCATCCCTGTGGACACCAGTCCCGACAACGACCGGGGTCCAACATTCTTCCGAATGGCGAGGAGCGCCAGGGCCACAGGGACATCCAGTTCGTTGATTTCTCCAGCCCGCAAGGCAGGGTGAACGTGCAAGGTCAAAGCCTTTCCCGGCCACCGAACATCCATGCTTTGCAAGGCCGATCGAATGCGCGCGAAGCTGGACAATGCGGCCGCATAGGGAAGGCCTGACACCCTGAACACGGCACCAGGTTCGGCACGCAACTCCACCTTGACCCACGGCGAGCCCGGCCTCGATTGCACGAAGCCCCACGTGTGCACCACCATGAAATCAAGTCAGCTGTTGCTCCACAGCATGAATCCAGGCATGGATGCACCGGACGTGGACCTCTTGGATGCGGTCGGCGTACCCAGACCAGGGAACGCGAACCTCCAAATCGGCCACGCCTGCGAGTGCACCTCCATCGTTGCCGGTCAAGGCGAGCACGCCCATGCCCAGCGCTTTGGCTTGGGTGGCTGCCGCGAGCACGTTGGCGGAGTTGCCACTTGTGCTGATGGCCAAGAGCACATCTCCCGCTTGTCCCAACGCCTGCGTTTGTCGGGCAAAGACGTGCTCGAACCCATAGTCGTTGCCGATGCAAGTCATGGCAGAGGGATCGGACAAGGAAAGCGCTGCAAAGGGTTTGCGGTCGTCGCGATAGCGGCCACTCAACTCCTCGGCGAAGTGCATGGCATCGCACATGGAACCGCCGTTGCCGCAGGACAGGATTTTGTGCCCGGACCCAAGGGCATCGACCAAGAGCTTTGCTCCACGTTCCATGGCCGCGAGAAAGGCGTCGTCACGCAAGACGGTGTCGGCAAGCTTGGCGCCCTCTTCGAAATGGTCCCGGAGATTCATTCGTTCAAAGATGGTAATCATGGGCCAAAAATCCGCGTCACGCCTTTCCGCAGCGACGGGCAATTTGCGATTGGCCCTCCGAAATCAACGGTTGAATTGGACCAATCCGTCTTCGAGGAAGTCGATGAAGACGTCGGCATCCGGGTCGTACCCAGCGCTGCCTCCAAGGTGTTCCCCGTCGTGGTCAATCATGACGTAGAAGGGTTGGGCATTGCGGTCAAATCGGGACGCCTGCAGGTAGGACCATTTGTTGCCAATGGTCTTGATGCGGAAATCCTTGCCCCCGTATTGCTCCACGCGATGTTCAGACTCAGGGAGGGCCTTGCGGTCGTCCACGTAGAGCGATACGAGGACCACCTTTTCGGTCAGCAAGCGGGCGACCTCGGGGTTCGACCAAACCTGCTCTTCCATCTTGCGGCAGTTCACACAGGCCCAGCCGGTGAAGTCGAGGAGCATGGGTTTGCCTTCTGCTTTGGCTGCAGCCAAACCCGCGTCGTAGTCGTCAAAGCGCGCTTCGACGTGTCCACCGTGACCGCCGTCGCTCTGTCCACCTTGCTTCCACTCGCTGTAGAAGGTGGGAGGAGGGAAGCCGCTGATGAGGTTGACAGGGGCGCCCCACATGCCGGGGAGCAGATAGATGCCAAGCATCAAGAACAGCATGCCCAGCGAGAATCGGAACACCCCGATGCGCTCCACTTTGCTGTCGTGGGGAAGGGTGAACCAGCCAAACAAATAAAAGGCAATTGTCAAGCTGACTGCAATCCAAATGGCAATGAAGAGCTCACGCTGCAATAATCCGAGTTGCAAGACGAGGTCTGCGTTGCTCAGGAATTTGAATGCAAAGCCGATTTCCAACAGGCCCAGCACCACCTTCACACTGTTCAACCATCCCCCGCTTTGAGGCAAGCTGTTCAACCATCCGGGGAAGGCCGAGAACAACCCAAAGGGCAGCGCGAGGGCCGAGGAGAAGCCGAGCATCACCGCGGTGGGTGCCGCGAAGGAGCCTGTGGCGGCCCCTGCCAAAGCCGAACCTACCAGAGGACCAGTGCAAGAGAAGGACACAATCGCCAAGGTGGCGGCCATGAAAAAGATACCGATGATGCCGCCTCGGTCCGATGCGGCGTCGGCTTTGTTGGCCCAGCTGGAGGGCAACTGGATTTCAAACGCGCCCAGGAAGCTCGCCCCGAAAATGAGCAACAGCAGGAACAGGAACACATTGAAGATGGGGTCTGTGGAAATCACATTCAACACATCCACCCCAAAGAAGGCCGTCAAGGCCAACCCCAGAGCGGTGTATATGAAGATGATGAAGAATCCGTAGATGAGGGCGTTGCGAATGCCTTCGGCACGGGTTTTGGACTGCTTCGTGAAGAAGCTCACTGTCATCGGAATCATGGGGAACACACAAGGGGTCAACAGCGCCGCCAATCCAAGCCCAAACCCGAGCAGGAACGTCCAAATCAAGCCTTCTTCCTCCTCCACGGAAGGTGCTTCAGATCCGCCCTCGCTGAACATGTCATCTCCCTCGTCGTGCGCTTCGTGGTTGCACCAGTGCTCTGAAGGAGCGCAGTAATTGGGACGGTCTCCCGCGTCGCGGACGTCGCCCACGCCAACCTCAAAGGGCACCTCTTCAGGCGGAAGGCACATGCTGGCATCGCACACCATGAAGTACACGTATCCGGAGATTTTGGCATCTGCGAAAGCGCCTTGCAAATCCACGGTTTGGCGCCAAAACACGTTTTCCTCAAAGAACTTGAGGTCCAACATGAAGTTGGGGTCGTATTCTTCGATGGGGGTGCACTCTTGAACTTTTCCTTGCGCCTCCACCCCCACAGGCCATTCGAATCCAAACTCGGTCGGCACGGGACCGTCGTCGGGGTTGTTGTCTTGGCTGTAGATGTGCCAACACGT
>PKDW01000049.1 GCA_002863145.1 Flavobacteriales bacterium
CTCCTTGTCGCAGGCTTCCTTGGCGGCCTCTTGCAGGCGTTCCATGAAGCTGGGCTTGGTGCGGTCCTTGGCCTTGGATTTGTTGTCCTCAATCTTGTCCCGAATCTTGTCCTCGTTGATGAAGAAGCGCTTGATGGTCACCATTTGTCCAATGCTCACGACGTTGGCGGTGAAGTAGTACAAGCTCAAACCCGAGGCAAAACCGTTGAAGAAGAACAGCATGGTGAAGGGCATGATGTTCTGTATGGTCTTCATGTCCGGCATGCCCGGCTGTTGTGGCATGCTTTGGTTGGCCATGGTCATGCGCATGTACACCAACATGGACCCGGCCATGAGGATGGTGAATCCACTGACGTGCGCACCGTAGAAGGGAATGCTGAAAGGCAAGTCCAACACGCTGTCAAAGGCCCCGAGGTCGTCCGCCCACAAGAACGACTGACCCCGGAGGTCGATGTTCGAGGGAAAGAAGCGGAACATGGCGTAAAGGATCGGCATCTGCAACAGTGCGGGCAGGCATCCGGCCATGGGATTGACTCCCGTCCGTCGGTACAGTTCCATCGTTTCTTGCTGGCGCTTCATGGCGTCTTCCGCGTGGCGTTCGTTGATCTCGTTGAGTTCAGGACGGAGCACGCGCATCTTGGCAGAACTCATGAAATTCTTCCACGTGATGGGGAAGAGTGCGCTCTTGATGATCAGCGTCAGGATGAGGACAATGAGGCCGAGGTTTCCGACGTATTGTGCGACGAATCCGTAGATGGGTAAGATGATGTTGCGGTTCACCCACCCAAAAATCCACCACCCGTAGTCGATGATGCGACCCACTTCATCGAGCCCCGTGACTTCGAGTTCTGCAAGGTCGTTGGGCCCAAAGTAGAAGTGCAGCGGCTGCCCCTCGTAGGGCAACTTCGCTTCATAGCCCATGACGTAGGTGGTGTCGTCTGCAGGGAGGACGTTGGCGATTCGGGCACCAGGCGCAAAGGGCTGAGGGCTGCTGACCAATGCCGAGAAGTAGTTCTGCTTGAAGGACAACCAGGACAGTCCTGCTTCAAGGACTTCCTCGTCTTCTTTTCCGTCGCTGAGGTAATCTCGCTCTTCGCCGAGTTCGAGATAGTAGATGGCACTGTGCTGGCGCTCCCACTGCAATCCTTTCTCGTTGCGCTGGCCAACGGCATTCCACGTGAAGGTGCGGTTGCGGTCCGTGGCATTTTCCACCCCGGTGAAACTGACATCGGTTTTGACCTGGTAGCCGTCAAGGTTGTGGACCAAACGGATGGACATGCCCGGAGCCATCGTCGCCGCCATCACCAATTGGCTGTTCGATTGGGAAACTGGCTGGAAGTGCAAATCCGAGAAGCCCACGCGTCCCACGCCGGGCACATCCCAGGACACGTTCATCTTCGAGAGGTCACGCGCCCAAAGGCTCACGGGTTCATCTGTGCCATAACGCTGGTAGCCATCGTTCAGGGTGGCTTCGACGGGCAAGCCGCCACGCGTGTTGAAGACGACACGAACACGGTCGTTTTCCAGGACCACATCGCGGTCGGTGCCGGCCACAGCCGTCCCAAAAATGCCGTATCGACGCTGCAACTCCGCCGTGAGCGCCTCAGCCTCCGCCGAGCCGTCACCAAGGGTTGTGCCGTTTTGCAAGGCTTCCATGGTGGCGAGTTCCACACGTGCCTGGGCTTGTTCGAGCTGGGCGAGGCTGTCTTGAGACGCGGCCTCGGCTTCCTGTTGGGCTTCCCACGCTGCGACCTCTTCACTGGTGGGGGTGATGTAGTACTGGTAGCCAAACAGCAGGGCCATCATCAGCAGCAGCCCGGTGATTGTGTTGCGATCCATGAGTCAGCGAAGTTAGGGCATGGGGTGTCCGCAGCAGGGAATTTGAAGGGGAGGAGTTACCAACGATGGCCCTCCTCACTCGTCCACAATCCGCGCAGTTTCATGGCCTGTTCAATCATGTTTCGGACGCATCCTTGTCCGCCGCTTTCAGGAACGACCCAATCCACGACATCGCGCACTTCCGCCACAGCGTCAAAGGGACAGGCGCTGAGCCCCACGGCTTGAAGGGCTTTGAGGTCGTTGAGGTCGTCGCCCATGTAGGCAACCTCCTCCAAGGAAAGTCCTTTGCGCTCTGCCAGCGCACGCACTGCAGCCAACTTGTCGGAAGCGCCCAAGTGCACCTCTTTGACCCCGAGTCCTTCCATTCGCCAGCGCACGGGTTCTTCCTTGCCGCCCGTGATGACCGCGAGCTCTAGGCCCTGTTTCACGGCCCACTGTACAGCAAACCCGTCGCGTGCAGAGGCGGTGCGGGCCATGCTGCCGTCGGGCATCAAATAGACGGTGCCGTTTGTGAAGACGCCGTCGTAATCGAAGGCGAACAGCTTGATGGCGGAGAGTTGCGTTTTGTAGTTCATGGGTGGTGTCGCTTGGCGATGTGTGCGGCGAGCGCATCGTAGACGTCTCGCATGTCTTGGGGGAGCAGCGCGCGATGGCGTTCGAGGGTGGCTTGGTCGCCGCGCTTGGCGGGTCCGGTTTGTCGTTCCCGCGCATCCCCGTTTAAGCCGCCTTGGGTCAGGCCCAAGACGAGGTTGCGCAGGAGGGTTTTGGGCAGGTTTTGTTGGCCCAAAACTTCCTGCGCTTCCGCCAACATGTGGTTGGCGTAGTTGTCCGCCATGACTGCGGCGAGGTGTGCAGCTGCCCGCTGCGTTCCCGAGGCTTCAGCCACGTCGCCTTGCCAGGCTTGGGCCAAGGTTTGGGCCACACGAAGGGCAGAAGCGTCGGACGCTTCGATCACGGTGGGTGTCCCTTCGAGTGGGACGTTGGCTGCCTTGGGGTTGAAGCTCCGCACAGGCCAAACCACAGCCCGCGGTCCCGGCAGGGCATCCAGCGGCGTGGCGCCTGAGAGGTGCACCATGACACAGTTCGGAGAGACCATGGTGGAAATGCCTTCGGCGACTTCGGCGATGAGCCCATCTGTCACTGCGACGACTACAACTTGGGCATCTGCCAGGGCGCCGGCGGACTCCGTGAGTGTTGTGGTCCAAGGACAGCCGAGGGCTTCACCCAAGGCGCGTGCCGAGGCTTCCGTGCGGCTCACCACTTGGAGGATGTCGTGGCCTTCCCGCTTCCAAACAGGGGCCAATTCCCGCGAGACTTGGCCTGCGCCAATGAGCACCATGCGAAGCTCAGCCACGGCTTGACGCTTTGCGTTGCCGGATGCGCATGCGTACCGCCAGGAATGATCCAAGGGTCATGAGGATGCAGCCGAGCCAGAGCCAATTGATTTGGGGGAAGATGACGGCTTGCATGACGACAAAGTCCTTCCGCACGCTCTCGTGTTCCCACACGGTCATCTCCACTTTTTCCTGCTCGGGGTCAAACGCTTCAATCCGGAAGCGCAGACCCCATCCGTTGGCCTCGTAGAGGTCGGGCACGACCGTGTTGCCACGCACGATGTACAGGGGGTCATGAATCTCAACCGTGCGGCCTCGGCGCAAGCCGACGCAAGCGGCAAGGGCCAAGTCGTCGTCGAGCAAGCCGCGTTCCGGACGCTCTTCGTCGCGGACCACGCGCAGGCTGTCAATGGTGAGCAAGGCGCCTCCGACAAACATGGAGTCGCCCACCACAAATTCCTGCGACTGACCACCAAGCCATCCTTCTTCGTCGGTTTCGGGAGGCGTCACGCGTCCCCACTTGATGTGGGTGTACAGGTCGCGAAACAAAAAGTGCTTGGTGTCGGGTTCGGGGGCGTTGCCCATTTGGGCATTGAGCTGAATGCGCGGTGAGAGCGTGAAGACCTCCGCTCCAGGGGTGCCGTTCACCCAGCGCGTGGCGCGCTCGGTTTGGGATTCCTGTGGAAAGGGGAGGAAGTTCCAGTGCGTTTCGACGTCCTCGTCAAAGGTGGGACTCGCCTTGTGGTTGTCAAGGGCTTGCCACACCATGCCTTCGTGGGCCACAATGTCCCCTGACGCGTAGGCTTTGGGGGTGCGCTCGAAGTAGGCCATGTCAAACAAGACGTGAATGCCTTCCTGACGTCGCTTCTCGTAGGATACGAAGTACGGTCCCATGGGCAGGGTGTCGCCCTCCATCAAAAGCAGGTCGGTGGCGTTGTTCAGCTCTTCGTTCAGGGTGGAGATGTCCCCAATGCGGTTTTGGGAGATGACATCTTTCTGGGCCGTGGAAATGACCGCTCCAAAAATGGTCAAAGCAAAGCCCACGTGCGCCAAAGGCGACCCCATGGTGTCCAGCTTGCCCTTCCACATCTGGGCGATGTAGTCGGTATTGCTGAGCGCGGCAAACAAGGTGGCAAACAACAATGCCACTCGGGGAATCTCATGGCTCTCGAAGTCGTAGAGCACGAGCAGCGCGCCCGTCAGGACGATGGCACCGAGTGTTGCACGCACCAATTTGCCAGCCACCACGCGAATGTCGCTTTTCTTGTATTTGAGCCATTGGGCCAAGCCCATGAGCAGAAAAATGAGTACGGCGAGCGGCACCTGAACCAAATGGTAGGTGCGGTCCAAATCGGTGCCCGGTGCCAAATCGTGCTGCGCCAAGTCCCCAAGGACCGACCAACCGGTCACCCCTTCTGCCCACGACAGCAAAGGGGAGAAGGGTTCCAGGAAATGGTTGAAGACGGGCACGCTCGTTTGCCAAGTGATGTGGACGGCCCCAAGCACCAGCAGCAGCGAGCCTACGAACATCCAAAATTCCCGAGACCACAAGGCGTCTTCTTCTTCGTCGCTTTTGAACTCTTTGCGGAAGGCACGGATGGCGGCCGCCGCCATGACCCCAAGAAAGGCGAGAAAGCCAAGTGCGGGTTGTCCCGCGGCCACCAAACCGAGGGTGGCCAATGCCAAGCCCCCGTAGATTTTCCGAGACGCGTTGTCCTCGAGCAACATGAGGTGACCCAAAGCGACAAAGGAGAGCAAGTAGGCGAGGAGCTGCGGCAAGATGCCACTGTCCACAAAGCTGTGCACCGAGGTGTCGCCGAGGACGCCACTTTTTGTCAAGAACGTGGAGTAGAGCACGAGCAGGAAGGCCAGGACGCTCAAGTAGACGGTTGAGAAGAGGGCCGTGGGCTTTTTGCGGTTTCGATTGATGAGCAACATGTGCGCGCCGGCCACGAGGACCATCCACGGCACGAGCGAGGAGTTCTCCACGGGATCCCATGCCCAGAAACCGCCGAAGCTCAAGGCTTCGTAGGCCCAAGCGCCTCCCATCAGGATGCCCGCACCCAGGATGCCCACCGCAAAGAAGGCCCAAGGCAAGACCGGTTTGATCCAGCCTGTCAAATCACGTCGCCACAGGGCGCCCACGGCGTAAGCAAAGGGCACACTGCAAGCCGCAAAGCCGAGGAACAAGGTGGGCGGGTGAATGGTCATCCAATAGTTTTGAAGGAGGGGGTTAAGTCCCTGTCCATCAGCAAACTGAGGTAATGATGTGAGGTAGTCGACGCGCGCGGTCCAGGGAAGGCCCAAGTTGTTGGGTGCCTCGCGCAAAAGCATGAAGGGATCGAGTCCCAGTTGGAAGTCCCCAAAGTAGACGCCCAACAACATGACGCCCAGGAATGCCTCAATGGCGCTGAGCACGGCCATCACCTCGCGTTGCCATGCATCTGCGCGACGGAGGATGAACAAGGCCAGCACGTTGTGCCAGAACATCCAAAGCAAAAATCCGCCCTCCTGTCCACCCCAAAACGCACTCAACACAAACCGCATGGGCATCTCGTTGTTCAGGTGCTTCCAGATGTATTGGAATTCATAGCGGTGCCCGAAGAAGAGCACAAAAATCAGCGCAATCACCCCCAAGGTGCATGCCGCATGGGTCACAAATGCCCTGCGTCCCAGCCTGAGGTTGCCCCGCGTGAACGCCACCGTGGCAAGCAAGGCCGACGCAAACGCCACCGCGACCAGGAATCGGCCGAGGTACGCTGCCCACATCCATTCCCCGAGGTACTCCATCAAGCTTCGGTGTCCAACAGGTGGTTTTGCTCGTTGTACTTGGAGGGACACTTCATGAGCATCTCTGTCGCACGAAAGTGGCCGTCGCCCGCTTTGCCATAGAGGTCAATGCTCTCCGAGCGCTCCAAGCCGGTTGGTTTGGCCTTTTCCAGCCAAACCTCATGCACAGCACCACTTTTGTCGGTCAGGTGGAACTTGGTGAGCGACGTGTTGACCTGGGGGTCGTACTCCACGGGAAAGTCAACCGCCAACGTGCCAGATACTTTGTACTCGGTGCCGGGGTCGGCAAAGGCCGTGGCGAAATCCACGGAGCGGCTTGTGCTGGTGATGCTGGCCACAAACGTGCCCATCAAACCGGCGACGAGCAGCAGGAGAACGATGTGCGTGCGCTTCATGCGTTGTGTGTTCCGTTGAGCGTATTTTCTTCTTCCGACAAGCGCTTGAGCGTCCGTGAGGTCCGCAGCCACCACAGGCCCAAGCCTGCAAGAATGATGGCCGCGACGCCCACCACGACAGGCATCTTGCCCGAAGCCATGAACACCGTTTCCAACGAGCTTGTTGAGGCTTGCGGCACAAAGAGCAAGGCCAAGGGCATGTTTGACCTGGTGAGTTGTGCTTCAGCGATGCGTTCACGGGTCTGTTCGATGCGCAATTGCAGTTGGTACATCCACGTTCCGAGGATCATCCATCCCAACACCGCAGGGTAGAAGGCCGCACGCAACGCGCTGTCGAGATCGTAGCTGCTGAACGCGGGGTTGCCGCCTTTGCCTGGGTGCAAGCTTTCGGTGAAGCGGGGCAGCACCATGAGCAACACGACGAGCAAACAGAATCCAAAGAGGTTGTACACGGCCGAGAGGCGGGAACGAAGCTTGGCATCTTGGATGGAGCCGCGAAGCACCAAATAGCCTGCGTACACCATGACGGTCACGAAGGCCCCGTTAAGTTGCGGGTCGTCCACCCACCACGCACCCCATGTGAAGCGTGCCCACAGGGTGCCTGTCAACAATCCCAGCACCCCAAACCAAAGCCCCACCTTCACCGCCGACACGGCACGTTGATCTCCGTCGCGGTCGCCGCCTACGCGCAGGGTGCGGATGCTTTGGGCAAAGCTGATGCCCATCAGCAGGAACATGGTGAACCACATCGGCACGTGCAACATGAGGTTGCGTATGCTCTCCATGATGTTGGGTTGGAAAGGAAAGTGGAAGTCCAAATCCGCCGCCTCCAAGTTGGCCAAGATGGCTTCGTTGTCCGGGAATTTGGCCTTGGCCACGGCTTCCAGTCCGGTGGCAAAGAATCCATTGGCGTAACTGATGGTTCCGTCTTGTTTGCCATTGACAAACACGTCAAAACTGGCGGCGGGCACGAACTTGGGCAGCCGAATCCGGCATTTCAACGATTCGTCGTTCGAGGCTTTGACGGCGGTGGCTGACATCAGGTTGTCTCCGCGACGCAAAAACACCCGAGGCTCAGAAGTCGTGAAGTGGGTGCCGTGGCCAAGGATTTCCACTTCGTAGACGCCGCCGTCTTCGGTCAGTTCGGTTCGGCTCACCCGCACATCTTCAATCCCAGGCCCGAGCGGCACCGTGAACGTCATGAAAAAGGTGTAGCCGAGCAAGACCAACCCAACCAAGCGAAGGGCCCAAGCACGGGGAGAGGTGGTTTCCTGGGATTGACTCATGAGGCGCGCCAAAGGTACGGGAAGAGCACGGCGCCAAAGACCCCTGAACCAGCCGCCAAGGCCCCAAGAAATGCGAAGTTGTGCCAAGTGTCGGCCAACGAGACGCCCGACATCAGTTCACTGCCCAACGTGGTTGAGACAAGGACGACAGGCAAGACCAAGGGAAGGCCCAACACAGCCGTCATCCCAAACCCAGCACCGGCACGTGCCGCAATCAGTGCAAGCAAGGTCAACGTTGTGCCAAGCGCCACGGCCGTGAGCGCCATGCCGCCGACAAACCCGGCGATGCGCATGCCGTCCAATTTTGCCCAGCCCAAAAGCAGGCCCATGAAGAACACGACCAAGCAGGAGAGCCCCGTCAAGACCACCACGTTGTGCAGGGTTCGGGCCAGCATGAAGTGGAGCGGTTGCACGGCGGTCCGCAGGTAGGCAAGCACCTCGCTTCGGTCTTCTTCCAGGGTTCGGCTCACGCCGTTGAACGCGGTGAAGAGCAGGATGATCCATGCCAAGGCATTCCACGTTTCAGGTTCGGGACGTCCCTGCACCACTTGGTAGGCCGCGTAGACCGTGGCAATGGCGAACAACACCAGGCCCGCAATGCTGTGCTGAGCGCGCACGTCGGCCTTCCAGAAATGCCGAAACAGAAACCACGTCTCACGCATGGCAGCTTAGACGATGGAGAGGGGTTTCGCCACTTTGGCAAAGAGCTTCGCCATGTTCCGCGCATCCTCAATCGCACGGTGCTGCGTCCCGTCAAAACTGAGTCCCTCCATGTCGAGGGCGTTTTTCAGGCCGATTTGGTTCTTGGATCCCTTCCAACGGCTGTAGTGACGCTGGAGACAAGCCCAGTACTTGAGCCACGGCAAGTCCATGTTGTGCAACCGCGCATCGTTGGCAAATTGTCGACGGTCAAATTCTCCCCAGCTCATGAGCATGGAGCGCGTGTCGTCGAAGCCTACCCAATCTTCGAACTGCTCAATGGCTTCGTCAAACAGCGGGGCACCTTCGATGTCGTCTTGGACAATGCTGGTCAGCTTGGTGCAGAACGGGCTGATCTCAGGGTGAAGCTTGGGCCGAACGAACTGACAGAAGTCGTCGATGATTTCGAGGTTCTCGTTGAGCTTCACCGCGCCAATCTCAATGATTTCCACCTTTCGAGGCTTCCTGCTGCGCCAGCATGTGGCCTCCAAATCGTAGACAATGAATTGACGTTTGCTCATCGCTTGCAAAGATAGAAGGAGCCTTGGCCGGATGGCGGCCGTTGTGAACAAGTGACGCTTTGCGGTGCAGTTTTCCCGTCCTTTGCTTCCCATGCAGACATCCAAGCCCAAACTCGTCGTCCTCAGCGGCGCCGGCATGAGTGCCGAGTCAGGCATCGCGACGTTTCGTGGCGCCGACGGTCTCTGGGAAGGGCACCGAGTCGAGGAAGTGGCCTCGCCTGAAGGCTTCGAGGCCAACCCCGAATTGGTCTTGGAATTCTACAACCAGCGCCGACGCCAAATCGTCGAGGCCCAACCCAACAAAGGACATCTCGCCCTCGCCCGGATGGAGTCGTTGTTTGACGTGCACGTCATCACCCAAAACGTGGACGACCTCCACGAGCGGGCCGGCAGCTCACGCGTGATGCATTTGCACGGGGAAATCCGAAAGGCGCGTTCCACCCAGCGCGCCGACATGGTCCTCGATCTGCCAGGAACGGAATTGAACCTCGGCGATGTGGGGCCCGATGGGGCACAATTGCGACCGCACATCGTGTGGTTTGGCGAAGCGGTTCCCTTGATGGATGCGGCCATGGACGTGGTCGCTGCCGCCGATGTGGTCATCGTCGTGGGGACGTCTTTGCAGGTCTATCCCGCGGCGGGGCTTGTAGGATACGTACCGCTTGATGCACCCATCCACGTGGTCGACCCCCACACGCCTCTTGAGGGCGGAGGAAGGGTCGAATTGCACCGCTGTGGCGCGGTCGAGGGACTCACACGCCTCGAATCGCGGTGGCGCGCCGAGCAAGGCTGAGTCGCCCTGTGTGCCCGAGTCACTTTGTCGACGTGTTGAATCAGCGGACGCGCATCCGCCACGCACTGGGCGCTTCTGCGGGCATCCTGTCGGCATGCTCTTCATCCTTGAGACGGTCGAGGGCGCCAAGAATCAAGCCCGCCGCGGTGGGGTCGTCGCAAGGGAAGGGGCGGTCTAGTTTTTCCGGAGAAAAATGCTGCGCCACAAACCCTGTGTCGAAGTTTCCTGAACGAAAGGCCTCGTGGTTCATGGCGAAATGCCCAAATGCCAAGGTGGTGTCCACCCCGTGCACTTCGTACGCGTCAATGGCGCGCAGCATCCGCTCGATGGCAGCCTCTCGTGTGGGGCCGTGGGTGCACAACTTGGCCAACATCGGGTCGTAGTGCATGCTGACTTCACCGCCTTCGGCCACGCCATCGTCGACGCGGACGCCCGAGCCAACGGGAGGACGGTAGCGCGTCAGGGTGCCTGTGCTCGGCAAAAATCCACCCGCCACGTCTTCGGCGTACACGCGCAATTCGAGCGCATGGCCTTGAATGGTGAGGTCGTCTTGGGCGAATGAAATGGGATGCCCTTCGGCAATCCGAATCTGCTCACGGACCAAGTCGACGCCGGTGATCATCTCGGTGACAGGGTGTTCCACTTGAAGGCGCGTGTTCATTTCGAGGAAGAAGAATTCCCGGGATGCGTCGACCAAGAATTCGACCGTGCCGGCCCCGACGTAATCGCAGGCACGCGCCACTTCAATGGCGCATTGCCCCATCTCCGCGCGCAACGCGTCGTCAAGCAGGGCAGAGGGCGCTTCCTCGACCACTTTTTGGTGTCGACGCTGGATGCTGCACTCACGCTCAAACAAATGCACCGCATTGCCGTGCGTGTCGCACAGCACTTGAATTTCAATGTGACGCGGCTGTTGCACCAAACGTTCGATGAACACGGCGCCGTCGCCGAACGACCGCTCGGCCTCCGAAATGGCGCGTTGCAATTCGCCTTCAAGGGCCGTGGGGTCATGGACCGCACGCATGCCTTTTCCGCCACCGCCTGCGCTTGCTTTGATCAGCAAGGGGAAGCCAATGCGTTCTGCCTCGCGCTTGGCCTCTGCAGGGTCTGACACGGCCCCCTCGGTGCCGGGCACCATGGGGATGTTTCGCGCCGCCACAGCTTCTTTGGCCGCGAGTTTGGAGCCCATGACGCGGATGGCGTGGGGGTGAGGTCCCACGAACCGGATGCCCGCCCGCTCCACCGCCTCGGCGAATTCGGCGTTCTCGCTTAAGAAACCGTACCCTGGATGGATGGCGTCCGCACCCGTGTTCAACGCGGCTTCCACAATCCGGTGGATGAGGAGGTAGCTCTCGCTGCTGGGTGCAGGACCCACGCACACCGCTTCGTCGGCTGCGAGCACATGGGGCGCTTGCGCGTCCGCTTCGCTGTACACGGCCACGGTGGAAATGCCCATGTCGCGCGCTGTACGCATAACGCGTGCTGCGATTTCGCCACGGTTGGCCACGAGGAGTTTGGTGATGGGGCGGATGTCTGAAGGATTCATGGCATCTGGATTGACGGTCCGAAGATACGGGCGTTGCACCTCCACTTCAGGGCATGAAAAAAGGGCAAGCGATTCTTGTCGCACCGCTACAACCGCATACCCTTGCTGCCTTCCGGCCCTGGGGGATTCTGCGGGAGCTGGTCGCAAGAGACTTGCCCCGAGGCAAAGATATGCACGTTGCGTCCCTACCTTGCACACCATGGCACATTTCAACGTCACGGGCACTTATGGTGCCATCGGCGCAGCGGTCAATTTCGCGGTGTTGATGGTCCTTTATCTCGTCAACATGAACCTTTTGGCCGAGTGGTACGTGGGCATACTGGCCCTTCTTGTCCTTGTGGTTTTCCTTTTCGCCGGCACGGTTGCAGCCCGAAAAGCCAACGGCAACGTCTTGTCTTTTGGCCAGGCGTGGGTGGCATCGATGACTGTGGCCTTCGTTGCGCAGGTGTCGAGTGCAGCCTTGACGCTGTTGCTGTACCAAGTGATTGCGCCTGAATTGCCTGGCGTGCTTGAAGAGATCACCCTTGAAAAGACGCGGGCGATGATGGAAGGGTTTGGCATGGGTGGAGACTTGCTTGACATGCAGATGAAGGAGATCAAAGCGGCGATGAAAGAGGCCTACACCTCGAAAGGGCTGGCCAAAAATTCCGCCGTCGGCATGCTCATGTGGGCCCTGATTTCATTGATTGTGGCGGCCGTGACCCGCAAAAACGCCAACACCGAATTCGCCTAACCCATGCAAGGCCAACCCACATTGGACGTGACAGTCGTCGTGCCACTGCTCGACGAAGAAGAAAGCTTGCGGGAACTGAAAGCGGGCATAGACCGTGTGCTTCAGGGACTGAGGTATGAAGTGATTTTCGTCGACGACGGAAGCCAGGATGCCTCGTGGTCCGTGATTGCCGAGTTGCATGCGGGCCAGCCTGACACGGTGCGCGGCATCCGTTTTGCCCGGAACTACGGGAAGAGCGCAGCCTTGCAAAAGGGGTTTGAAGCGGCCCAAGGCGCCGTGGTATTCACCATGGACGCCGACCTTCAAGACGATCCAGAGGAATTGCCACCCATGCGTCAACAGTTGTTGGACGGTGGTTTGGACCTCGTCAGCGGATGGAAGAAGAAGCGCCACGATCCGCTCAGCAAAACGATTCCCACCAAATTGTACAACTGGGCCACGCGTCGCCTCAGTGGCATTCACCTGCACGATTTCAATTGCGGCCTGAAGTGCTACCGTTGGCATGTCGTCAAGGCGATTGAGGTGCAAGGCGAAATGCACCGCTACATCCCGATGTTGGCCAAAACAGCCGGCTTCGACAAGATTGGCGAGAAGGTGGTGACCCACCACGCCCGTCCTTATGGGGTAAGCAAGTTCGGCTTGGAGCGATTCACAAATGGGCTGCTCGACCTCATGACTGTGGGGTTCATCGGTCGGTTCGGACGGAAGCCCATGCACTTTTTCGGGCTTGTGGGCCTCTTGATGTTCCTGATGAGCTCCTCGCTGTTCCTCGGCATCGGGGGGTACAAGCTCTACGCGCTGGCCAACAGCATGCCCGCCAAGAACTTGGCCGACCTCAGTTGGTTCTACGTGGCCCTCACCGGCATGATCCTCGGCGCCCAGTTCTTCATGTCAGGATTCTTGGCGGAGATGCTGTCGCGGAACAACCCCGAGCGCACCGATTACCGCATCCTGACGCGCCTCGAAGGCAACGCCTAACCTGCAATGACGGCCGAACCCAGCACCTCATCGCCATGCTCGCCGCCGTGCCATGCCGCAAATTGGCCCGCCGCGATGCCTCGCTGAGGCGTGTCAAAGTCCATGTACCATTCCCCGTCTGACCCGCAGACCAAGCGCCCTTCTTGCAAAGGTTGTCGGTAGCGGATGCGCAATCCCAATGCCTGGCCGTCCGGTCCGTCAAAGGCCGCGGCGGGGTTCACCCAATGCGGCGATTCCAACTTCAGCGCAGTCCGGTAGAGTCCAGGGTGGCGATCACCTTGGCCCACGAAGACCGTGTTGGTGTCGACACACGTGCCAATCACAAACAATGGCTCGGGCTTGCCGCCCACTTGCAGCCCCTTGCGTTGGCCGACTGTGAAAAAGTGGGCACCGTCGTGTTGGCCCACCACCATTCCCATGTCAGGGCGGAGGGGGAAGGCCTGTGCCCGAGTGGCCAAATCGTCGCCCTCGCGCTGAAAGACCTCGTGATCCGCCTCGATTTCCACAATGTCGCCCCGCTTGACCGCGAGTTGCTGCTGCAAGAAATCGGGGAGACGGACTTTGCCGATGAAGCACAGTCCTTGGGAGTCTTTTTTGTCTGCGGTCGGCAATCTGATGTCCGCCGCGATTTGACGCACCTGGGGTTTGTCCAATTCACCTACGGGGAAGAGGGCGTGACCCAGTTGTTCCTGGTTCAATTGGCAGAGGAAATAACTCTGATCCTTGTTGCCATCCTTCCCTGCGTGCAAGTGATGAACCCCTTGGTCGTCGGTCACCTTTCGGCAATAGTGCCCCGTCGCAACTGCTTCGGCCCCCAGTTTCAGGGCGGCTTCGAGGAACAAGTCAAACTTCACCTCCCGGTTGCACAGCACATCGGGATTGGGGGTGCGCCCGGCCGCGTATTCGGCAAACATGTAGTCGACGATGCGCTCTTTGTACTCGGCGCTCAAGTCCATGACTTGAAAGGGGATGCCCAAATGGTTGGCCACGAGCATGGCGTCGTTGGCGTCGTCAATCCACGGACACTCGTTGTTGATGGTGACACTCTCGTCGTTCCAATTCCGCATGAACAAGCCGATGACCTCATGCCCCTCTGCCTGAAGCAAATGGGCCGTGACGCTCGAATCCACGCCGCCGGACAAGCCTACCACAACTCTCATGGGGTAAAGGTAGGATGGGCGGGTGAGGCGGGTGTTGGTTTTGGCATGGATTTCCCCGACCTTACCCAAAACGCTTTCGGACGTGAGGCAACCCTTTCAAATGGCCTGCGTCAAAGAAGCGGCCAATGTTATGCACGAAGCAGAATTGCGCCCTTACATCGAAGCCTGCCAACTCGGCGAACGCCGGGCGCAGCGTTTCATCTTTGAGCGGTATTACCGCTTGATGTTTGGGGTGTGCCTTCGCTACATGTCCGACACGGACAGCGTGCAAGACATTGTGCAAGAAGGATTCCTCAAGGTGTTCAACAACATCGAGGGGTACACCTTCAAAGGTTCTTTCGAAGGCTGGATGCGTCGCATCATGGTGAACACGGCAATTGACGCCATCCGTCGCAGAAACGCGGCGGGTTGGGTCCTCGGAGACGAGGGGTCATTTGAACCTGTTGACGAAGATGGGGGATGGGAGATGGAAGAGGAAGAAGACGCAACGTTCACCGTTCATGACGTGTTGGATGCCATGGAGCATTTGACGCCGATGTACAGAACGGTGTTCAACCTCTATGTCTTTGACAACCTGGGGCACCAAGAGATTTCTGATCGATTGGGCATCAGCGTTGGAACTTCGAAGTCGAATCTCGCCAAGGCGAGACGAAACCTTCGTGATTTGTTGTTGACTCAAAAAGGAAA
The DNA here is from genome assembly GCA_002863145.1 of Flavobacteriales bacterium. Taxonomy (GTDB): domain Bacteria; phylum Bacteroidota; class Bacteroidia; order Flavobacteriales_D; family Sanyastnellaceae; genus UBA11663. The sequence goes on from PKDW01000049.1 coordinate 14,762, forward strand.
AGACCATCATGTCCAGTGACCATCCATTCGACGACCATCTAAAGCAGTCCTTTGACGGCTTTGAACCCAACGTCCACGCGAGTTGGGCGGAGTTCGAGCTGTCTCTTGACGCGACTCAGACCGCGGAAGCGTCTTCCTCGGCAGGTCGTGGCATGAACCGCTGGGCGGTGGCTGCGGCTGTGGCCGCGGGCGGTGCGCTGATGTGGGTGGCCAAGCCAGTCGTCGAGCGGGCCTTTGTCACTGAGCAAGAGGTGAGCGGCACTTCTGGGGTGGAAGATGGCCAATCGTTCGACGAAGCGTGGGCGGAATTCACGAGCGTCACCGAAGGCTTTGCAGAAGATGTGCTGAATGCCGAGGCAGAAACTGAATTTGTTGAAGCGCCACTTGCCGCAGAGAACGCCGTGGAGGACGCATCGAAGGCATCCCCGTCCGAGTCGCAAACGGCGTTTGAAACGCGCCCCGTGCAGTCCGCTCCCGCACTCAGCACAACGGCTCCGGATGTTGCAGAAAACGAGGCCGAGCGCATGGAGCGATTGCTCGCAGAATTGCCGTTCGACGCCTCGGTTCGTGAGGCCTGCGAAGGGGTAGAGGTGGCGTTCGAGCTTTCAGGTGTCGACCGGGCCATGAGCTTCCTCTGGAATTTTGGGGACGGTCACTTCTCAAGCGATCCGGCTCCACGTCACGTCTTCACGCGTCCCGGTACGTACGACATCACATTGTCGGTCCGTCCTCCGGGCCAGGGAAGCATCAGCACCCGCACCATCCAAAACATGATCACGGTGCTCCCCAAGCCGGAAGTGTCGTTCGCGTGGGCGTTCCCTTCCACGGTAAAGGGGAACCGAGTCCGTGTTCAGCTCCACAACCAAACGCCCGACGCCACGTCTGCCCAATGGGTGGTGGACGGTGAGGCATCCCAACAAGGGTTGGTGCAGTTGGAGGTCCCTGGGGTCTACCCGGTGAATCTGGTTGCCAGCAACCGTCACGGTTGCTTGGACGAAGCCCATCACGACATCCACATTGGCGACCGCCACGGCTTGCTCGCGCAAGCGCGTTTCAGCCCCAACGGCGACGGACACTACGACACGTTCCTGCCCCATGTCTTGAGGGAGATGGAAGAGTCTTGGGAAATGGTGGTTGTGAATGCGCAGGGAGAGGAGGTGTACCGCACCTCTGACGCGGGCCAACCCTGGGATGGGTCCTTGCCCAACGGTGAGGTGGCCAAAGATCGCGCGACCTACACATGGACGGTTCGATGCCTCGATTTGGACGGCACGCCACGGCTCTTCACAGACCGCCTGCGCATCGAGCGCTGAAGTTGCTGACATTTTCTGGGACTCAGTCGTGAACAGGTGCAACCCTTGGGGGTGTTCTTGGGTCTCTTCTTTGGCCTATTTTTACAGGGAATTGTCTTGACATGAACATGAAGCAAGGATCTCGTTTTTTCGCCTTGACGGTGACGGCTGTGATGCTGTGTTTGAACAGCGCCCAGGCCCAAGAAGGCATTGTAATTCCCATCTCAGATGGAGGGGTTGTCACAGTGGATTGCAATGCGACAGAAACCATCTATTTCACCGACGACAACAGCGGAGGAATTGATTTTCAAGATCCTTATTCCAACCAAGACTTCACCATCACCCTCTGTCCCAACGAGCCAGGGGACGCGGTGCAGGTGAACTTCTTGTCGTTTGACCTTCAAACGAACGCCAACCCCAACAACAACGACGTTCTTTATGCCTTCAATGGCGACAACACCGGTGCCGATATGGTGGGGGCTGGCACGGGCAACTCCTTTGATGGGGTGAGCATCACCGCTTCAATTGACAACCCGACGGGCTGTGTGACCTTTCAGTTTAATGTGAACAACAATGCCACGGGCGGTGACCAAGGTTGGGTGGCTGAAGTGACTTGTGTGACCCCTTGCTCGTACCCCGAAGCTGGCATCGAATTGGTGAGTCCTGCACCATTTCCTGACAACCCGACCAGTGTGGGTGTATGTCCTGATGAAGTGGTGACTTTTGATGCAAGTGCCTCGTCTCAAGGTGCCCCCGAGTTTCCGCTAGATTCATTGATTTGGAACTGGGGCGATGGTTCTGTGCAAACGACGGCTGTGTCCGATGGGTATCAGCTGGGCCACAGTTATTCAACTCCAGGTGAATACATCGTCACACTGGTGGTGCAAGACATCAACAACTGCAACAGCACCAACTTGTTGCCTCATCAGGTCTTGGTGTCGACCATCCCGATTTTTAACACGGAGATTACGACCCCGCTTTGCGAGGACGCACCAGGCTTCCTCAATGGCAACCCCGTCCAAAGCATCACGTGGACAGCCTTGCCACCTGTTGGGGTTTCCGAATTGGCAGATTTGCCTGATGCAACGGGTGTGGCGTTTACGTCTGAGTTGTTCATTGACTTCTTTGACACCGACCAAGTGCTTGAGGATTGTGATGACATTGAATTGATCACGGCAAACATCGAGCACAGCTTCATTGGCGATTTGAGCTTTTGGGTCACGTGTCCCGACGGAACGGAAGTACTTTTGATGGACAATGGTGCTTCTGGCGGTCCCGATCCATCGGGTTGTACTCCTGTCGATTTGGGGGGCAACAACCTCGGAATTGTAGATGGCGAAGGTTATGATTATTCATGGAACATGGATGCCGAGTGGGTTCTGGATGACGCGAATAACCCGGACGCCGCAGACCCCATGCCTTCAGGTACCTACTTGCCATGCGGAGATTTGTGTGATTTTGTGGGCTGCCCGTTGAATGGCATTTGGACTTTTAATGTCATCGACCAATGGGCTGCGGACAACGGTACGTTGTTTGAGTGGGGCATTGATTTCAACCCGGAGATCGTCCCCGGTGTCACCACGTTCACCCCCGTGATTGGTTTGGGCTCGGACAGTTCCTACTGGCACCCTGCAGGCGACATCGACAACATCCTCAGCACCTCGGAAACGGGCGTTGTAGATGTGAGCGACGATGGGAACTACGTCGATTTGTTGTTCCCCGATCCTGGGACCTTTGAGTTTGGCTATGTTGTGACCAACAACTTTGGCTGCACGTGGGACACCACGCTCACCGTTGAGGTGGTTGACAATCCAGGAACGTTCATCACAGCGGGTCCTGATCAAATTTTCTGCAGCAACCCAGTCACGCTTCTTGGCGCCATTGACGATGGAGGTGTCTCCGCATGCGGTGGAGATGCGGGCAGCTTTGAGATTTGCCTCGGCAACGGTGAAAACGTGACCTACACCTATTGTCCAGACAACCCAGGGGATGGGACCATGATGAGCCTCAACTTCACAGGAGGGTTCCTGGAGACATGTTGTGATTTCATGTCTGTGTACGATGGCCCAGACGCTTCGGCACCATTGATTGTCACGACAAATGGGGACTTCACAGGTGTGGACTTCATGGCGACCAATCCATCTGGATGTTTGACCATTGTCTTGACGTCTGACGGTTCAGTGGGGTGTGGCTCAGGAAACTTTGATCCGTTGGCCTTTTGCGCCACCTGTGCAGGCAGCGGTGATGTTTGCTCATACGACTGGCTGTGGGAACCCGCAGAGTACCTCGATGACAACACCGTCGCGCAACCCACGGTGATTGATTTCGAGGGAGAGCCGATTGAATTCACGTTGTATGTGGAGCCAGTTGGATTTGACAACTGCCAAGCCACTGACGTGGTGCTGGTGGAGCCCGGTTTTGAGTTTGATGTCGCGTTTTCGCAGCCTTCTTGTTTTGCCAATGACGGGGTGATTTCGGTGGAAATCTTTGAAGATGCCAATGCACCTGAGGGACCGTTCACCATCGAATTGTATGAAGCGACGGCAGGGGCGACACCCATTGAAACGTCGGTGTGGAACAACACCAATGACTTCAATCAAAATGACCTCGTGCCCGGCAGCTACACTGTTGTGGTGTATGATGCTGTCGGTTGTGTTTACAATTTCCCAATCCTTTTGGAAGACCCGGAACCTCTGTTTCTCAACACGCCACCCAACCAAGTCATCTGCTTGGGGGGCACGGCAACCTTGGAGGTGTCCTCAGACCAAGACCCGTTGAATGTCTGGACCTACGTTTGGGACAACGGTCTCCCCAATGGCCCTGTCCAACAGGTTTCACCCAACATCTCTACGGGATACACGGTCCAAGGTTTTGACGTCAACGGCTGCCCAACGGCTGAATACGCCGTGGGTGTGAATGTGTTGGCGCCCATCAATGCCGAACTTGTGGCTTCGGATTTCTTGTGCAGCGGGGAGGAGGCCTACCTCGACGCTTCTGCATCGAATGGGGGCTCCGGATCGGGTTACTCGTACGCCTGGACGTTTGAGGGCAACGTGTTGAACGAAGATGAAGAGTCCATTTGGACGTTCCCGCCGAGCACGGGCTCGTATTGTGTGACGGTCACCGACGACTGTGAGACCCCGGCGGCCACGGAGTGTTCTGAGGTGGTCCTGGAAAGCCCTGTGCCCATCGAGTTCTCTGCCGACACGACGAACGCCTGTGGGACGGGCACCTTCTTGTTCACGAACGAAACCGATCCTTCGCTCATCACTTCAAGCCTGTGGGCGTTTGGTGATGGCACCTTTGCGGGAGAGTCGAACACGGTGAAGACATTCAGCCAACCTGGCTTCTACGACGTCTCTCTGACCGTCACCTCTTTGGCTGGCGGTTGTGAGTACACCCAAGTGGAGGAAGCATACATCAACGTGTATCCGATTCCCGATGTCGGATACTTCGCCGGTCCTCAGCCCGCGCGTGCGCCGGAGACAGAGATCACTTTTGACGGCTATTCTACCGCCAATGTTGTGGAGTGGTTCTGGACGTTCAACACCTTCAATCCGCTCGGGTACAGTTTTGAACAGGACCCCGTGTTTGAGTTCCCCTTGACCGAAGGCGGCATTTACCCCGTCCAGCTGCAAATCACCGATGCCAACGGTTGCGTGAATGTGGTGAATCGCCAAATCGAGATTCAGAGCATGTTCAACTTGTTCATCCCGACGTCATTCACTCCCAACAACGACGGATACAACGATGCCTTCTTTGTGGAAGGGACGGACATCGATCCAGACCGTTTTGAGTTCGAGATTTGGAACCGCTGGGGAGAGTTGATTTGGAGCACCACAGACCCGACCGACGCATGGTATGGTCAAGTGGGCGAAGAGGGCCAACACTACGTGCCCAATGGTCCTTACTCGTACCGCATCGAAGTCCACAGCATCGAAGATGAGAGCTTCAGAAAGGAGGTCTTCGGCGTGGTGACCATCATCCGATGACCTGACCGACGGCCATGACGCTTGAAGCCATGAAAAAAGGCACCCAATCAGGTGCCTTTTTCGTGTGTTGAATGGCCTGATGTTTATTCTACGAAGCCGAGCAATTCATCCATGGTGCCCGTGGCCACGCTGTGGTAGTTGGGGCGGGCTTCCTTGTAGATGTCACGTGCAAGTTCGGTTTGTCCCGTTTCAACCATGGCTTTGTAGATGGGGGTCAAGAATTTGCGACGTCCCACGCCCACGAGGAACGTGCGCAAGCGGTCGTATGCCTTCGTGTGTTGGCTGCGAACGGCTTGTTCCAACCACGCAAACAACACTTCATTGTTGCCTGTGCTGTTGATGTCCCATGCGGCATCCAACTCAGCCAAACGAGCTGCGTCGGTGTTGTCAGGCAGGTTGGATAGGAAGCGGTAGCGCTCTTGGTAGAGCCAATCAGACCAGGGCAGGGCGTCGGAAGCGATGTTTCCGAGAGTCCACGCGTTCAAGGTGGCGTCCACACGTTCGATGCGTGCACTTTTCACCTCGGGGCAATTGCCTGGAAGCCCTTGTCCGTCCACCCATGCAGGGACATTCACCGCACTCCGGAGTTCTTCCGTGTTGAGCAAATTGTCGTTGAGGTAGTCGAGGAACGTGTCGGTGTCCATGACCTGGAAGGCATGCGATGTGAAGTAGGTTTTCAGGAAGCTGTCGAATGTTCTGCGTCCCACGGTCTCCTCGAGAAGGCGAAGGAAGAAGTAGCCCTTGTCGTAAGCAATGGCCGTCATGCCATCGTCTGGGTCGCGGTCTTTCAAGTGCAGGCGAAGATGGGTGTCGTTGGGGTTGACATCCATGATGGCGTCCACCTCGTCGACCAGGCCTTGATAGCTCAGGGTGCTGAGCATTTCACTGATGTCGCGGCCGTACACGGCCTCCATGATGCGTTGCTCGAAGTACACGGTGAAGCCTTCGTTCAGCCAAAAGTCATCCCATGTCGCATTGGTCACGAGGTTGCCACTCCAGCTGTGCGCGAGCTCGTGCGCCACGAGGGAAACGAGGCTGCGATCTCCTGCGATGATGGTGGGGGTGGCAAACGTCAGTCGTGGGTTCTCCATTCCGCCAAAGGGGAACGCTGCAGGGAGCACAAGCAGGTCGTAACGCTCCCACGCATACTTGCCGTAGAGCCCTTCGGCAGCCACAAGCATGTCCTCCATTTCGGCAAATTCGTATTCTGCGGCATCGATCAAATCCGAAGTGGCGTACACCCCGGTATGCGCTCCGACACTGCGGAATTCGACATTGCCCACGGCCAAAGCGAGGAGGTAGGATGGGATGGGCTGCTCCATGACGAAGTCGTAGTGGCCATCGGCTGATTTTTCGGTCGGGTTGACGGCACTCATCAAGGCCATCAATTCGGTGGGCACCTCCACATGGGCTTCGTAAGTGAAGCGAACGCCAGGGCTGTCCTGACAAGGCACCCAGGTGCGTGCGAGGATGGCCTGGCTTTGGGTGAACAAGAAAGGCGACGCGCCTTCGACCCAGAGAAAGGCTGCCGCATCAGGGGAGGTGGTGTAAGCCACGCTGACCTCTTGGGTGCTGCCTGTCACAGGGATGCTCAAAGGCTGTCCCAAAAAAGGTCTCACTGGCGCGAGTTCGAACGGAGCTTCTTGGCCGTCGACGGTCACGCTGTGAATGGTCAGGTCGCGACAATCGAGCAACAAGCGTTCTGCGTCCTTCGCCGTTTGGATTTGGTAGGTGGCCGTGGCGGTGATTTGGCGTTGGTCGAAATCAACCCTGGCGTCCCACTTCAAATGCGTGGTGACGGCTTCGTCTGGCTTGCTGAAGCTGTGGTGGTCGGTGGCGCGTTTCATGTCGGCGACGAGCTGGGATTTCTTGGAGTGAGACGCTTCAGGTGCCGCACAACCGACGGCAACCAAAAGCAAGCCCCCCACGAGGGATTTGAGCATGTTCATGGCTGTGATTTGGTGCGCCAAGGTAGCACCTCTGTCACGAACCCTTTGAGGCAGGCTTGTGTCCTGTGACACCACGCCCCACGAAGACCACGATCAAGGTCCCGAGTGCAGCTTTCACCAGCAACGGTGGCATGAGATCAAGCAAGTTTTCCACAAGAGAAACCTCAACGGGGATGATGCCGCGTTGGTAGGTCAAGCCGAGGAGCACAATGACCAACTGTCCCAGCAACAGGAGCAAGGCAGAGGCGCCGTAATGCATGCGGGTCACCTGTTCAGCGAACCATCCAGCCACCAAGGCCCCAATGGGAAATGCGAACAGAAAACCTGCGGTGCTTCCCGTGAAGTGAATCCAACCTGACGCGCCATCGGCAAACACGGGGGCACCGAGTCCCCCAGAGACGAGGTACAATGCCACCGCTGCCGTCCCCACCTGCCAACCCCACAACACTCCCCACAAGACCACGATGAGGCTCTGCGGGGTGATGGGCAGGGTTCCTTGAAATGTCCAAACTTGAGGAGACAGCCATCCCATCAGAGCCAAGCCAAGCACCACAAGGAGGGTGCTGTCGACCCAGGCAGACTGCCATTGAATGTGCTGACGGAACATGGAGTTAATTCGATTGACGCGCCTCTTGGTCGCGTTCCAAGTCGAACGTGATGGCGTTGTTGTCGCGGTGCACATCGGCTTGGAGCCCCTCGGCATCCAAGGTGACGGCACTCAACTTGCCTTGCGAGGGTACTTCCAAGGTGTAATTGACATCCACCCATGGCCAATCTGCTGCGAGGATTTCTCCGTCAGCCAACGTTCGGTGGCCGCGCATCATGACAAGGGGGATGTGAACGAGGGTGGTGGAGCCATTCTCCCACGTCAACGTGACATCTTGCGGCATGGGCATATCACCGCGACGGCTGAGTTCCAACGTGACCGTCCCTTCGTTGTTCACCACGGATTCGACGGCGTAGTCGACGGCATCTGTGGTGTGCATCATGTATTGGAAGTACCAATCGAGCTCCAAACCTGAGGCGCGTTCCATCTCCCGCTTGAAGTCGTTGGGGCCGGGGTGCTTGAAGGCCCAGTTTTTAAAGTACGTCCGCATGGCTTCGTCACGCACCTCTGTGCCCATGACCGCGCCGAGTTGCTCAACCAAGACCTCGCCCTTGCTGTAGGCGCCGACGCCGTATGCGCGGTTGGTTTTGTAGTGGTCGGCGTGCGTGATCAAGGGCTCTTCGTTGCCGGAGAGGTTTTGGTTGATGTAGCTCGCATAGGCCCACTTGTGCGGATTTTCATCGGGTTTCATGGGGTCGGCAAACAGGCTGGCCATGCAGCGCGACTCGGCCCAAGACGTGAATCCTTCGTCCATCCACTCGTGGAGGCTCTCGTTGGTGGCCACCATGCCTTGGAACCAACTGTGTGCCATTTCGTGAACGGTGACGCCCACCAAGCTGCGCAAGGAGCGCTCTCCTGTGATCAAGGTGATCATGGGGTATTCCATGCCGCCGTCGCCTCCCTGAATCACTGTGTACTCGGGGTACATGTAGGGGCCGATGTCCTCGTTGATGTAAGCCATGGCTTGCGCGGCATAGTCTGCAAGCACCGTCCAGTTGCTGTCGATTTCTGCGTTGGCTTGGTGAATCAAACGAAGGGTGACCCCATCCACATCGACCGCCTCTTCGATGAAATCGGGGTCGGCGGCCCATGCGAAGTCGATGACGTTGCTCGCCTTGTAGTGGTGGATGGTTCCAGGCAGGCCTGTGGGCATGGGCGACGACGTGGTGGATTGCTTGACGCCTGTGGCGCCGATGCCGTAGCCTTCGGGAAGGTGGATGTGCACGTCGAAGTTGCCCCAAATCCCATGGAACTCACGTCCGATGTAGGGGTTGGTGTGCCAACCGTGGTGGTCAAACTCACAAAGCTTGGGGAACCATTGGGTCATGCTGTATTCCACGCCCTCTATGTTCATCCATCCTGAACGGCGGATTTGGCGAGGGAC
>PKDW01000039.1 GCA_002863145.1 Flavobacteriales bacterium
CATGTGGTTGAGCACCATGACCTTGCTTCCCTTGGCCGTGTTTTTGATGTGGAGCACAACGAAAGAACGTCGGTGGATTCCACGGTGGGGTTCGTCCTAATTTGGCGGCCGAGATGAATGCTCCCCTTCGCATCCTTCAAATTTGTCACAAGCCGCCCCGTCCCGCAGTGGATGGAGGCTGCATTGCCATGGACAGCCTGACCACCGGGTTGCTGGCGGAAGGGCACCGCGTGAAGGTGCTGACGCTGCACACGCACAAGCACCCGTTTGTCCGAGACCAAATCGACCACACCTACCTCGAAGCCACCGCAATCGAGGCCATTTTTGCAGATACGCAACTCAACCTCCGGGATGCCTTGAGCCACGTAATCACGGGAGAAAGCTACCATTTGAGCCGATTTCACGTGCCTGAAATGGACCGTGCCATCGAGGAAGCGCTGCGGGTCGACATGTACGATGTCATCCTCTTGGAGTCCTTGTTCACCACCTCTTACATCCCTGCCATTCGAAGGCTGAGCGACGCCGAGATCGTGTTGCGGGCGCACAACGTCGAACACAAATTGTGGGAAGACGTGTCCCAAGGCATGGGACCTGGCCCCAAGAAATGGCTGCTCAACCTGTTTCAATCCAAGCTCGCCACAGAAGAAAGCAGGCTTCTGCATGCGGTCGATGCCGTGGCGGCCATCACAGCGCACGACGCGCATTGGTTTCGAGATCACCTTCCCGCGTCGACGGACGCATCCCGGGTGATTGCCTTGCCTTTTGGACTCGACGTGGAGAACCGGCCTCACTCTGAGATGAACACCCCGCCCAACACCGTGCTGCACCTTGGAGCCATGGACTGGACGCCCAATGTGCAAGGCGTGCAGTGGTTGAAAGACGAGGTTTGGCCGCTGGTTCACCAAGCTTCGCCGGAACTCCGACTCTTGCTCGCAGGCCGTCAAATGCCTGAAGATTGGGCCTCCGACGAGTCACTCGGCATCGACATCTTGGGCGAAGTGGAAGATGCCCAAGCCACATACAATTCCCCTTGCATCGTCGTGGTCCCCCTTCATGCAGGTTCAGGCATGCGCATCAAATTGGCGGAGGCCCTCGCTTCAGGTCGCCCAGTGGTCACCACGACCAAAGGCATGGAAGGCATGGATCTGACGCCTGGCAAACACGTCTGGGTGGCAGACGACGCACCCGCCATGGGAAAGGCTTTGGTGCATTTGATTCAATCGCCCGACACCGCCATTGAACTTGGGAAAGCCGGCCGACAATGGGCCTTGGACCATCTCGACCACCGTGCACGTGCCCGGATTTTGACCGATTACCTTCAATATTGGGTGGACGCATGAAGGTGTTGGTCATGTCCTCGCGCATTCCTTTCCCCCTCGAAAAGGGAGACAAACTGCGCCTGTTTCATCAATTGAAGCACCTGAGCAAGGAACACGAAGTCATCTTGTGTTGCTTAAGCTCCAAAGACGCCTCTCTCAAGCAAAAAGAGGCCCTTTCTCCTTGGGTTCACGAACTGCATGTGTACCGACTTTCTTGGATGCGACGACTCTGGCGCATGGCTTGGGCATGGGCCTCGGACAAGCCCTTCCAGGTGGTCTGGTTTACGGAACCTCGCGTCCAACGTCAAATCCGCGACCTCTCGGTCCGCTGCGCACCCGACGTCATTTATGGGCAATTGGTGCGCTGCGCAGAATACGTCAAGGATCTCCACGAAGTCCCCAAGGTGTTGGACTACATGGATGCGCTCAGTGCGGGCATGCATCGTCGCGCCAACAATGAGACGCGCCTGTTCATGAAGGCCTACCAATGGCTGTTGCGCACCGAGGGAACACGACTCGCCCGTTACGAATCACGGGTGCTTGACTACTTCGACGGGGCCACCATCATTTCGCGCAACGACCGTCTGCTCATTCCTCACGGCGACCGCGACCGCATTCAGCTCGTGCCCAACGGCGTGGACTTGAGCACGTTTTCACCGGCTGAATCCGCCCCCGAAGGCGATCCCGTGCTCCTGTTCACCGGAAACATGTCGTACGCCCCCAACGTGGATGCTGCCCATCACTTGGTGGAGCACATCCTGCCTCTCGTCAAGCACCCACACGTCCGCGTGGTTCTGGCGGGAGCCCAGCCCAAAGCCAGCGTGCAAGCCTTGGCCTCCAACCGGGTGACCGTCACGGGTTGGGTGGATGACATCGCCGCCGAATACCGGGCAGCCACTCTGTTTGTGGCGCCGTTGCGCATTGGCACTGGGCTCCAAAACAAGGTGTTGGAAGCCATGGCCGCCGAAGTCCCATGCGTCCTTTCTCCCCATGCCTTTGCACCACTGAATTTGCCGAGCACGGGACACGCCGTGGTCTGTCAAAATGCCGCCGCCTTCGCCAAAGCAGTGGATGACCTCCTTGACGCCAACACGGAGGCCCGTGACATGGCACGCCGCGCCAGACGCAGCATCGAAGGACAATTCTCGTGGCGCACCCACAGCCAAACGCTGTCCGAGCTTTTGATTCGCGTCGCCGGCCACGCATCTGACTGAGAATTGCGAACTTTGCCTCAACCTCCTCGTCATGAAGAACCCACCTGATTCCGTGGCCCACCTCGATTTTGTGGCCGGCATTCCCACGTTGGACCTCAGCCATTTCACCCATGGCACCCCCCAGCAGCGAACGGCCTTTGTCCGAGACTTAGGTGCCGCCTACCGCTCGGTCGGTTTTGCGGCCATCTCCGGCCACGGCGTGAACCCGAGTGTCATCGAAGACATGTACGCCGAGGCGGAGGCATTCTTCGCATTGCCAAATGAGGCCAAACTCCAGCACGAGCATCCTGAACACAACCGCCAGCGCGGATATGTGAGATTTGGGACGGAGCATGCCAAAGACTCCAAAGCTGCCGATTTGAAGGAGTTTTGGCAAGTCGGACAAACCCACATTCCAGAGGGGGCCGACATGGACAATTACCCGCCCAATGCGGATGTGACAGAGCGTCCTGCCTTGGCTCCCCGGGCAGATGCCTTGTACAAAAGTCTCGAAGACGTGGGACGCCAAATGCTTCGCGCCATTGCCCTCCACCTCGAACTTGACGAGGCGTACTTCGAGCAATACGTCCACGGCGGCAACAGCATCTTGCGCCTGATTCACTACCCACCCATCACGTCAGAACCTGATACGAGCGTTCGCGCCGGCCAGCACGAAGACATCAACCTCATCACGCTGCTCGTGGGAGCATCTGCGGACGGATTGGAGGTCATGGACAAGGAAGGTGCTTGGACCGCGGTCAAAGCCTTGCCCGAACACCTCGTTGTCAACGTGGGCGACATGCTCCAGCGATTGACCAACCACGAGCTGAAGTCCACCACCCACCGCGTGGTCAACCCCCCTCAGGAACTGTGGGGACAGCCACGCTTCAGCATGCCCTTCTTCTGCCACCCCGTTCCCAGCATGAGTTTGGCCGCACTGCCCCAATGCGTGGCCGAAGGATGCACGCCCATGGATCCTGCGACGACGGCCGGCGAGTACCTGAGCGAGCGTTTGCGCGAAATCGGACTCAGCCAAGAAAAGTAAACACGCGGGGGCGTTCAGATTTGTTGACATTTTCCGGGGCAAGCCTCACGGGGTGCTTGCGTTGTTTTGTGTCACATCTACAAGACCATGAAATCCCCTTTGTTCCTCCCACTGATGGGCGGTGTGACCTTGTTCTCTTTGGGCGTCGCCACCACCTTGACACTTGTCCTCCGCGAGTCCTCCGCACTTGAGTCGACACCTTTCCGGCTCACCTCCACCTCAACCGCGGCTCCACCCAATTGGCCTGCGCCTGTCGCAACAACGGCGGGCGGAGATGCGTTTGTCCATGCCGCTGCGGCGTCGGTGGATGCTGTGGTCCACGTTCAGACAGCCTCTCTTGTCGCAGACCAAAGCAATCCTTGGCTCAGCATGTTGGGCATGGCCGGCGGTCGCATTGCACAAGGCTCAGGAAGTGGCGTGTTGATCGATGAAGCGGGCGTCATTGTCACCAACCACCATGTCATCCAAGGCGCGCGGGAAGTGCGCGTGAACACCTCCGACGGCGAATCTCATGTGGCCCGTGTGGTGGGGAGTGATCCGAGCACGGATTTGGCCGTCCTGGCCATTGAGGCGGACCGTCCCCTTCCCGCGATGACAATGGGCAACTCCGACAAAGTGCAAGTGGGTGAATGGGTGCTCGCCGTAGGCAACCCCTTGAATTTGACCTCCACTGTTACAGCGGGCATTGTCAGTGCCAAAGGCCGAAACATTCGCCTGCTCGAGGCCGATGCTTCCCGCGAAGTCTTTCCCGTGGAGAGCTTCCTGCAAACCGACGCGGCCGTGAACCCGGGCAACAGCGGAGGCGCGCTTGTGAATCTGGAAGGCCAACTCATTGGAATCAATACGGCCATCGCTTCTCAGACAGGCTCCTACGCGGGCTATTCCTTCGCCATTCCCTCCTCCATTGTCGCCAAGGTCGTCAAGGACATCCGGGAATTTGGTCGGGTGCAGCGCGCGTACATGGGTATTCAAGTCCAATCTCGCGAACCGGGTGTCGTCGTGGCCTCCACAATTCCTGGAGGCGGCGCACGTGAGGCGGGCATTGAAGGTGGCGATCGCATTTTGGCCATCAACGGCATCGACGTGGGCTCCTTCCCCTCCCTCCAGGAGCAACTGTCCAAACACCGACCTGGCGATGAGGTTCGCGTCAAAATGCAGCGCGGGCAAACCAGGCGCGATGTGGTCGTGACCTTGACCAACCGCCATGGCGCACCGACCCTCAACCCAATGAGCAGCAATACGAAGCCCCCCAAGTCTGCGCCTCGGATGAAACAACTCGAAGACGCCTGGGGCGTCGCACTCGGTCCCGTCCCCGACCGAATCCGCGAGAACCTCCAATTGCGCGGCGGCGTCATGGTCACCGACCTTCGAAACGGCGCTTGGGGGCAGCAAGGCATCCGCAAAGGCTTCATTGTCTTGCGCATCGATGGATCGCCGGTGACAGGACTTCAAGATGTGGAGCGTGCGGTGGCCCGCGCCGCCCAAAGCAACGAAGCGGGACTCCTGATCGAGGGCATGTATCCCGATGGCAGCCGAGGATTCGCAGGCGTTGCCGTCCCTGATGTGAAGCCTTAGCCCTCCAAGTGAGGGCTTGGTGACGAAAGCCCGAGATGCGAGAAATGGAAGTTGTAACCTCGCAGCATGCCTCTGCCTATGCTCCCTCTGCGTCTGTTGCCCATGCCAGGCGAAATCGTGGGGCTCCACATCTTCGAACAACGCTATCAGGTGTTGTTCAACGACCTGGAGGCCATGCATGTGGACGAGTTTGGCATTCCCTTCTTCCACGATTCCAAAATTTGGCGTGTGGGTGCCAAAATGCGCTTGGTCAATGTGCAAAAGCGCCACTCCGGAGGCAAGCGCGACGTGGCTGTGACGGCCACGGGGTTGTTCCGCTTGAAAAACATGGATGAAGCCCCGGGCGTCGTCCCCTACCCGCTGGGTGAAGTTGAAGACATTCAGGAATGGCCCAATTGGCCATTGGGCAAGGCCTGTGCCGATGCCAGAGACGCCCTAATCCAGGACATGAAGACGTACGACATGTATGTGGGCAACTTGGAAAATCAGGGACTCGTTCGCCTCATTCAACACTTGGGCATCGACGCCAGGCAACGTGCCGACATTCTCTCCAAAGCCAGCATCCAAGAGATGCAACAATCGCTGCTAGAACGCATCGAAGTGACGCGACGTCTGATTCAACAATCGCCTCAGGACGGCAGCTCGTTTTTCGTCAATTGACGAAGGGGCCCGACGAGGTGGCACCTCGTATCTTTGGAACATGACTTGGAAACGTGTGTTCGCGCCTGCATTGTGGGCAACGATTTGTGCTGGCTTGGCACTCCAAAGCTGTGAAACGCCCCCTTCCTCTTCCGAAGGAACGTCCAAATTAAGGGTCTCCCAAGACGCCCCCGACAACGTGGTGGCCGTCCCTGACTTGGAAGTGCACCCGGAGCTGGATCCCCTAAGCATCACAATCGACAAGGTCGGCCTTGCCAACTTCATGGGAGACGATTCCCTTGCCGTCGTGTTGGACGACCTCTACACGTACTTCCACCTGTCCAACGTCGGCGAATGGGACGCGATGTTTGAGCATTTCCCCGGACACCGCACAGCCGACACCGCCATGCTGACGGTCCAAAAGGAAATGATGGACAAGTGGTTCCACAACGGCTTGCGAAACCGTGCCGGTGGTTGCCACATCCGCTACGCCAGCCCATGGGTGGACGAAGGGGACCAGCAGGTGGCCCTGCTCGGCTTGGATTTGAATTACTTCTTGGACTTCTTCGAAAATTTCGAAGGCAACCCCGAAGGCATGCGTTTGACCCTCCAAGATCAATACGGCAAGGAAGCCATCGCATACTTCGACTTCAACCAGGTGGAAGACGGAGACACCGCGCGCATCCGACAGTTTGAGGTGAACGCAGAATCCTCCATGTATGTGCTCAGCAGCAATGACAGTTTGCACTGCATGTTCCTGCCACCCCAAATCAGCAAGTCCCCTCAACTGGCGTCGGAAATGATGAAGCAAGAGACCATGCTGGAGTTGTTGCGTCACAAGCGTGAGCACTTCGACAAGCGGTAAGACATGAACCTGCGCGCGGTCAATGAATGGGATGCCCTACGCACTGTGGTGGTGGGCACGGCACGGTCGATGGGAGGCACACCCCTTCTCGAAGATGCGTACGATCCCAAGTCGAAGGAACACATCCGCGCAGGCACATTCCCTCTCGAGTCCGACTGCATGTCGGAGCTGGATGGACTTGCGGCCCTTTTGGAGGCCCACGACATCCGCGTGTTGCGGCCTCAGGATTTGGAAGATGTCAACCAAATCTTCGCGCGCGACGTCGGGGTGGTCATCGACGACCGTTTCGTCGCCATGCGCATGATCTCCGACCGTGCTGCAGAGTGGCAAGGCATCGAGCCACTGTTGAAAGACATCCGCGATTCTCACGTGCTGACTCCGCCCGCCGGGGTGCGCGTGGAAGGTGGAGATGTGATGCCGATGAATGGAGAAATCTGGGTGGGACACAGCGCTGCCGATGACTTTGCCACGTACACAACCTCGCGCACCAACGAAGCTGCGCTGGATTGGCTTTCTGACCAATACACCGACTGGCGAGTTCGGGGATTTGAACTGACCAAATCGGACGACGACCCACGGACCAACGCCCTTCACTTGGACTGTTGCCTGAGTGTGCTGGCAGGAGGCCATGCCATTTTTCACGCCAACGGACTCAAACACGAAGAAGACCGGGCATTCATTCGATGTCAATTCGAAGGCCAATTGCTCGAGGTCGATGCCGACCAGATGTACGACATGCAATGCAACCTCATCTCCATCACGCCCGAGGATGTGGTCTCCTGTCCGACCTTTGAACACGTGAACGCGCAGCTCCTCGACTGGGGGTATCGCATCCACACCACACCACTGCAAGAGACTGCGAAAATGGAAGGCCTTCTCCGCTGTGTCACCCTGCCCCTCTTCCGCCAAGCCTAACCCGTTCAGCATGAACCCAACTCGTTCCCAGAGCACCTCGAACATCTTGATGGTTCGTCCAGCCACGTTCCGAAAAAACGAAGAGACGGCAGGCAACAACCATTACCAAAAGGACGCTGAAGTGGACGACGTTCACGACATTGCCTTGTCCGAATTTGACGGCATGGTCGACGACCTTCGGGTGCGGGGTGTCCGCGTCATTGTCGTGGACGACGATCCATCCACCGACACGCCCGACGCCCTGTTCCCCAACAACTGGGTGAGCTTTCACAGCGACGGACGGGTGGGTCTCTACCCCATGTTCGCGCCCAACCGCCGACAAGAACGTCGTGAAGACATCCTTCACGACCTGGTGCACACCCACGGCTTCGCCATGGAGGAAATTGTGGACTTCACCGAGTTCGAATCGCACGACGCCTTCTTGGAAGGCACGGGCAGCATGGTGCTGGACCGCATCCACGGCAAGGCGTACGCCGCACTGAGCCCTCGAACCGACCGCGATGCCTTTGAGCACTGGTGCGAAGCCATGGACCTCGAAGGCGTGGTGTTTGAGGCCTTTCAATCCGTGGGAGACGCACGCAAGGCCATTTACCACACCAACGTCATGATGGCCATTGGCACGGGCTGGGCGGCGGTGTGTTTGGACTGCGTGGACCATCCCGAGGACAGGAAACTACTCGAAGAGACCTTGTCGGAGGACGGGTTCACCGTTGTGCTGCTCACCGAAAACCAAATCAACCACTTCGCCGGCAACATGCTCGAAGTCCAAACCACCCAAGACGAGACCTTGATTGTCATGAGTCAAGCGGCTTTTGAAGTGCTTTCTCTTGCCCAACGCGAGACGCTGGGGCAGTTTGGAACCCTCGTTCACAACGATTTGAACACCATTGAAACCTGCGGAGGAGGTTCGGCGCGCTGCATGATGGCCGAAGTGCACCTCCCGCTTGAATCCCCGTCCTGACCTGCCTCCATGATTCATCTTCTCGACTCCCGACTGCACAACGCGGTTCTCGACACGTTTGAAGCCACGTTTGGCAAACGCCCCGCAGACAAGCAGATTCAAATCCAAACCACCCGCGCAGAATTCGAGGGCGACCGGACCTTGGTGGTCTTCCCACTCGCCGGCATGACGGGCGAACCTCCCCACATCGTTGCGGAGAAACTCGGAGAAGCTTTGACCGCAGGTCACCCATGGATTGTGGCTTACGGCGTGGTCAAGGGATTTCTGAATCTGACGCTCAGCGACAAGAGTTGGTCTGACACGTTGAAAGACGCCCTAACCGATTCGTGGGGCTTTGCTCCAAAAGGGTCCAAGTCCCAGGTCATGGTGGAGTACAGCTCCCCCAACACCAACAAGCCCCTGCATTTGGGCCACCTCCGGAACAACTTTTTGGGCTTCAGCGTCTCTCGCATCCTCGAAGCCGCTGGACATGACGTAGTGAAAGTCCAAATCATCAACGACCGAGGCATACACATCTGCAAATCCATGGTGGCTTGGCAAAAGATGGGCAACGGTGAAACACCAGCCACAACCGGCGAGAAAGGCGACAAGCTTGTGGGCCGCTACTACGTGGCCTTTGACAAGGCCTTCAAAGCAGAGGTGGCCGAGGGCGTGACGCGAGGCCTTGAGCCCAAAGACGCAGAAGCCGCGAGCCCCATCATGCAAGAAGCGCGTGCGATGCTCCAGCGTTGGGAGGACGGAGACGTCGAAGTGGTCGAACTCTGGAAAACGATGAACGGCTGGGTGTACGAAGGCTTCAACGCGACCTACGAGGACATGGGCGTGACCTTCGACAAACTCTACCATGAGTCCGACACCTACCTCTTGGGCAAAAAGCACGTCGAAGACGGACTCGCCAAGGGCCTGTTCTTCCAAAAGGAGGACGGCTCAATTTGGGTGGACCTCACCGAAGACGGACTCGACGAGAAACTCCTGCTTCGTGGCGACGGCACCGCCGTCTACATGACCCAAGACATTGGCACGGCCATCCTGCGGTTCGAAGATTTTCCCGCTTTGGACCGCCAAGTCTACACCGTGGGCAACGAGCAGGAGTACCACTTCAAGGTCCTCTTCCTCATCTTGAAGAAATTGGGTTTTGCCCAAGCGGACCAAAACCACCACCTCAGCTACGGCATGGTGGAGTTGCCGGAAGGTAAAATGAAGTCCCGTGAAGGCACCGTGGTCGATGCCGACGACCTGCTGCTCGAAATGCGATCCACCGCCCGTGACATCTCAGACGAACTCGGGAAGGTGGACGACTTCTCAGAAGAGGACAAAGCCAACTTGGCCCGAAAAGTCGGCCACGGTGCACTCAAATACTTCTTGCTGAAAGTGGCCCCTGCCAAATCCATGATGTTTGACCCCAAGTCGAGCATCGACTTCTTTGGCAACACCGCGCCCTTCATCCAATTCAATGTGGTGCGTTGCAAAAGCATCCTCAGAAGCGTGGCGGTGAAAGACCTCGCATGGTCTCCGGACACCCCGATGGATGCCGCCGAGCGCACCCTTGCGGCAGGTGTATTGTCTTTCCCCTCTGTGGTTCAAGAGGCGGCAGCCACGTACGATCCCTCGTTGATTGCCAACCACTGCTACGACCTCATCAAGGCGTTTTCGAGTTTCTACCAAGACCACCCGATTGCCAAGGAACAAGGCGACAATGTCCGTCAGTTGAGGTTGGCCCTGTGTGCTGCAGTCAGCACCACCGTCTCCAACGGCATGAGCCTGCTCGGCATTGACATGCCCGAGCGCATGTGATCAGAGGCTGAATCTTCGCTCTGAGCGGTGACCCTCACATGTCAAGTGGGCGGTCCAATTCCCTTCCGCCTTGGGACGCTCCAAGCTCCACGCGTGCACGCCTTCAGCCAGTGCTCCCTCATGAACGACCACACGGACTTCACCAGGACCACGCAATTCGATGTGCACCTCCCCTGCGGTTTTGACACGAAGAGAGACCTCCAAAGTCCCTTCCCCTGACTGCACCGCTTCTCCTTCCCAATCAACGTCCACACGTGGCGCCACGCCGCGGGCGTAGGACGCCTTCAACCGAGACCACAAGACATAGACCACCATGCCCAACAGCCCCACCAACAAAGTCCACTGCAGCGTTTCCATGGCTTAAAGTGAAAGGATGCCAGGAATGGTCGCCGCGGCTTCATACCGGGCAAAAATGTCATCCGGTCCCTCCACCCTTTCGTCGACCGTGACCGCGCGGTAGTTCCCCTTTTTCGAGTCTCGAATTTGAAACGTGGCCAGCTGACCAAAAATCGCACGCAGCGCCGCTTCATTCTCCGGCTTCGAAGGCATGATGAACTTGAACTTGAAGACGCACGGCCACGTGTGCGTGTCGTTCAATTGGGCACGAAGCTGTTCGCGTTTGGCGTCGTCTTGTGGGGTCATGTTGGGTTGCGCTTGTGAAAGGCCAAAAATAAGAACGGGCCACCCGAAGGTGGCCCGCTTTGAGTCATAAGGGCAGGACGAAAGTCAAATGCACGTGGAGCCAAAAATGGCGAGGAATCCAAGCAAATCTGACGTGGCGATTGTCCCATCGCCATCAAAATCCCCCATGCACGTATCCACCCCCACGCACTGACCTGCAGCGGCATCCCATGTTGTACCAGGGCCGCAATAAGTTGACGGGTCCACAAAATCCTCGTCAGCATCACAAATCCCATTCGCATTTGCGTCTTCCAAGCAAGTGCCGTTGCAAATGCCCAGGGCATCAAGAACGCCCACACAATCGTCCACATCATCGCAAATGCCATCTGCATCGAGGTCATCACAAGGCACAACTTCACAAGCAATGGAGGTTCCATTGATGGCGATGTCGACCACCTCAATCGCCCCGCTGGAGAATTGAAACTTCACCGAACGTGCGAAGCTGACTGCACTTACTGTGACTTCATTCATGCCAATGTTGAGTGCCATTGCATTTCCGTTGTTCCAATTCCCATTGGCCACCGTCTTCACAACCCGGTAATTGGCTCCGTCTGCTGGAAGAGCACTCACCAAGATGTTCATGGTTTGGGCTGACGAACTGCCAGGATCATCGGGGGTTGTTGCGGTAATCACATGAGGCCAAGTCGCATTTGGCCCCTCGTCAAATGCGGCACAGTCGGCCATGGGCACGCCGTCGAGGTCGCTTGCGCAACTCAATGTCTCAGCATTGACGGTCAACAAATCAAATTCAACATCACCCGAAGAAAACTGGAACTTGACCGAGCGATCAAAAGACACCGCTGCGACTGAGACCGTATTCAATCCCAAGGACAACGCTGTGGCGTTTCCAAAAAACCAATTGCCATTGGCGACTGTTTTTGCCACGCGATAGGAAGCCCCATCAGGCATGGCAAGCACATTGATTTCCATGGTTTGCGAGGCCGATGACTCTGGATCGTCAGGAGAAGTCGCCGTCAATACGTATGGCCAACTGGCGCTGTTGCCCTCTTCGAACAAATCACATGTACCGGTCAAATTTTGAGCAGCAAGGGCGAAAGAAAAGCACGTAAAACATGCGGCAAGGAGGAAGGAAAGGTGTCTCATTTAAATCAATATCAGTTGCTTAAGGAAGATAGTCGAAATCAGCTTCAAAAGCAATGATGCACTCATTATTCCTTCTTTTCAAGTGCTTTTCGTGGCTCATTGTACACCCTCGAAATCACTGTGTCCGTCATGGACCTCATGCGATCCAAAGATTGATCGTCCCCAAATTCAATTTGCAAATCGCGCAATTCGCTTTTCAGACGAGCAACGAGCGTGTCAGGGGCCTCCGCGTATAGGTTGTTCATTTCCCTGGGATCCGATTCCAAATCGTAGAGTTCCCATTCGTCCATCGAGTAGTAAAAGTGCATCAGCTTGTAGGGTCCTGACTTGATGCCGTAGTGTGGCTGCACTTGGTGCCAAATGGGGTACTCGTAGTAATGGTAGTACACGGAATTGCGCCCTGTCTGTTTTTCCTCGGCAAAGGCAGACCGAAAACTCTTGCCTTGCATTGAACTCGGTATGTCTAGGCCTGCCATGTCGAGCAGCGTGGGACCAAAGTCAATGTTCATGGCCATGTGATTTGAGGTCATTCCTGGTTCAATGACTCCCGGACATTGAATCACAAATGGCATTTTGAAAGACTCTTCGTACATCCAACGTTTGTCAAACCAACCATGCTCTCCGAGATAGAACCCTTGGTCTGAGGTGTAAACCACCAAGGTGTTTTCATCAAGTCCCGTTTCTTCGAGATAATCGAGAACACGGCCTACAGCACGGTCGACTCCTGCAACACACCTCAAGTAGTCCTTGATGTACGTCTGGTACTTCCAATTCTTAAGTTCTGACCCCTGCAGAGAGTCATGTGGCGTCCAAAATTGTCCCTTGTCCCCATAAGCGAGCCATCGCATTGAATCCCGACGTGTCAAACCGGCAGGCGGCACTTGCTTCATGTCTCTTCGATTGAGATGGTTCCCAATTTCCATCATGTTCTCAGATGCCGCCAAACGTCCTGCGTAATCGTCATCAAAATTGGATGGCGTTGGAAAATCGAAGTCACTGAACAAGTCATGGTACATGGAGTCAGGGCGCCAATCCCGATGTGGTGCCTTAAACTGATAAAGCAGCATAAAGGGCTTTTCAGGATCACGCTTTTGGGAAAGCCAATCAATGCAATCGTCCTCAATCACTTGGGTCGAATGCCTCGTCTGTTCAACCAACGTATCCACTCCATTGACGCAAAATTGCGGATTGAAATAGGTTCCTTGCCCTCCCCAATTGATCAGCACCTTAGAGTAGTCAAATCCCGTTGGCGTTGTCCCCAGGTGCCATTTGCCAATGACTGCAGTCTCGTATCCGTTTTGTTGAAACACCTTAGGGAAGGTGACAAGATCTCCATTGAAGTCTCCCCCATCCACGTTTTTATAGAAGCCATTGACATGGCTGAATTGCCCCGTCAATATCGAAGAGCGACTTGGGCCGCAAATGCTGTTCGTGCAGTACACTTGGTCCATCCGTGCCCCATTCTTGGCGATGCGATCGATGTTGGGCGTTGGCGCGAGGGTGGCAAGGTCTGAACCGTAGGCACTGATGGCCTGGTAAGCGTGGTCGTCAGCCATGATGTAGATGACATTCAATGGCTTGGGCTCTTGATCGCTCACAGAACCTGACTGACATGACCAGAGGGCGAACGCCATCATGTACGCTGTGAGCACTCGGGTTAGAGAGGAAGACTGAATCATGATTTTGAAATTTTCTGAGGGTGTCATTTTCGTACCAAAAAAGGGACATTTGCCGACGAGCAATTGTTCCCATCCCGACATGCTTTGACAAAAACACGATAGGCACCTGGATTCTTCGGCGTTTTAAAGACAACAGCTCCAGGGTTGACAAACGAAAAGTCGGTGGGGATTTCTTCGAGGCTTTCCTGACGATCACCTCCCATTTTTTTGGTTTGTGATTCAGGAAACAAGGCGCATTGCCATTGGACTTCACCCTCGAATGCATTCAAGTCGACATCCACTTGCACTTCTGAATCGGGCTCAACAATGTGGTCGACGTTCCATCTTCGATCGTTCATACGGATGTTTCGAATGCTTGGAGCACGCCAAATGGGCCACTCCCCTGACCAGGCCTTGTGCATGGCATCCACACCATCCGTGGCCGAACCATCGCTCAAAAACAGGCCATGCCATGTGGCTGTGGACTCTTGTTTTTGACCCCACAGAAAGCAATAACTCCCAAGGCACATGCTCGAATCTGCCGCGATGATGGATTCGTAGCGCCTCAACCGTGTAGAAGCCTTTGCCCCTCCTGGTGGTTCTTTCTTCGCTCCCCAAGATGTTGTAGGAGCTTCGAATGGGCCGTTCACACCCCACTCCGTGACGATGTAAGGCTTGTTCCAACCAAAGCGACGAATGTTCAGTGGGAGTTTTTCGATGCTCCCGTAGGCATTCACACCCAAGACGTCGATGTTGGGACATCGGGTTCGAACCATGTGAATCTTCGCAGGGTCAATGCCTGCAAGCACAGTGGATGTGGGATGATTTGGGTCGGCCTCATGGATGAACTTGGCCAACTCCTCCACGGCATCCCAAACCCTGGTGTTGGTGTACTTGAGATCCAACTCATTGCCAATGCCCCACAACAACAAAGCCGGATGATCTTTGTATCTCAACACCTCTTGCTTCAATTCGGCGAGTTGCCCCTCGACCGCATGAACGTCATTGTAATTCATCCCTGTACGTTCCGGCCTCAAGTACAATCCAAGCATGACGGACATCCCTCGTTGGTGCGCGGAATCCAACAACGCCGATTTGTTTGTGCTCCACAACCGAATGGAATTGGCCCCACACTCCTCCAGCAGCCCAAAATGAGCCTTTGCCCCTGCCCCCAGGATCTCGTGCTGCGCTCCATGACGCATCAAAGACCACCCCGCAGAATCAGCCACGAGAGTCACGGCAGTCGTTTGAGCTTGAGCACATACACTCAACATCCACAACCCCAGACACGTCATATTTTCCCAAGTTGTTCTCACTGCATGTGGTTTTCAATCCAGCGATGAACCTTGTTGACGTTTCCACGATACTCTGACCACTGAAATTCATGAATTGCCGCGTCGACATCTTCAGTGACGGTCAAGCGCACTTCCCTTGTGGCAGACCAATTGAATTGTTCATGTTGGTCGAACTGCTTGATGGGGACGGCACAAGACCAAATGCCCTCTTCGAATTGAAGGCAGTTCTCCAGCGAAAGCCGTTGACGTATCTGCCTCGGGGCACCTGTTGCAGACCAAATGGAGAAGTTGATTGGACTGAATTGTCCGTGCAGCCGAAACGTCAGCGCCGAAGCGGAATACACATCAGACATGTCAAGGGCTTCCCACTGGTTCAGCGCCACGCCACATGAATTCCAACCTTTCAGAGGACCGATTTTGTCGTAATGCAGCGTCAAAAACTCCTCTCCTTGAGCCCAACCCATCGTCTCGGATTCGTTCAACCCCCACCATTGATTTTCAGCATTCATCACCAATGGCAATTGTTCGCAAACGTCCTCACCTCTGGGCTCCAAGAATTTGCCTTCATGGTGAAAAGGAACAATCTGAATGGCATCCAAATGCACATGACCCTCTCTTTGAAACTCGATGCGAAGTTCCTTCACATTCTCAAGATTGAGCCCTTTCTCTGCTGCCCGAAAGGTCGCCAACGGAATATGTGCAGTCCGCCATTCATCATCCAATCTCTGCCCCTCCACATTCAACAGGTTGATTTTGGAGGTGGCCTGACGCCCCCCGTAATCCACCAAAGAGAAAAACATGGGGATTTTGCTCACCGAACCTGAGTCGAGTCGAATCTGAAACTGCAACGCTGCGATTTGCTCCAAGTTTTTCAAATTCTTCCCCACGTAGTTGGCCCAAGGAAATCCCACTCCGAGATAGCGGCAGCTGTCTCCTTGTCGCCATGCAATCGAAAGGTGATCTTCGCCCTCCACTGAGTTGTCTTTGACAAATTTTACTCGCTTGCAAGGATGACTGCGGTGGCCAAACAGATTCGAGTTGCATGAGTCAAGATAGACGTGCCGATAAGGATAAGACGAAACCAACTGTTCAGGGGTGGGCGTCAAGTCCACCTCGTAGAGGGACACCTCTTGCATGCTGCCGCATCCAAGCCAGCCCAACGCACAGATTCCGAAAATGAATAACCCTCTTCTCATCATTCCTGCTCAAGCAATGGCAATCCTTCTGTAAACATGATGTAATCCACATCTGCCTGCGCTTCAATGTTTCCATTGTCTGGGCAATTCCCACTGTTGAAGGGACAGGCTTGCAACCCAAGACGAATTCCCCGAATTTCTGAAGGCTCCCTGACGTTGTTTCCTCCTTCACTTTTTACTTCGAACTCCGCGTACGGAATGGCAAAATATCTCCATCCCTCCCAATCCACCGGTCGAATTTGGTGCTTGTAGACCTCCGATCCTGTGCCAAAGATGTCCGCTGCGTTGTTGTTGACGTTGTCATCGAACGGAGCGTCAGATTCCGAAAGCAAAATGTTGACGTATTGATCCGTGGCAAACTCCTCATCCACCCCACCGAAAACACCCACATTCAAAAAGAAGTCCTCGGCGGATGCATTGACATCACTCAAGTCAATTGGAATGTCTATGTAGCCAAGACTCCAGTCCCAATTCACCCTCCCCCCCATTTTGAAACACTGACTTCCCTGTAGCGCATTTTCTTGAGCCAGTTCAAACGTCATGTTGCCTCCGTCTTGGTGCCAAACGAGTGCGCCATCGGGAAGCCCGTCGTCAAAATTGGCCACCTCAATCCCCGAGTACGTTTTGACACCCGCCACTTGCAAAGCGGCAACATACTCCTCTTCCTCGCCCTCGACGCTCAGTCTGACCTCGCACGTCTCCTCCAAGAAAAACGGAACATCATCGCAATTCCCATACCAGACAACCTGTTCGGCAAACAACTCTGATGAAAACGCCTCGAAGGACTTTCTGCTGCCAGATTCCAAACCCGTGATGAGCAGATTCCACTCCACCGGTTTGGAGAATTTGCAGGAAAACCCCACCGATTCACCCAAGGAAAAATCAGGCGACACATCGGTCAATTGGAGAGAATCAATCACCTCGAAAACTCCGAATAATTCATTGATTGATGGCCCCTCCGAGGAAGGACGATTGCATCCGGCACTCCAAATCAAGGTCAACAAAAGAACAAGGGCGATAGGTGTCGTGGTCTTCATCATAGGTCGGCGGATATCATAATAAACACTTGACTGGCCAGGATTTGAGTTGAACTTCGATTGTCAACGTTTTGACCCCAGACATTCCATTGGGCCCTGGCAGAAATGTCCTTTGACAATTTGTGCATGATGCCCAACGAGGTCATCCATGCATGAACATCCAATTCTGTCCTTTGGAAATTGAACAACTCTCCAAGTTCTGAGCGCACGTTCAAATATTCGTGTCCTGCACCCATGGCATGTCTTCCCGAACACTCGATCCAAAACTGCGGCAACAGCTCAAGGGCAGCAGAAAGCGTCAAGTTGGATGTGAGCAGTTCGACTTGTTCAAGATCACTGCCACCGCGCAAGGTGTGCTGGACTTGCTCATAGAAGGACACACGGAAGTTTCTTGAAGCTGATGGCGCAGAGTTCCACTCGACTCCCAACCCCGCAGCAGAAAACGTTCTCAATTCCGAAGTGCCTTGTCCTGTCAACTCCGCAAAACGGCTCATTCGAAGCGTCATCTTGGCATTCTTAAAGTTTCTGCGGATGTGCGCCATCGCGCCCCTGCGATTGGGGGTGGCTTGACCGTAAGGCAAGACATTGTCAAACAGCGGTGCAATCGGCATCAGCGTTGCCGAAATCCCTTGGTTTGCGACGGTCACATCAGAGATGAGGTCAAACAAGGAAACAGAACGGGAGAGTTCCTCCCCTCCAACAACCGGAAAGACCGACGGAATCGAAAGGTCTGAGAAATCGTAGCGCTTGCTTTGTGCACCCGCACTTCTAAAAAACGGATCGACCTCGCGATAGCCCATTCCTCCTTGCCATGACGAGTCCTGCGCCGCCACGAGAAACTTCAGACCCGCAAAACCACCTTTCCTTGAATCCGACAAACCAATGACCTCTCCGTTCATCATGTCGCGAATGCGCCATGAATGATTGGACCACCCGCCTTCAGCACTGACACGCATGCGAGCCCCATTCATTTGTAGTTGTTTATGCAGCAGGCCGTGCGTTACGGGGTTCAAGACATTGTGCTCCAATGTTCCAGAATAGGGCAAGTCTGCCAAAACGGCGTGATGCAACTCCCCTGACCACCCCTTTTGACCCACCAGCGCAGTGGTCAATCCTGCCAACACGCGGTCTGGCGAGTAAGTTGATTCCGAAAGTTGACGCGATCCACGTGGGCGGGTGACATAGCCATCCAAGACCACATGTTCTATCCAACGGTCTCCTTTGAACGAGGCATTGGCATGGGCCCCTTGCAATCGCCAACGATTTCCTTGAAAAAAATTCTCGTAAGCCACCAGTTTACGCTGCGCGGCAAAAGCGTGGCCCCACGGGTCAGAGACTTCTCCCTCGTCTGCGTGCAACGTGAATTCAGACTGATTGAGGTAAACATCTCCAAGATTGAATTTCACTTTGTTTTGGAGCACTCCTGACACCCGCAGCTGACGAACATCAACTTGGGTGCCCTGCCCGAAGAACCCCCCAAACTCATTGAGCACACGGATTTGTGCAAACACCTCTACTCCTTGAACAGGGTTGACGTGTGGATTCAAATCGAACAAGTTCCAACCGCTGGATATGCGGGACGGGTTCACCTCATTCCCCAACAACGCGTCAGACGTAAACCAAGTCCGCGAAAATCCGTCAAGCCAATATTGCTTCGGAGGTCCAGAGGTCGTGGTTTGTGACCACCCCAGATGACCTAGACAAAGACATGAAAACGCAAGGAGAGGGAATTTCATTTCAAAAGGTCATTTTCAATTCGACCATCGTCTCGGTTCCTGAAAGTTGGTTCATGGTGAAATTGGGGTCTCGATAGGAATACCATTGCTGTCGGACATACAAGTTGACTCCGGTGGAGAGGGAAACATCCAACCCCACTCCAGCCCTTTGATGTGTTTGGTTTCGTGCCATGGTCGAAACCTGGCGCTGTCCACTGGACAGCCAGTCTTGGAATCTGTTGACCACGGAAGGCGCATCTGCGTCTCCTTGTGACGTTTCGTCATTTCCAACCACGCGTTCCAACCCCAAATGGCCCAATGCAACAACGCGAGGATGCAATTCAATGCCCAAATCAAGCTGCATGCATTGCTGCTTTAACAAGGCCGTTGCGGCGGAGCGATGCAAACTGAACCACTCACGTTGTGCTGAACGCAACTTCAACGTGGACAGCAGCATCCATGCGCGGTCAAAAAACTGACCATGCTTTTTGAGTTGAGCTTCAAGAGTGTTGAACCTTTTTTGAAAGGACGCCCCCGCATTCACAAGAGAATCTGACAAGGCTGCCACCTCAAACGTTCGACGGTAAACACTGTTCAACGCACTGTAAGGGCCCCAAGCTCGCGAGAAAAGGTTCAGTCTAGAAATGGTTTCGCCATTGACGAGGTGGAAATAAGACACCCCTCCTTCAGTAGGTGAAACTTCGGAAGACACGCCCATTCCGACATTGACCGCACACCCCAAGATTTGACCCTGCGCCTGAAGCTCCAGTCCTTGCCTGTTGTTCACAGGGATGCCCAAACCCACGAGGGGCGATTCAAAGGGAGCCCTCACCGTTGCCCCGATCCCTGCCACGTTTGGAAAGACTTCAAGCACAGACGAGTTCAAAAAATTCCCTGTCACATTGACAAACTCCGGTGCAATTCGATAAGCTCTGAACGAAAGTGGAACGCGTGCACCAGGACTCGCCCTGACATCCATGAACAAAGCGCCACCTTGCTCCACAGCGTCAGTCGAGTTCTCTGCATAAAACCCCCACCCCCCCTCTAGGGTCACCACGTGCTTGCGCACCCCAAAGCGCGACTCCATGGTGTGCAGATGGTACGCTCGTTCGTTTGCAAATGTGGAGTCCAATGCTGAGCGTGACATGAGCGTATTGAGGGCCAAACTGCCCTTCTCACCAATGTCCTTCGCCACTCTCCAACTTGAAGTGAAACTCATTGCCCCTTCATAGGCAGAGCGATTGAAATTGCTTTTCCCAAGGACACCCTTCAACTTCATTCCTCCTGGCAAGTCACTGAGCCCAATGAACATTCCTTGGAACGCGCGGGACCCGTAACGAAGCCCCATGTCGACAAGTCCTTTGGCGACATAACTGCGGTATCGGGTCCAAGGTCTGGCATCTACGGCTGCTTGGGGTCTTCTGTCGAACAGACTCAAACGGTTGAACGCCTGATTGCCCCAAACTGTCAATCGACTTTGCCTGTACCATGTCACTCCTCCTGTCCGAAGGGTGACCTTGCCCCATGGCTTCTTGATTTTAAGAGAGGTGTTCAGGCCCAAATCCAGGGTGAGCGCAGATGGCTCCACTTCGGGCCCTTTGAACAATGAATTGCCCATCAGATCAACACCAAACTGCACGCCATCTTGGGTAACGAGCTTCAATCTGGTTAAAAACATGGGTTCACGGTAAAGGTCTCCCACCAGCACGGCCATGGTCTTCCCTGAATTGTTTGGGAAAACTTCCTGCTGGGATCGAACATACCCTAGCACGCGACAGAACCCAGAAGCTGAAATCCCATGGATCGGGGTGCGCTCAAGTGAAGGCGCACTGCTTTCCCAGTTTGACATCCCTCCTTCTTGCGCAAAAGTGGAAAAACTCAAAATGAGAAGCAGTCCAGTGAGGAGGCAAAACCGGCCAACCTGACAGCCAAGAAAATTGAGGCAAACACACGACTTCTCCACGCTGCAAATTAAGGCACAAGACAAAGCAGAAGTCGAAAAACTGTCATTTCGATACTGCCTTCGCTCTTGTACTTGATGAATCTCGAACGCACCTGAATCCAATGTGACTGGTTCCTGTATCGAAAGCCACTGGCATGCGCGCGGTCACGCGGTAGCTGGAGCAATACCCTTCATTGCAAAGAAACGAGCCCCCACGCATCACTTTCTTGGGCACCATTGGCTCCATGGGGTCAAAAGACTCGGGCACACCTTTTGGATCACGCCTCTCTGTCTTGTCAGACCTTTGGTACGTATCAGGGGCATACCAATCTTCACATAGCTCCCAAACATTGCCTCCCAAATCCCAAATCCCCATTTCATTTGGCGGATAGGTCATGACCGGTGCAACGCCCACATGCCCATCCATGGCGTGATTGACTGTCGGGAAAACTCCGTCCCAGATGTTGCATTTGACGTCTCCAACGAGAGGCGACTCATTGCCCCAGGGATATCGCACATCGCGGCCTTTTGATCGTGCCGCATATTCCCATTCTGCCTCAGTCGGCAATCTGCAATTGCGCCAAGCGGCGTAGGTTACCGCATCCTCGTAAGCCACGTGCACAACAGGGTGATCTCTGCGATCTTTTAAAGAAGATTGAGGGCCCTCCGGGTGCCGCCAGTTTGCACCAGTCTCCCATCTCCACCATTGCCCATGATCACGCAAACCAAAAATTTCCTTGGGCTTCTCAAACACCATGGAGCCTGGTTCAAGCACTCCCTGCTCGGTCTCAATTTCCCGCTCTGCGACTGTCACATAACCGGTGCTTTTTACAAACTCTCCAAACTGTTCGTTTGTCACTTCATGCACATCCATGAAAAATCCACTGAGCTCCACAAGATGACGAGGCTTTTCACGAGGCAACGCCTCGTGGTCCTCAGCATCTGCTCCCATCACAAACTCCCCTCCTTCGATCCAAACCATGTTGGCATGCTGGGTTTGTGGCAACTTGGAAGCTTCCCTGAACATCTGTTCCTCAGCCATGTCGCCACATGCAACCATGGAACACCATGACGTTGAAAAAAACAGGAGTCGCGCGTTCATCAATGGGTGGATTGATAGGTCGAAAAGGGGTTGCCTTTCCAAGTGATGCCTTCTTGCCACCTTGGGGCATTCACCTCATCCAAATAACTCAGCAAGCTCTTCTCCATGGCTTCTGCTCTCAGAGGCAATGCTGTCGCAAGATTTTGGGTTTCCCCGCAATCGTGTGTCAAATCGAACAACCTTACTTCACCATCATCATGAAAATAGAGCAGCTTGTGATTGTCGGAAATCCATGCGGAATGTGGGCGATTCAGGGCAATTTTATTTCGATAGGGCACATGAAAGGCCATGCCGTTGACTGACCGAGTGACTTCAACTTCTTTCTTGCCTTGAAGCATAGGCTTCATGCTGCCCCCGTCCAAGCTGTCTGGCAAAAGCGCCAGTCCATTCGCCAAATCGGCGATGGTTGGCAACAAGTCAGCTCCCCAAACGTGGGCGTTGGAATGAGACCCCGGCAAAATTCCAGGTCCCGCGACAACCATTGGAATCCGCAAGCCCCCTTCCATCGCATCCCATTTCCCCCTTTGCAGAGGATGATTCAGACTTTGCTCGTATTTCTTCGCTCCTGGAATGTTGGGTACGCCTCCATTGTCTGACATGTAAATCACATACGTATCATCGCTCATCCCGAGCTCTTCAAGCTTTTCTAGGATTTTGCCGAGGCTTTGATCCAAATCAAGCGTCATGCCTGCAAATCCCACATGACGATGCCGATCACCCAAAGGACGAGAATTCATGATGGCGAAGGAGGAATCAGATGTTTGGATGTTGCTGTGTACCGCGTAATGTGAAACCTGCAAATAAAATGGACGTGAGTTCGCCGCACATGAGTCCAGAAAAGAGGTTGCACGATCTGTCAACTCGAGGATTTTTTTGGGATCTCGTGTCATTGTGGTTTCCCACTGGGACTTGTCATTGACAAATCCCCCATCCACATTCCGTGTGGCACCATCGCTTACCTCAAAACCCAAAATCTCTGGACTCGCTCCCATTCCCCATTTCCCAAAATGCGCGGCGATGTATGTGGAGTCCACGCTTCGCAGGACTTTGGCGATGCTTTGCCAATCAGCATGAGGAATGTGGCTTGCATCCATCCCGACCCGAATCAAGCGAAGGCGGGCAGGAGATTTCCCAAATTGAATGCTATATCGGGACGGGGCACAAACAGGTGCAGCAGCACGGGCATTTGAAAATCGAATGCCTTTGGACGCCAGCTCCTCCAGAAAAGGGGTTTGGTGAAAATCACTCGCGGATTCCTTCATGCCAGGCTCCATTTCCACTGACGTTCCGTTCCAAGCTTGATCATCGGCGAGGATCAGAACAAAATTCGGTGGCTGGCCATTTCGGTTGTCTGCAACAGATGCGCACGAGCACATGCCAAAACACATCAACATCAATATCAACCACCTTTCCATCATGGGCAATGAGTGTTCGCCGCCTTGACCAACGGCTTCGTTCGGGGGAGTGGCTTGGCACTG
>PKDW01000008.1 GCA_002863145.1 Flavobacteriales bacterium
CGAAGCCAACGTGCCCATCGCCGGTGGCGTCTACATCATCCACATTGACGTCCCCGGAGTCGGTCAAGCCATCCGCAAATGGTTCGGCGTGATGCGTCCTGTTGACCTTGACAACTTCTGATTTGCAACCTCTCATGAAGAAGCATACATCCCTCCTCCTCGTGGCCTTCATGGCCTTTGGAACAGCCTTTGCTGGCAACCCTGACCGTGCAGGTTCCGCGGGTGCTGGTCAACTTTTGATCAACCCTTGGGCCGCGTCAAACGGTTTGGCCGGAAGCAACATGGCCTCTGTGAAAGGACTGGAAAGCACGTTCTTGAACGTCGCAGGTCTCGCCTTTGTGGAGCGCAATGAAATTGCCTTCGCCAACAGCATGTACCTCGGCGGAACTGGCATCTCATTGAACTCGCTGGGCTTCGCCACCAAAGTGGGCGACTCTGGCGTGCTCGGTTTGAGCGTCACAAGCATGAGCTTGGGCGACATCCCCATCACCACGGAGGATCTGCCTGAAGGCGGCATTGGCTCGTTCTCGCCTGCGTTCAGCAACATTGGTGTCACCTACTCAAAGGAGTTCTCCAACTCCATCTACGGTGGCTTGACCATGCGCATCGTCAGCGAAAGCATCAGCAACGTCCGCGCGAGCGGGGTGTGCTTCGATGCAGGCATTCGCTACGTGACAGGTGAGAACGACGGATTGCGTTTTGGCATTGCCCTTCGCAATGTGGGTGCTCCCATGCGTTACGCGGGTGACGGCTTGACCGTCACAGCAACGCCCCAAGGTGCCGACGAGGCGCTGACGGTGTTCCAACGCTCTGAGAAGTACGAGTTGCCCTCATTGGTCAACATCGGTGTCGCTGTGGACGTCGTGTCCAACGACAACACCGTGGTGACCGCCACCGGCCAGTTTGTGTCGAACAGCTTCACCAAGGATCAGTTTGGTGGAGGCTTGGAAGCAAACCTCGGTGACCGTCTTGTGCTTCGCGGAGGCTACCTCTGGGAGCAAGGCTTGATCGGAGGCCAAGATGTGACCACGGCTTACACCGGTCCTGCTGGCGGCATTGGCTTGAACCTGCCTGCAGGTGAGGGCGCCACCTTGAAACTCGATTACAGCTACCGCACGACAAACCCTTTCAACGGGACCCACACGCTCGGCGTGAAAATCTCCCTGTAAGAGGACATCCGCGGAATCTTTCCTATTTTCATGAACGAGAGGGCCACACGCCCTCTCGTTTGTGTTCTCACCCATCGCGGGAGACTTCGTCGCGAAAGCGCACCACCAACCTTCCTTTCTGAATCACACACCATGTCGAACGTTTCTTACTACACCGCTGAAGGCCTTCAGAATCTGAAAGATGAACTCCATCAGATGAAGACGGTCGAGCGTCCCAAAATCTCTCAGCAAATCGCAGAGGCTCGGGACAAGGGAGATTTGAGCGAGAACGCCGAATACGATGCCGCCAAGGAAGCGCAAGGCATGCTCGAGGCCAAAATCAACAAGATGGAAAACCTGCTTGCCAATGCCCGCGTCATCGACGACTCGGACATCGACAACAGCAAGGTCTTCATCCTGAGCAAGGTCCGCATCAAGAACCAGAAGAACGGCGCCGAAGTGACCTACACCTTGGTGGCCGAGAACGAAGCCAACCTCGCCGAGAAGAAGATTTCCGTCGACAGTCCCATTGGAAAGGGTTTGCTTGGAAAGGCCGTGGGAGACATTGCCGAGGTGTCGGTACCTGCGGGCGTCATCCCCTTTGAGATTTTGGAAATCTCTCGCTGATGGCCTCCATTTTCAGCAAGATTGTGGCGGGCGACATTCCCTGCCACCGCGTGGCCGAGAATGCGTCGTTTTTGGCGTTTTTGGACATCATGCCACTCGCCCCAGGACACACGCTGGTCATTCCCAAGGTGGAAGTGGACCGCATTTGGGACCTCGAGCCTGCGCTGTTGGGTGACCTGCATGTCTTCAGCCAAAAGGTGGCCCTCGCCTTGGAAGACGTCATGCCATGCCAACGGGTGGGACAGGCCGTGATTGGCCTCGAAGTCCCTCATGCGCACGTTCACTTGATTCCCCTCAATGCGGTGGCCGACATCAATTTTGAGCGACCCAAACTGCAAGTCACACAGGAAGAGCTCGCAGATGTTGCCGCGCGCATTCGAGATGCGTTTGAGGTGCGGTATCCGGCCTAAGGCAAGTCGAGCAGCGCGGTCCACACGCTCAACACCCCAAGTTCTTCACGCGTCCAAATCGGACGCACGTGCCCGTCGACCGCAGTGATGTTGTTGTAGTCCCCAAAGAACAGCTTTCCTTCGGGCGTGAAGGGCGTCTCCGACACCGTGCGGTTGGTCCAGGAATCGCCCCCATCGGTGCTGGACGCGACCACCACATGGGTGGACCGATCCTCGCGCGTGTCGTTGTGTCGCCGGTCGTAAAACACCACGTGCACATCTCCCCGGACGGGATCCACCGTCATCCACGTGAAGAACTGGTCGCGGTCTGCCCCATCCGTGTTCACACGGCGGGTCGTGGACCAGGTTTCTCCCCCGTCGTCGGAGTGGGTCAACCACACGTCGGTGTCGCCATTGCGGGTGTCCGTCCAATTGATGTAGATGCGGCCACGGTGCGGGCCGTTGCTGGTGTCCACACACGTCACGGGCATGCCGTTGACGCGGCCGATGCCGGGGATGGTTTGGTCCCAACCGCCAGCGATGTCGGCGACAATGCGGTCCTCACCCCAGGTTTGGCCTCCATCCACGCTCTTGTCGAAGTAGATCCACGGACCGAGTGCCCATGCCACGACAATCTCGCCGTTCACGCCGACTGCAGGTACAGCGCCCTCGGCCGTATCGTCGCTGTCGATGCAATCGCCTGCCTTGTCGCTGACGCGAACGGGCGCGGACCACTTCTTGCCTTTGGCGTTGGCGAAACTGCACAGGATGGTCGTGCTGTCTCCAGGCTCCTCGCTGCCGTAGGCGTCAAATTGGGTCCAGCACGCGTGAATGCGGGAACCGTCGTGGTTGACAACGGCCCACTCCTTGTCCTGGTCTTTGGGCGGCGTATGCCCCATGCCCCCGCCTTTGGACCATGACTTGCCGCCGTTGGTGGAGCGTTGGCACACGATCCGATCGAGCAAGGCCTCGCTGCGCCACCCCATTCCCTCAGGATCGCTGAGGTGCAAAAAATAGAAGTCTCCCGTCGGACTGGCCACCACACAAGGGTCGCCAAACACGCCGAGCGGCGAAGTCAGCTTGTCCTTCATCCAGCTTTGGCCCCCGTCCTCTGAACGATACACATTGTCGAGGATGCTGCCCGCCACCACCACGTCGGGGTTGTTGGGATCCATGGCAATGCTCGGCTCGCAAGGCTGGTACCCTTTGCCGTCCCACACGTCGAGTCGGACGTTGGGGGTTTGTGCTCTGGTGCTGAACGCAACACACGCCGTGAGCAGCACGGTTAGCGCGTGAGGAGCACTCATCCGTTCCATGTGCGGTACTGTTGGGCGAATTCCTTCGCGAAGTAGGTCAAAATCACATCGGCCCCTGCCCTGTGAATGCTCAAGAGCATCTCTGGCATCGCCTTGTCGTAGTCAATCCAGCCCTTCTCGGCCGCGGCTTTGAGCATGGCGTATTCGCCGCTGACGTTGTACGCGGCGATGGGACGGTCGCTGAATTCCTTCAAGGCCAAAATGACATCGAGGTAACACAACGCCGGCTTGACCATCAGCATGTCGGCACCCTCGGCCATGTCCAGCTCAGCCTCCCGCAGGGCTTCCGTGCGGTTGGCAGGGTCCATTTGGTAGGTCTTCTTGTCCCCGTGCTTGGGCGCACTCTCGAGGGCGTCACGAAATGGCCCGTAGTACGCGCTGGCGTACTTGGCCGTGTAGCTCAAGATCGCCGTATCGGTGTGGCCTGCTGCGTCGAGGGCGGCGCGGATGACGCCCACACGGCCGTCCATCATGTCGGACGGGCCGATGCTGTCAAAGCCGGCCTCGGCCTGAACCACCGCCATGTCTGCCAAGATGGGCAGGGTGAGGTCGTTCACAATTTGGCCTTCTTGCACCACCCCGTCGTGGCCGTCGGAACTGTAGGGATCCATGGCCACATCGCTCATCAACCACGCTTCAGGAAAGCGAGACTTGATGGCCCGGGCGATGCGGAGGTAGAAGTTCTCCTTCGACACCCCGTACGAGGCCTTGGTGTCTTTGAATCCATCGTCCACGGCGGGAAACAGCACAAACGACGACACCCCCAACTCCATGGCAGATTCAACCTCGCGCAAGGCATGATCTTCCGTCACACGATCGATGCCGGGCATGGACACAATGGGCTCGCGGCGGTTCGCACCGTCAAGCACAAACAGGGGAAAGATCAAATGATCTGGCGTCAAGTGCGTTTCACGTACCATTCCGCGGACCGCAGCCGACCGACGGTTCCGGCGAGGGCGTTGTGGCAAATCGTAAGACATCAGGGCTTCAGGGCGTTCAGTTCATCCACCAATCCGTCCAACTCGGCGCGGATGGCTTTCTGCAAGGCCAAGTGGTCGGCATCCGACAACTCGTCCATCGAGTCGTGGTGATGGTGGTGTTCCCCGTCGGCGTGGTCGTGGTTGCAGGTTTGGCCTGGCAACAAAATTTGGTTGGACATCCACGTCTCGTAGCGCGCATCCAACGCATCCAACTGCGCCAGTGCGCTTTCAAAAGAGGCCGCTAGACCACCGGGGTTGCCCTCCAATTGCGCCTGCAAGTCCTCTCGGATCATGTCGATGCGCTGGTGAAACTTGCGGCCCACTTCGGTGGTCTCTTCGTTCAAGGTGCGCGCCTCTTTCATGGTCGCGCTGTCTTCGTGTGAATGACATCCTGGGAGCGCCAAGAGCAGCAAGGCCGCCAAGGTCAGTGCACTGAGGACGGAGTTCTGGATTTGCTTCATGAGGGAAATTTACGACGACGATTCGGAGGAATCTGTGCTGGTTTTCTGGGGAACGGGATCGTGGCCTTGCGTGCCCCACGGGTGACACCGGGACACCCGGCGTATGGTCAACAACAAGCCCTTCCAGGCGCCCCACGTTTCGAGGGCTTCAATGGCGTATCGGCTGCACGTGGGATCATGGCGGCAATTGGACCCCAACCACGGGCTCAGCACCACCTGGTACATCCGCACGAGTCCGATCAACAAGTGCTTCACCACGGCAACCGCTCCAAGGCCATCACCAAAGACAAAAACACGGCACCTCCGCAAACAAACAACTGCTGGTCACGATCCGACACCTTGGCGGCGCGCAACAGGCTGGCCAAGGCCAACATCACCGCCACAATGATCAGCTGTCCGATTTCCACGCCGAGGTTAAAGCGGAACAAGCCGCCAATGAGCCCCGCCGTCTCGTCGCGGGAAATCCGAAAGAACGAGCTGAATCCCAAGCCGTGAATGAGTCCAAAACACGCCGCCATGATGTACGTCCGTCGGCGGGTTTGGGCGGAGCCCTCGCCACTCCTCAAGCTCCACAAAGCCGTGACCAAAATCGTCACAGGAATCAGAAACTCCACCCACTTCCCCGGCACGCGGAACAAGTCAAGCGACGCCACGGCCAGCGTCAGGCTGTGTCCCACGGTGAATGCCGTGGCGAGAAGCGCCGCCTTGCCGGCATGACGAAGGTCATGCCGCGCGACGAGTGCCAGGAGGTAGAGCATGTGGTCGTACCCCTGCCA
The DNA here is from genome assembly GCA_002863145.1 of Flavobacteriales bacterium. GTDB lineage: Bacteria > Bacteroidota > Bacteroidia > Flavobacteriales_D > Sanyastnellaceae > UBA11663. The sequence continues at coordinate 5,698 of PKDW01000008.1, forward strand.
ATCCGTGATGTGCGCGATGCCGAGGGCGATGTCGTTCATGTCGTCGGACGTTCGTAGCGCTTGATGACGTACCCGTGGTTGTGCTTTTCATCCGCCTCGTGCGCGCGTAACTCCTCCTCTGACCATCCCGCCCACGCGTCGTCGGGGTAAAACGCATCTCCTTCCGGCGAGGCGTCCACGTGGGTGATGTACTGCGTGTCCACCATGTTGCCCACCAAGGCGTGCCGGTAGATTTGGCCTCCTCCAATGATGAAGCACTCGGTCTCGCCCATCGCATGAGCCTTGTCCAACGCATCCCGCAAGTCGTGCACCACAATGGCGCCTTCCGCCCGGTAGTCGCGGTTGCGTGTGATGACAATGTTGGTCCGGCCCTTGAGGGGACGGTACTTCTCGGGAATGCTCTCGTAGTTCTTTCGGCCCGTGATCACCACGTGGCCCGCGGTTGTCTCCATGAAAAAACGCATGTCCGTGGGCAAGGACCAAACCAAGTCGTTGTCCTTGCCAATCACGCCGTTGGTCGCCACGGCTGCAATGGTGCTGATGCGCATGAGAATTAGACGCTTACTGCCGCCTTGATGTGCGGATGTGGATCATAATTGACGAGTTCAAAGTCGTCGTACGTGAATTCAAACAGGTCTGTCACGTCGGAGTTCAAGATCATTTGAGGCAAAGGACGCGGCTCGCGCGTCAACTGTTCGCGTGCTTGGTCCACGTGGTTCATGTAGAGGTGAACGTCCCCAAACGTGTGTACGAATTCGCCGGGCTCCAGCCCCACGACCTGGGCGACCATCATGGTCAGCAAGGCGTAGGAGGCAATGTTGAACGGGACGCCGAGGAACGTATCCGCGCTTCGCTGGTAAAGCTGGCAGTTCAGTTTGCCCTCCGCCACGTGAAATTGAAACAGGCAATGGCATGGGGGCAAGGCCATCTCGTCGATGAAACTCGGGTTCCAGGCGCTGATGACGTGACGGCGGCTGTAGGGGTTGTTCTTCAGCTGCTCGATGAGCTTGACGATTTGGTCTGTCGACGAGCCGTCGGGGTTGGGCCAAGAGCGCCACTGGTAACCGTAGACAGGCCCGAGGTTTCCGTTCTCGTCGGCCCATTCGTCCCAAATCCGCACCCCATGCTCCTTGAGGTACGCAATGTTGGTGTCGCCCTTCAGGAACCAAAGCAATTCATGGATGATGCTGCGGAGGTGCAATTTTTTGGTGGTCAACACCGGGAATCCCTCACTCAAATCGAACCGCATCTGGTACCCAAAACACCCTAAAGTGCCTGTGCCCGTGCGGTCTTCTCGCTTCACCCCGTTTTCCAGCAGGTGATTCAAAAGGTCCAAATACGCTTGCATGATTCGAAAATACGGGCCACGCAACGTGGAAACTCGCTTGGTGAATACGTGGTGAACAACTGACTTCTCCTAACCTTGACTCTGTTCACCAACATGCCGTAAAACGTCTTTCTCGCAGCCATCGCCATTGGCCCTTCTTCGTGCTACACCAACACGTAAAGGATGGGCAAAGGAGCCCAAACCGGAATCACCGTCAAGGAAAAAACCCATTTTCTTGGTCAACGACCTTCTCTCCATCAAAACAGCTGCCCCCAAGACATGGCGGTTGACGCGACCGATTTCACGGTCGAAACCGTGTAAGTCTCTTTCCAGAAATTCTCCTTGAAAAGGCCGTTCACTGCCATTTTTTGCACCCATGATAAAGCACCTCTTTCGCTACGGTGACCTGATTCCGATTGGTTACGCTGCGTTTCGAACTGGACTCCTCTTGTCGCAAGACACCGGCATGACCGAGGGAGAACTCAGACAAGTCATCGGATTTCTGATTCTTGGGGCCTTGGAGTTGGGCTTGTTCGCCGCAGGCCGAAAGTGATGCCTGGCAATGCCGTAAATTCACGTCATCCATGACCGCCGATCACGTGAAAATCACCTTCCCTCCGGAAGACGACAACTTTTACGCAGACCTGCGTGCCGAGGTGGATGCCTATTTCAAGGCGCGGGGCGAAACCCACCACGGCAATCGGCTCATGCACCTCAAGGTCGCGGTCCTCGTGGCAGGCTACCTCACGGGCTTCGGGCTCATTCTCACCGCATCCAACCACAACTTGCTTTGGGGGGGCTATGCTTTTCTCGGGTTTTGGGGGGTATTCCTGGGTCTCAACGTCGGCCACGATGCAGTGCACTACGCCCTCTTCAAGAACCGTGCATGGAACCGTTGGGCCATGCATGTCTTTGACTTCCTGGGACTGAGCTCATACAACTGGAAGAAACGCCACGTGGGGGGACACCACATCTTTCCCAACATCATAAGCTACGACCCCGACATCCAACAATCCAAGGTCGTCAAGATCTACCCCCAAGACGAGCATCGGACCATGTACCGGTTCCAATGGCTCTACATGCCGCTGATTTACGCCATTTTCACCCTCCGATGGGTGTTTTACCGCGACTTCAAAGACGTGATGTCTGAGCGCATTGGGGGCGTCAACAACCGACCCTATCCCAAGCTCGAAGTGGTCAAAATGGTGCTCTTCAAGTTGTCTTACGTCACCCTCATGGTGGTGCTCCCGTGGCAAGTCACTGGCATGTCATTTGGCACGGTGGCGCTGGGGTTTGTCATCCTGCAATTCTGTGCCAGCTTGACCATGACCGTGGTGCTTTTGAGCTCCCACATTGACGAGCACTCTCACTTCCCTGAACCCGATGAGACGGGCAGGATGCCGCACTCTTGGTCCAAACACCACATGCTCACCACCAGCGATTACGCCACGGAGAGTTTTTGGGTCACACATTTGTTTGGAGGCATCAACCACCACGTCATCCACCACCTGTTCCAGCACGTCTGTCACATTCACTACCCCGCATTGACGCGGATCCTGAAGAAGGTGGCTGCAAAGCACAAGGTCCCCTACCGGTCGACCAAATATTTCTTCCCTGCGATGCACTCGCACTTCCGGTTGCTCTATAAAAACGGCATGCCACCCCCGACCGCCGCATGAACTCCAAGCGCATCTTGGTGACGGGCGCGACGGGGTTTTTGGGCTCACGCCTCTTGGAACGGCTGGCAGAAGACAGGACGGTGACCGTGACGGCCACAGGTCGTTCCCTCAAACCGCACAACCGCATCGATGCGCCCAACGTTCGCTACGTGTTGGGCGACCTCACCGTGGATTCCTTCGTGGACGGCCTCGTTCAAGACCAAGACGCGATTGTGCACGCCGCAGCCTTGAGTTCGCCCTGGGGAAGCAAGCGTGCGTTTTGGGAGTCCAACGTGCGGCCCACCGAGCTGTTGGTTCGCGCTGCAGAAACCCATGGTGTGGAGCGTTTGGTGCTGATCAGCACACCGAGCATGTACTTCCAAATGACGTCCCAGTGGGACCTCAAAGAAGAGGACCCACTCCCCAAGCCGATCAACCAATACGCCGCCTCCAAGCGCGAAGCCGAGCGCATGGTCGAAGCCTCTGAAATTCCCCATGTCATTCTTCGGCCGCGGGCGCTCCTCGGACGGGGAGACACCGTCATTTTGCCGCGCATCATTCGCGCCCATCAAGAAGGACGACTTCGACAGATGGGTTCAGGCCAAAACCGTGTAGACATGACCCCCGTGAGCAACGTGGTGGACGCCATTTTGCTTGGCCTTGAGGCCTCGGAATACGCGTTGAATCAGACCTACAACATCTCCAACGGCGACCCCATCGCACTTTGGCCCTTTCTCAACGAGACCCTGCAAAAATTGGACCTGCCCCCCGTTTCCAAGTCCATCCCCCTGCCCGTTGTGCTGTCCGTGGCGCGTATCATGGAATGGCATGCCCGTTGGCTGAATCGGTACCGCGAGCCGACCCTCACCGTCTATGGCGTGGGAACCCTCGCCATGAATTTTAGCATGGACATTTCCAAGGCGCGCCGGCTTCTCGGGTACACCCCCAACCAAACCGTGGAAGAGGCCATGGATGAATTCGTCGCATGGCACAAGCAACAACCATGACCCAAGTCCAACTCACGATTCGCAGCTCTGGCCATTGCTTTGCCGAGGGGCATCACGTTGTGAAAGGTGCCTCCAAAACCCCGGTTCGGTTTGAGGCGATTTGGGCGGAAATCGACCACCCCACGCAGGGCAAGATCCTGTTCGACACGGGGTACACTTGGCGGTTTCTCGAAGCGACGCAACGCTTTCCGCAACGCATCTACGCCGAGTTGACCAAGGTGTCCATTTTGCCCGAGGAAGAAGCGCACCGGCAGGTGGATCCCACCCAAGTGAAACACATCATCTGTTCCCACATCCATGCCGATCACGTGGGTGGGTTGCGGGACTTTCCTGACGCGACGTGTTGGGCGTCCGAGGAATGCCTTGCCCAATTCGACCGCCTGCCCAACTGGCGGAGTTGGGCACGCGGCGTCTTGAAATCGTTGTTCCCCGACGACTGGCGCGAAACCTGCCAAACCTTTGAATCCGCCGCCCAAGTGTCCCACGACATCATGGGACAGGGACACGACTTGTTCTCAGATGGCAGCGTGGTGTTGTTCCCCCTTCCCGGTCATGCGGCCGGCCAGCATGGCGCCTTGGTCCAAACCACCGCGGGCACTGTCTTTTTGGTGGCCGACGCGTTCTGGGACATTCGCGCAGTGACGGAAGGGCTTGTCCCCAATCCCATTGTGCGGGTCTTCTTTGAGGACATGAAAGCTTACGCCCAAACCCTCGCCATGCTCAAGGAATTTCACGCGGCACACCCGGACATCCCCTTGTTGGCCACCCATTGTCCGCAAGCCGCGAAGCGCATCACCCCCCACAACGCATGAAACTTCCCTTCAAACTTGAGGTCCTCATCTCTTGGTGGCAGTTGAGGCGTTCCAGACGTTCCTTCGAACGAGACCCTGAGGGGCATCAGGCCCGCCTGTGGCGGGACTTTCAAGCCAAGGTGCTGACCCGTTCACCCCTGTATCGGAACCGGGTGCCAGCTGCGCTTGACACTTTTCCTGTGCAGCAAAAAGCAGAGTTTATGCGGGACTTCAACCAAATCAACACGTGCGGACTGGACTTGAAAGACGCCATGCAAGTGGCGGTGGATTCCGAAACAAGCCGAGATTTTGAGCCCACCATCGAAGGAGTCACCGTGGGACTGTCTTCGGGAACCTCGGGGAATCGGGGGTTGTTTTTGGCCTCCTCAAGTGAGCGAGCCATCTGGGTGGCCGCGGTGCTGCAGCGCATCTTGGGGTGGTCGTTCAAGAAGCGGAAGATTGCGTTTTTCCTGCGGGCAAACAGCAACCTTTACAGCTCCGTGCAATCCAACTTCTTGACGTTTGAGTACTTCGATTTGCTCAAGCCCATTCAGGAGCATCTTGAGCGCATTCAAAAGGTTCAGCCTCACATTGTCGTGGGTCAGCCCAGCCTCTTGGTTCGTCTGGCTCACGCGCAAAACGACGGACGCATTTCCATTCGGCCCCAGCGCATTTTTTCGGTGGCCGAAGTCCTTTCCGACGAAGACGAAGCCTTGATTTCACTGGCCTTTGGCATTCGCGTAGATCAAGTGTACCAATGCACGGAAGGGTTGTTTGGCCAAACGTGCGCCGAGGGCACCCTGCACCTCAACGAAGACTGGCTCATCGTCGAAAAGGAATGGCTGGATGACACGCGGTTCATCCCCATCATCACCGACTTGAAACGGGAATCGCAACCGGTCATTCGCTACCGCATGAACGACATCCTGCACGTCGGAACCTGCACCTGCGGGTCCAAGATGCAGGCCATCTCGCGCATCGAAGGAAGAATGGACGACGTCTTGGAACTTGGGGGTGCCACCATTTTCCCAGATTTCATCCGACGCGCGATTGTGGGTGCCCACCCGGAAATCACAGACTACCAAGTCGTGCAAACCTCCTCCCATGCGCTCACCCTGTTCTTGCCCCAAGAGGAACTCTGGACCGCTGCAGCCGAGGCGCTGCAAACAGAAATCGAGAGACACGGTGCGTCGGGGGTCACCGTGGACCGCGCAAGCCAAAAAATCCACGATCATGGAAGCAAGCTGCGACGCATTATGACCAAAAAAAGCGGCTGAATTTGAGGAAAGTGGTCCTTTTTTAAAATATTCTTTCGTATTCTCGTGCCATAACCGCGTTTTGATGGCAAAATCCCCACTATCCATTTCGCGTCCGTGTCGCATTGTGAGCACGGGACAGTACCTGCCCGAGCCGGTGTCCTCTGAAGCCATCGAAGAGAAATACGGCTTGCCCACAGGGTGGAGCATGAAGTACAGCGGCGTGAACGTGCGACACCAAGTCACGCATGAGACGTTGGCCGTCATGGGATCGCAAGCTGCCCAGCAGGCCCTCGACGCGGCTTCCCTCACCTTGGATGACATCGATGTCTTCATCACTGCGGGGAGCGGATTTGACCAAATCATCCCTTGCCAAGCTGCGCTGACGTTGTCTGCCATGGAAGGTGGAAACCAAGCGCACTGCGACGCCTTCCACGTCAACACCACGTGTTTGAGTTTCGTGACCGCATTTGCCTTGGCCGCTGACAAGCTTCAGCTGCCCGACGTCAAACGGGTTTTGGTGGTCGCTGCAGAAGTCGCCAGCAAGGGCGTTGGCCCCGAAAACTGGGAGACCTTGACCTTGTTTGGGGACGGAGCGGCAGCGGTCATTCTCGAGGAGACTGACTTGCCTCATTGCGGACTTGTGGCCCACATGCACAGGACGTACACCGAAGGAACGCAGGCGGCTGAAATCCCCGGAGGCGGCATCGCCAAGTGGATTGAAGACCATGCCTTCGACCCTGCCCTGCACCATTTCCACATGGACGGTCGGGAGTTGCTTCGACTGGCATTGAAACACCTGCCGGCGTACATGACCGAGTTCTTTGCTCGGGTGGGCACAACCTGGTCAGAGGTGGATTGGACCCTTCCCCATCAGGCCTCCAAAACGGGCATGGGCATGATTCCCAAACTCGCCCAAGTACATCCGGATCGCGTAATCAACATCCTCGAACACACCGGCAATTGCATTGCAGCGTCCATTCCCATGGCGCTGCATGAATTGGTCTCCAGGGGCCGACTGCAACCGGGAGAAACTGCGTTTTTGACCGGCACATCTGCAGGATTTGCCATTGGGTCTTTGCTGTATCAGCATGCTTGAACTGATCACCAAGCTGTTCTCTGTCAAGCCGGGAAGCATGCGCGCTTGGCGTTGGCGACGCGTGCTTGTGGTGGTGTGGCTGTTTCCCTTGTTTGGGCTGATCGCCACGTGGAACCAAATCGGCCTCGCCCTCGACTGGATGTTTTATCCGGGGTTCCGAAAGCAGCCCATCCAAAAGCCCGTCTTCATTGTATCGCTTCCCCGAACAGGGACCACCAACCTCCTACACGGCATGACAGATCCTGGCATGCCCTTCACCGCCTTGGCGTTGTGGGAATCTTTGATCGCACCCTCGGTGACCCAAAAGAAGATGCTCCGCTTTCTGTGGCGCAACGCGCCATCTTTCATTCAAAGCCTTCTGCGCAAGACCGACGCCAAGCTGTTCAAGGGGTTGAATGTCATTCACAAAACCAGCCTGTTCTGCAAAGAAGAAGATGAGTTGGCCCTGATGTGGAGCTTGTCCACAGCGTACATGGGGTTCTTCTATCCTGAAACCGAAGTGTTTCGCGACATGCACCGGTTTGACCGCGACGTGTCTCCGGCACGGAAACGGCGGATCATGACGCGTTACCAACGCTTGATTCAACGACACCTTTACGCTTTGCCCGATGGAGCACGTCGACGGTTTGTGGCCAAAAACCCGTTGATGCCCTTCAAAGTCCAGGCGCTGGCCGCGCATTTTCCCAATGCCACAGCCGTCCTCATCGAGCGAGACCCCAAAAGGGTGCTTCCGAGCGCAGAACAACTCATCCTTCACCTGTTGGACTTCGCCACCGACGTTCCCTTGTCGGACCAAGAGCGGCAGTCGTTCATCGACCTCATCGAAGACGACCAACATCATCTGCACGCGCATCTCGCGCTCGAACCCGTGATGCCCGGCATCGTGATTCGCTTTCCCGACCTCGTTCAGCGTCGGGAAGAAGTGCTTACAGAACTGTTGTCTGTGTTGGGATGTGAGGAAACCCCAGTCTTTTCAGAATCTGCCCAAGCCACGCACAAAACGCCGGCGCGCTACACGCCTTGGACGGAAGAAGAACTGAGCCAGGTCCTCAGTCGACCCTGGCCCAGCTGGCCGAACGCCATGTGCTTGCTGCATGAAGAATGGCAAGCCCCAGGAACGCGGCAATCACAGGATCCTGCCAAGGCGCGCGGGTGAACCAAAAACCAAGCGCCGTCAGGTGGATGAGGCTCCAACCACACAACCCCCATGCACGGCCCTCTGAAAGCCCGCCAATGGTCAAGGCAGAGAGTGCACCGTAGCCCAGCAAGAGGTTGCGGTCGGCCAAAGGCCATGCCACCTCCGCATGGATGTACATCAACAAGATGGCAAAGGACAGCAATCCTGCGGTCCACATCCAACCCCCGCGCAGGCGACGCGTGACGGGCTTAAGCTCAGGGAGTCGAATCCCGAACAGCTTCAACCAAGGCAGGTTGTTGGCCCAGAAGATGTTGTCCGTGGCCACGTGTTCGTCCGTCCCAAATTCCACGGGGATGTCGTCCAACTCCTTTTGGAACGTGCCAAAAATCTTGTCCCAAAACACCAACGTTCCCCCAAAATTTCGGTCCAAATACGGCTCGTTTTTGCCGTGGTGAACGCGGTGGTGGGAAGGCGTGATCATGATGTGCTCAAGGAACCCAGATTTGTTCACCAGTGCATTGTGGTTGTAGAACTGCACGAAGTAGTGCATGGCCCCCACCGCCACAAAAACTTCCGTCGGAATGCCGACAATGGCCAGGACAAGGAAGAACGGAATGGACGTCATGGAGCTGTACCAGCTGTTGCGAATGCCCAGGGAAAGGCTGAAGTGATCGCCCTCATGGTGCACCACGTGCACAGCCCACAGCACCCCAAGCTTGTGATGCATGCGATGCAGCCAGTAAAAGCAGAAGTCCCAAAACAGCAGGGCCAGTGCGAATTGCGCCGCGTGAGACCACTCGGCCACCCATCCCAAACTGAAACGTTCGTAAACCGCGTGAAACACCGCCACTTCAAGGCCTCGGAACACCCAAAGAATCGTGTGCCCCGAGTTCAAGTTGAACACAATCTGGTTCCACGGCACTTCTTTGCCTTGAATGAGCCTCAAGATGAACGCTTCGATCGCCACCATCAAGAGGAGCAGCGCAGAAGGAAGGACAAGTGTCATAGGTTGAAATTACGCAAAACCGAGACAGGCGGGCCCTTTCAAGGCGCTGAGGTCCAATTTATTGGAACAACGAGAGCTTCGGCGTTGAACCTTGGCCCTCAACTTTTGCATTGGCCTGAGGTCCAAACGCTGGGAACCTCCAACGATACAGCGGATTCAGGATGAGCAAATGCAAAATCATCGCCGCGTGCAACGGGAAGACATACCACGGCCACGCCAAGTCTCGAAACACAAAAGGATTGTCGGCCTTGGGCGGTTCCGTCATGTACATGTAGTTGGCCAACGCCTCTCCGGGAACCCACACGTTCAAGGCTTGGTTGATCCCTGCCATGATTGTGCTCGCACCTGCGGCAATCAAGTAGGCGTAGATCCACCCCCATTTGGGGAAACGCATCTTGAACCGTTGCGTCATCACGATGGGCACAAAAATCAGCGCCGCGTGGTTGATGTAGTAGTGAAGGAGAATGGGCCAAGCATCCCCCACCGTCAGCTGCGGCGTGAGGATGGCGTGAAAACCACCGATGGTGCCCATGAATGCCGTGAAGAGATACACCGTGCGGTTGCGCCAAAAGCAATTGAGCGCCACAAGCCAGATGTTGATGCCGCAAAAGTGAAGAGGCAGGCAGCGGTGCACGGTCCAATGGAATCCGGGGTCGACGACCATGTAAATCTGGTAGGCGATCTGGAGGCCAATCAAGACCCACCCCATTTGTTTCAGGGCCCGTTCCAACACATTGCCTTCGAGGCTTTGAAATCTTCGGATGAGCGCGAGACCACAGGCAAAGCTTCCCAACAAGAGCGCCCAGTACCGGGGCTCATTCATGTGAATGACGACGTCGTATTCGTTCATGTGATCAAGGTGTTAAAGCCAAAATACAGCGCCCACTCATCGCAGAAATGTCACGTTTGCGGCAAGCCCTCGTGGATGAGGGTTTGCGTCGGGAACGCGAAGTCCAGTCCTGCGGCATTGAAGCGGCGAAGAATCTCCAGGTTGACCTCGTTGGGAACGTGGGCCCAATGTTCTCCCTTACGGATGAAGTAGATGGCGCTTACGTTGAGGCTGAAGTCCCCAAACCCGCTGAACCACACTGTGTACTCGTCCTCGGTTCGGCCCGCTTCTGACACGATGTCCGTCAAAATCTGCAGCGCCTGCTCAATCTGTTCGGGGGTGGTGTCGTAGGTCAAGCCGAGCACGACCGTCATCTTCCGTGACGGCTCGGCCGTCACATTCTCCACGACTTTGTCGGTGAACTGGTTGTTTGGAATGGTCACCAGTCGGTTTTCAAGGGTCTTGATGCGCGTCGAACGGATGCCAATTTCCTGCACCGTACCGTCAATGCCGTTCACCTTGATGCGGTCTCCCACACCGAATGGCTTGTCAATGAAAACCGTGATGCCCCCGAAGATGTTGGCGACAAAGTCCTTGGCCGCCATGGCCATCGCCAAACCGCCAATCCCGACCCCTGCAAGCAGGGCGCCGACGTCGTAGCCCGCATTCGTCAGGCCCGAGATGATGCCCAGGATCCAGACCAAGGAACGCAACGTCTTTTGAAGGATGGGGCCAAATTGCGCCACCATGCCTCCATCCGTGCGCTCGTCGAGATGCAGAATGACGTTGCTGACCACCGAATCGAGCAGGCGTGCCACCAGCCAAGTGACATCGATGGCGATGAGGATTTGGAAGACGTGCTCCATGAATTGATCCACGTTGTCGCCAAAATGCAAGTGCGCATACCCCAGCCAAAAGCCGAGGATCACAATGCCCAATGCCACCGGCTCCTCCACTTGATCCACGAGGATGTCGTCCCACTTGGTGGTGGTTTTGGCCGCAAGCCGCTTGAACAGGCCTTTGAACAGGGCGTACACCACCCGGGCCACAACGATGCTTCCAAAGAAGAACCCCAAGGCTTGGGCCCATTCAATCAGGGGATTGCCCAAGATTACGGTGTCAGTCAAAAATTCCATGGTTCAAACTTCGCACAAATTCCGCTTGGGACCTGCACACGACCAGTATCTTTGCGGCATGAACGCGTCGACGTCTTCCCCTCTCCCTCCGGTCGGACCTGCCCTGCGCCTTGGGGTGTTGGGCGGTGGCCAACTCGGCCGCATGATGATCCAAGAGGCGATGAATTGGGATGTGCGCGTTGAGGTCATGGACCCCAGCAGGGAAGCCTCGTGTCGCCATTTGACGTCTCGGTTTGTGCAAGGCGACTTGAAGGACGCGGAGGCTGTGGTGGCGTTTGGGCGCGACTTGGACGTCCTCACCGTGGAGATTGAGCACGTCAGCGTCGCGGGACTCCAAGCTTTGGCCGACTCGGGTGTGGAGGTGGTGCCGCGGCCAGCACATTTGGGCTTGATTCAAGACAAGGGACTCCAAAAGCAAGCCTACGAGCGCTGGGGCATTCCGAGCGCTCCCTATCAGCTCATCGAAGGCATTGCGGATGTCGGCGCCATGGGCTTTCCCATTGTCCAAAAACTCCGCAAAGGCGGGTACGATGGCAAAGGCGTGCAAGTCTTGAAGTCGGCAGAAGACGCCGCGGCGCGGGGATTTGACGCGCCATGCGTGCTCGAACATGCCGTCGACATTGACAAAGAGCTCAGCGTCATCGTGGCCAGAAACGCCGACGGAGCCTCGGCGGTCTACCCCGTGGTGGAATCGGTGTTCAACCCGGAAGTCAACCTCGTGGACCACTTGATGGCGCCGGCGGCCATTTCCGAAGCCTTGGAGGCGCAGGCACGTCAACTCGCATTGGATGTGGTCACGTCGATGGATTTTGTGGGGCTGCTGGCCGTGGAGATGTTCCTCGACCGCGAGGGCGAGCTTTGGGTGAATGAAGTGGCGCCGCGCACCCACAACAGCGGGCACCACACCATTGAAGGCAATGTGTGCTCGCAGTTTGAACAACACTTGCGGGCGGTGCTGAACCTGCCGTTGGGCGACACCTCTCCCTTGCATCCTGCTTCCGCCATGCTCAACCTCATCGGCGCCCCCGACGCCCACGGAACCCCCGTTTACGAGGGCATAAAAGAGGCCTTGGTATTGCCCAACGTCCATGCCCACCTCTACGGCAAATCCACGGTGAAGCCCCACCGGAAGATGGGCCACGTGACGGTGACGGGACCCGATGTCCCGTCCGTTCAACGCGATGTGTTGAAACTTCGGGAGGGCCTGCGCGTGAGCGGAACCCAATCTGCCTGACTTTTGGGGAAGCATGGGCGCTTCCACACACATCGCCGTTCTGGCAGGCGGATTCTCCGGCGAAGCTGACGTCAGCCGCCGCAGCGCAGCCATGGTGATGGCCCACATGGACCGCGCCCGATTCACGCCTTACCTCGTGTACATCGATCACGACGGATGGTGGGTGGAACAGCCCGACTCCGGTGCGCGGACACCCGTCGACAAAGAAACGCTGGCCTACACCAATGCGGAGGGATCGACGGTTCGGGCGGATTTGGCCTTTGTGATGGTGCATGGCACGCCTGGCGAAGACGGGTTGTTGCAAGCCCACCTCGATTTGTGTGGCATCCCCCACACCACCGCAAGTGCCCGCGTCATGGCGACCACCTTTCACAAGGGATGGACCACGGCCCTCTTGCGCGATGCGGGGATCGCGGTGGCGCAATCCGTGGAATGCATGCCCACGGAAATGTGGGATGAGCCCCGACAATCCGAGGTCGTCGCCACCTTGGGTTTGCCTTGTTTTGTAAAGCCCAACGAATCGGGTTCGAGCATCGGCATCACCCGCGTGACCTCACAAGACCAATTGTGGCCCGCCGTGCTCGAAGCGCGACAGACCGGCACGAGCACCGTGTTGGTGGAAGCCCTCCTGATAGGACGGGAATTCACATGCGGCATCGTTCCTGACGGGAAGGGTGGTGTGCAAGCCTTGCCCATTACGGAAATCGTGTCCCACAACGACTTTTTTGACTTCGCTGCCAAGTACGACGGGGAAAGTCACGAAATCACGCCCGCCTCCTTGGACGACCGCGATGTGACCGTCCTGCAACGCCAAGCGAAAACCGTCTACCAAACCTTGCACCTGCAGGGCATGGCAAGGGTGGACATGATGATGGAGGAGGGTGGAGAGCCACATGTCATCGAGATCAACACCGTGCCTGGATTCAGCGCCCAAAGCATCATTCCTCAGCAAGCCGAGGTCGCTGGCATGGACAAGACGACCTTGATTTCGCGCCTCATCGACGCCGCCTTCCGCACACACCAAGCCTGAAAGCGGCAACACGCCTCCTCCGAACAGGGAAAAAAAAAAGAGGGCCACTCCGTCGAGCGACCCTCCCACTGTTGAATGAAAACAGGTAAACTGTTATCGAAGCTTGCGCTTCAGGGTCCTTAACGGGCGCACTTCCTGAAAGGTTACACTCGACCGAAAAAAAACGTTCAAAAAAAAGAGGGCCACTCCGTCGAGCGACCCTCCCACTGTTGAATGAAAACAAGTAAACTGTTATCGAAGCTTGCGCTTCAAGGTCCTCTGACGAGTCCCTCATGAATAAAGATACGTCTAATTATGTAAAAAACATAATTTTTATAGGACAATGACTGATTGTCAATGATTTAATCACCAAAAAAAGTCCGATTACTTGCGAACCCGGTCCGGATTGTCCGCCAAAAACGCCTTCCAGCCCCCTTCGCCACGCCGCATTTTGGGCGTGGCCAATTGATAATGATGGCACAAGGCCACCGCCAAGCCATCCGTGGCGTCCAAATCCTTGGGCATGTCCTCTGTCGGAATCTTGAGTGTCCGCTGCACCATTCCTGCCACTTGCTCCTTGGACGCCGCCCCACTTCCGGTCACCGCTTGCTTCACCCGACGGGGCGCGTATTCCGCCACGGGAATCTCATGGGCCAAGGCCGCGGCCAACGCCACCCCTTGGGCCCTGCCCAATTTGAGCATGGACTGCACATTCTGCCCAAAAAACGGTGCCTCCACCGCCAAATCATCCGGCGCGTGCGTTTCGATCAGCCCAGAGACGCGGTCAAAAATGCGCTTCAGTTTGAGGGCGTGGTCCTTGATTTTGGACATGTGCAAGGCCCCCATTTCCACGAGCTCCACTTGGCTCTTCCCGTGACATCGAATGACGCCATACCCCATAATCGTCGTGCCCGGGTCGATGCCGAGGATGATGCGTTCCGCAGGAAGGTCTTTGGTGGAGGGCATGAATTAACTTCGGACCAATGCGCCGGTCGTTCTATCCGACAAAGTACGCCTCCCTCCGCGAGGCGTTGAGCCCCCGCTTTGAAAAAGCTTCCTCATGGGTTCGTGAACATCGACGCCCCCTCTCCTGGGTCACCACCTTGGTGGCCGTGTCAGGGCTCACATGGACGTTGTCCACCCACGGAGGGTGGGCCTCGCTGACCGAGGCCAAGCTGACCCGCGCTTCCTGCCTCGTCATGGCCGTGTTGCTTTGGCCCTTGAACCTCGGCCTAGAGGCTTGGAAATGGCGCAAGCTGTCCTCGGATGCTTTGGGCCATGCCACATCACGGTCTTGGGCTGTAGTGTGGAAGGAAGTGCTCGTGGGCCAAACCTGGGCGCTGCTCGGTCCCTTCCGCTTGGCCGACGGCGCCGGACGCCTCGCAACCGTCGACGATTCGCGATTGAAAAGTGCGGCCGGTGCCAAGGCCTTCGCCTTGGGTGCGGCAAGCCAGGGCTGGGCCACGTGGTTCTTCGCCGTCCCCGCATTGGCCTTGGCGGGATTCGGATTGTATGCGGGGATCTTGGGCCTTTTGATCGCCCTTGTCGCCCGCTGGGTGCCGATGAGCTTCCATGGTTCCGTAGCCGCATGTAGCCTGCTTCGGTATGTCACCTTTTCCACGCAATACCTCCTGATGCTCTCAGCCTGGAACGTGTTGGACCCCGCCCATTGGATTTCTTTCGGGTGTCCCCGCATCGCTGCGGTGTGGTGTGCGGTGGGGTCCATTCCTTGGCCTGCAGAACTCGGGGTGCGTGAGGCCATGGCGGCATGGGTATTTGACGAAAATCTCCCTGGGGTCGTGGCGGCCACGTTTGCCCTTTGGTTGGTCAATCGCGTGGGGTCGGCCGCCCTCGGACTGATTTGGGTGGGGCAAGCTGGGCGCACAATGAAGATTTCTTGATGGCGGGCTGGGGACCTTGGGCTTTCGTCGTGGCTGGCGTGTTGGCCGTCCTTCACGCATGGACCTTGCGAGGTTGGTCGCGCGCTTGGCGAAAGGCGTTGACCTCTGGGGTCGGTGCGGAACCTCGTGCCTTGGACTGGACCGTGGTGATTCCTGCGCGCAACGAGTCACAACAACTGGGGAACGTGCTGGACGATTTGGCCGAGCAAGAACTCCAAGTGAACATCCTTGTGGTGGACGACCACAGTACCGACGGCACCGCATCCTTGGCCGCCTCTCATCAACTTGTACAACAAGGACACCTCCGCGTCCTCACCGCCGAAGGAATGGGCAAAAAATCGGCGCTGCTCTCGGGGATGGCGTCCGCAAGCACACCTTGGGTTGTGACGCTGGATGCAGACGTTCGACTCGGCCCATCGTGGGCACAGGGCTGGCAAGATCGCCTGAGTGGCGTCCATGCAAAAACAGCTTGTGTGGCCGGTCCCGTGGTGCTGAGCTTGTCACCGCAATCGCCCTCGCTTTGGGACGGCGTACAAGCCTTGGATTACGCCGCCCAAATGGGCTGGTCCGCCGGATGCCTTGTCCGCGACCTCCCAGGATCAGCCTCTGGCGCCAACATGGCCGTGCGGGTGGACACCTACCCCGACACCCGAAACCTCGGCGCCTCGGGGGACGACACTTTGGTCGTCCAAGCACTTCAGCGCGGAGGACATCGCGTGGAATGGCTTTCGGATTCACGCGCCACCGTGCGCACCGCAGGAGCCAACTCCTTCCCCGCTTGGATTGAGCAGCGCATGCGGTGGGCCGGAAAAGCAGTGCACTATGACCGCCGTACAAAGCAAACTGCGTGGTGGATGGCGTGGATGTCAGTCACGCAATGGACCTTGTGGTTGGGTGCCTGCGCGTCATCCGCATCGGGCTTGTGGGGGCTTGCATGGGGATGGTGGGCGCTGGTGACGGGGATGAACATGGCTTACGCCAGGCCTGTGGCGCGTTGGTTTGGGCTTCAGACGACTTGGGCTCAAGGGGCGATGCTTGGGTTGACCCAGCCCGCACAGGTGCCGCTCATCCTGATGGCACAGGCGGGGCTCCTTCGTCCATGGGGCATCGCTTCCAAACCAAGTTGGAAAGGCCGAACTTGCGACCCGTGAACGCGTTTTGGTCTCACCGAATGGCTGCCGTGGGGGCAGTGTGGATTCTGCTTTGGCTGTTCATTGCCATTGCGGGAAGTGCGATTCGGCCGGATGCCACGCCCATGGCCAACGACCAACATCTCGAGCGAGGGCTTTTGGCCCCCGGGGCCGAGTGGCTCGACGAGGCAGGCGACATGCACACCGCTTGGCTCGGTACCGACCGATACGGACGCGACCTCCTGAGCCGGTTGATGGCTGGCAGCGGCATTTCCCTGTCCGTGGGGGCGGGTGCGGTGGTGATCAGTCTGATCCTCGGCTTGTTGCTGGGCGGACTCGCCGGATACATGGGCGGCCGCGTGGACAGGGTGCTGTCGTGGTTCCTTCAAGTGATGTGGTCCATCCCCACCCTGCTCATGGTCTTGGCGATTACCCTCGCGTTTGGCAAGGGATTTTGGCAAGTGTTCCTCGCCATTGGCCTCACCATGTGGGTGGAGGTCGCGCGGATTGTGAGGGGACAATTTCTCAGCCTCCGAGAGCAGGCGTATGTGCAGGCGGCGGAGGCGCTCGATTTGCCGGCATGGCGCATCATGCTTCGCCACATGCTTCCCAATGCCGTCGGCCCGCTGGTGGTCGTTTGTGCCGCCAACTTTGCCGCGGCCATCTTGATCGAGGCGGGATTGAGTTTCCTGGGCGTGGGAGCCCAAATCCCCATGCCCTCCTGGGGCAACATCGTCAAGGAACACGCCCACCTGCTGACCACCGACCATGCTTGGTTGGCCCTCATTCCCGGCGCGCTCATCGCCAGTTTGGTCCTCGCCTTCACGTGGGTGGGCGACGGGCTGAGGCATGCCATGCACGACCCACGCTGACCCCTCCTTTGTACCTTCGACACATGACCCCAATCGACGCACCCATCTACGTTGCCGGACACAGAGGAATGGTGGGTTCCGCGTTGGTACGGGCCCTGAAACAGCGGGGCCACACCAACTTGGTCCTTCGCACTTCTGCCGAGCTGGATTTGCGTGATCAAGCGGCGGTGTTTGCGTTTTTGGAAGAGGTGAAGCCCGTGCACGTCTACTTGGCGGCGGCCAAGGTGGGCGGCATCCATGCCAACCACACCTTCAAGGCGGACTTCCTGTACGACAACCTCATCATAGAGGCAAA
>PKDW01000173.1 GCA_002863145.1 Flavobacteriales bacterium
TCTTGGAGGCGTCTTGGCCTTCGGTGTCGGGCTCTTCTTTGCCATCCCACTGATCAGCGTGATGATGGCAGGTCTCTACGAAGAGTTGCGCCTCAACGACACCGCGTCTGGCCGCGTGGAGTTCGTCTGATTCAAGGCAGGCCCGCAAGCCCGTGGAGCCCCGAGGCCTCAGCCACAAGGCTTCCCAAACGCGTCCAACAGGCCGAGGAAGTCGGCCGTGTTGAGGGCGCCGTCGCCGTTCAAATCGAAGTAGCGGGGATTCAAGTTTCCCAAGCCGTTGCCCTCGCCGAGGGTGGCAGGGGCAGGGCGACAGACTTCCGCGTCCGCATCCCAAAACGTGCCTGCACCGCAAGGCGCTTGTGGCACACCCGGGGAAGTGTCTTGCACCAACGCGAACCGAACGAGGTCGGTGATGTCCATCCATCCTGACGCGTCAAAATCGAAGTAGCATGGGTCGAGTTGTTGCGTGTCGCCAGTTTCGCCAAGCCACGCTTCGAGGTCGCAGCGCGAGAGCTCGGAGTCAAAGCGCGTGCCCTCCGCGCAGTAATAATTGCAAAGGGAAGGGCTGTTGAGGTTGGCGTCCGGATTGAAGTTGAATGCGGAAGGGTCCAAACACCCGGGAATGGCTTCAGTCAGGATCGGAAGGACCTCTCGTAGTTCATTGGCTTGGCTTCCGTTTTGGAAGACCTGCACTTGGATTTGGCCTGAGACCTCACCTGCAGTGGTGAGTTGGGCCACCATGACGCGCAAGTCATCCCCGGCAAATGCGGGATGTGCATCGACCTCCTCCAACCCAGGGAACAGGCCGTACCACACACCGCCGATCTCGTCGTTCAACAAGATGCTTTCGCCAGGACCGTCGCCATTGAATTCTTCGGGAACGTTGATGTCGCCCCATTGTCCCGAGCATTGGTATGAAGACGCGTAAGAGCCGTCTTCTGCACCGATGGTGAGGTAACTGTCGTAGGCGATGTCAGGAAAGAACGGGAGGAATGCAGGATTGACGTCTTGGGCGTTCCATCCCTGGGCGGCCACGGAGTTGTACCAGGCTGGACTGGCCGTGGAGGTCAAGGCCAAGGGGTTGTTTTCATCGCCAGAACACGAGCTGACAAAGTCCAAGGCGTTGAGACAATTCACATACAACCGGTACGTCGTCATGCCGTCCAACTCCCCTCCGACGTGGGTGGTCACTTCTTCAAGTTGCAGCCAGTATCCCTCAGGCAGGGGGGGCAGGCTGCGACTCAGGTCCGGCTGGGCGTAAGCGCCCACGTAGCCTGTGAGCAAGGCAAGAATCCAGAGGGCACGGTAGCCCCATGAGGATTCCAAATCGGTTGTGTTTCTCCAAGACATGCTTCCGCGTACGCGGGTGAATGGCCCAGGGTTACGTTGGGAGTGAACCTGACCCATCCTCACATGGCCGAGCTGAAGAAAATGGCGTTGGCGAAGAATTTGTGTCCATCCTTCCAAAAAGCCCTGAACAGCACGTTGTCCGCGAGGTAAATCACGTGGCCGCGCCCCATGTCGTGGACGCCAAAATTCAAGCTCTCTCGCAGCTGGGCGTTGGCCCGCACTCCGGCAAATCCACTGACGGGGTCGACGTCGTCAGACAAGATGCCCACGTTGTGGCCGTTTTCGAGGTGGGCGTAGCGTTGGCCCGAGGTCTTGATGCTCCAGTAGCGGTCCCCATAGCCATAGGCCAAGGGGTGGGTTTCATCGAGCGCCACCTCATAGACCGCCCCGGGAATGTCGCTTCGGATGCCGTTGCGTGCCGACATGGCATAGGGGGCATAGCGGTCCTCCTTGGCGTGGGCATCGCGCTCGTCGCGCCGCTCGGCCTTGTCGTCGTCGTCGCTGTAGCGCGACAGTCCCCACGATTCTATGCCCAAGTTGCACGCCGCACCCAAGGCCACGAGGCGACCTCCTTCGCGAATCCAAGCGGAGATGGCGTCTTTTTGGTCTTTGTCCACATCATACCAACCGCGGGGAAGCACCACGACATCATAGGCATCCCAGTCCATCCGATCCAGCCCGCGCACCGCGGTCATCGGATACTCCCACACCTCCTCAAAAGTGAACCACACCTCCCCAAAACTCAACGAGGACACTTCGTCCCCCATCACCACGGCCACGCGTGGGGCATCGAGGGGGGCCACGTCGTAGGCCCCGAGGTCGGGTCCGGAGGTCACCATGCCGCTCTCCAAGCGCGCAACCGCCATGCCGGGCACGTTCGCCGTCAAGTTGGCCAAGCGCACCGCCATGTCTGGCCAAAGGGCTTCGTTGTTGCGTCGCGTGATGACGACCGCACCTCGAGGATACGTTGTGCCATGGACCTCGATGGGGCGCTTCACCACACGTGCCTTCACGCCAGCTTGGAGCAAGTCCGCGAGCACAGGCGTACCGAGGTCGGTGTGGTAGTGAAGCACATACGCGTAGGCAGGTCCTTCGCCGTCGAGTGAAGGAGACGTCGCTGCGGGAGACCATGCGTCTGTGCGAGGCATGGCGCTCGTCATGGCGTAAGCTTCGAGGCCATACGCGTAGGGCAGCGCCCACGTGGTGATGTCGTAGGTGAGGCTGTCACTCAATTCGGGGTTGGGGTCCATCAAGACCTGAAGCATGCTCGATTGGGCTTGTCGCGCATCGATGATGAGGTCGCCCTCACGGATGGACACCTTTTTGGACGTCAAATCCGCGTAGTCCAATCCCGTGCCCTTGGAGCTGACGGTGGCCCGTCCATATGCAATGCCGTTGGCATCGAGCAGGGAGGTCAACCAGTGGATCTTGGCGGGGTCGTTCGTCGCGGGAACGACGTAGCCGTCGTGGTTCCCCCAGGGTTCTTCGAGGTTGCGGCGGTGGAAGGCGGAGAACTCCTTCAGCATGCGGTCGGCGTGCATGCCTGCCGATTCAATGGTGGAAAGGCTGCTTTCGGTGTGGTTTTGGATGCGGTAGGCGAGGGTGAGCGTGTCGCCAATGGCCGTTTCAATGGCCCGGCCGGCCCGTCCGCTGCCGCCTTGCTCGTAGGTCATCCCTATCGCCCCTTGGAACATGGGCCACGTGTCGCCATAGGAGGGGTAGAGCAGGTCAAACACTTCCCGCGTGAAATACAAGGCGCCCCGCTGGTCAAAGTACTTGGCGTTGTTGGCGCCGATGTGTCCTTGGCATTCGCGCTGCCACGGGGTGATGATCTTGTGGTACGGTTCGGCGGCCGGCGCGAAGTAGTAAGGGCTGTTGACGCCTTGCTCGTGGAAGTCCACATGCACTTGCGGTTGCCACTTGCGATAAAAGGCCGTGCGCGCTTGCGTCTCCCGTTGGGTTTGCCAGGCCAAATCGCGGTTCATGTCAAACAAATAGTGGTTGGGACGACCTCCGGGCCAGGGTTCGTCGTGTTCCCACGCCTGTGGATCGGTGTTGGGACGAGGACCGTTGGCTTGGTCTTGGAAGTGCACATACCGATCGCGCCCGTCGGGGTTCACGCAGGGGTCCATCACCACCACCGCTCGGTCGAGCAGGTGGGCGTGGGTGGTCGCGAGCGCCTCAATGGTGGCCATGGCGGCTTCAGTGCAGACGGCTTCGTTGCCGTGCACGTTGTAGCTGAGGTACACCCACACCACGGGGTCGCCACTGTCCACACCTTCGTTCACACGTCGCATGTTGTTTGCGCGAAGCGTCTCGAGGTTGGCCATGTTGGCAGGGGAGGACATGATGAGGCCCAAAAGGGGACGGCCTTCGGTCGTGGTGCCGTATTCCTCGAGTTCCCAGTGTGGCATAACGTCAGCCATGTGCGTCACGTAGTCCACCACCGCGTGGTGTCGCGTGAAGGCTTCACCCAGCGGATGACCGAGGATGGGCGTGGGGGAGGTTTGGGCCAAGGACGAGGAGCCCCAGGCTGAAAACCCGAGAACAAAGAGGGAGAGGAGTCGTGAACGCAACATGCCTCAAATATCGGAAGGGTACGGCGTACAACAGGTCATGATGAATATGTAAAAAATATACGTGATTATGTAACCATAGGAGGCGCGAAAGTCCCGTTTCCTATTTCAACGAACATCATCGCAAACACACAACATTCTTCACCATGGACACGATTTTTCAATTTTACTTCAGTGTCGGCCTGATTTGGGCCATGTTCTGGTCATTCAAACTCACATCGATTGGCCTTCTGAAACTTGCAGTTCGCAAGTGACTGTGATCGGATTTCTTGGCTGCATAGGACAGAGAGATGCGCCAGAAAGCCCATCCAAGGGGCGAAAGAGAGAAAAGAATGAGGATTTCAAGCACTGATTTCGAGTGGCTTGAGTGAAGATTTGCGCAAAATGGCGGCCAAGGGTCGCCATTCTTAATGCGCTGAAAACCAGCAACGGCGGGAGCGGGAGGGGGTTGTTCACGTTCAGATGTGAATGGAATAAAGGGGTGTCCCCAAGACACGTTTGTTCTTCGTGCCAGATTTGCAGCAGTCCAAACCTCAAAACCCTTACATCATGGACAATGTGTTCAAATTCATGGGCGGCTTTTTTTCAAGCCTCACCCAACTCTTGATCGGTTTCGCTGCACTCGCTGTGGTGACCGAAGTGGTCTTCGGAGCTGAAATGTTCCCAGGCATGACCGTGGTCGACAACTTGACCTCGCTCATCACCACCCTCGGAAATGGTGGATTTGTGGGTCTCGTGGCCCTCTTGATCCTCTGGAACATTCTCACGAAGAAGTAAGTGACGTAGTGGAAGGCGCGGTTGCGTAACAAATGTGACCGCGTCTTCACTTTCACCCTTGTTGTTCTCCCAAACCAAACCCCATGGAAAAGCAAATCACAGCTGCAGCCCTCGTGCTCAGCATTGCCGGGTTGGGCTACCTCAAAGCGCAACAGATGGAGCGCATGGAGGCACAAGCAGAACGCGACGCTGCTGCGGCGGTGATGGTGGCAGAGGAAGCTGCCGAGGCACATGACGCGTCAAATCGCGTTCAGTTTGAAGTGCCCCACGACCGCGATGCGTCGACCTCCGAAGTGGACATCGTGCTCGATGGCATGGCGTCTTATGACGCCGAATCAGATCCCATCTCGTTCTCTTGGGTCCAAACCGAGGGGCCAGACGTGGCCTTGTCTGAAGACGAGCCCGGACGTTCTTCGTTCCGTGCCACCCCCGGCAAGTACACCTTCGAATTGACCGTAACCGATGCGTACGGCGCAGCTTCCAGTCAGGAAACGCGCGTGAACGTAACGTCTGAACCCAACACTGCGCCGGAAGTGCACATGTCCGTGTACGCCGAGGGCGCTGAATGAAAGCAAGACAAGAACTCTTAGAACAGGTTCTTTCAATCAGAGGAGCGCGCCCAGGGATGGGCGCGTTTTTTTTGTGCGCGTCGCCCAGCCCTGTGGCATCTTTGTGTCATGGCGCACGCGGAACATTGCATGGATGCAGAGACTTTCCTCTCAGCAGCTCGGGAGAGCGTGGTCCTCGACGTGCGAAGCCCGAGCGAGCATGCCCAAGGCCATCTTCCTGGAGCCATTTCCTTCCCCTTGTTCTTGGACGAGGAACGGGCTGTGGTGGGCAAGACCTACAAGCAGGTGGGCCAAACCGAAGCCATTGAAACCGGATTGGGGATTGTGGGTCCCAAACTCCAAGCCCTCGCCAACCGAGCCCGCGAGCTTTTCGATGCGCAAGCGAGCCCCAAACCCCTTTTGCTCTATTGTTGGCGGGGGGGCATGCGCTCTGGAAGCGTCGATTGGCTGCTCCGGACTGCGGGCATCCCCACCGTCTTGTGTGACGGTGGGTACAAGGCATGCCGAAGCCATTTTATCGACGTGCTCGAGGCGCCTCGCCCGTACGTCGTGGTGGGGGGCATGACGGGTTCCGCCAAAACCGAAGTCTTGCACGCCTTGCACCAGCAGGAGGCCCAAGTCCTGGATTTGGAGGGGCTGGCCAAGCACTTTGGGTCGGCGTTTGGAAACCTCGAAGCCCACGCGCAGCCCAGCACGGAACAGTTCACCAACCTCTTGGCTTGGCAACTGATGGCCATGGACAAAGAAGCGAAGGTGCGCCCGATTTGGGTGGAGGACGAAAGCCGTCAAATCGGCCGCATTCACGTGCCAGAGATGTTCCACAAGCGGCTGCGCGAGGCGCCCGTGTTGGAGTTGGAGCGAACCGAGGAGGACCGCGTGTCGCACCTGCTTTCCATGTATGGCGATGCTTCTAGCGAGGCCTTGATCGAGGCGTTTGAACGCATTCGCGACAAACTGGGCGGACAGCACGCGCAAGCGGCAGTGGCGCACGTGAAAGAAGGCGATTTGGCCGCTGCGGCGCGCATCGCCCTTGTGTATTACGACAAAACGTATCGATACGGACTGAACCAACGCGATTTGATGCGTGCGGTGAATGCCCGTGGACTCACCCCGGATGCTGTGGCGACCCTGTGTCGCCGCATCCACAACGAATGGAACCCTTGGAAACTTCCTCAGACATCAAATTGACGCAATACTCACATGGGGCGGGCTGCGGTTGCAAAATTGCACCCGCGGTGCTCCACACCATGCTCAGTGGCATGAAAGCGGGACCGGCCCATCCAACCTTGCTGGTGGGCAACGACACCAAAGACGACGCGGCGGTCGTGGACCTTGGAGACGGCACCGGCATCATCAGCACGACGGATTTTTTCATGCCCATTGTGGACGACCCGCACACGTTTGGCCGCATTGCTGCTGCCAACGCAATCAGCGACATCTACGCCATGGGGGGCACGCCGCTCGTGGCCATCGCCATTTTTGGCTGGCCCATTGACAAGCTCAGCGAGGAAGTCGCGGGCCAAGTTTTGGAGGGCGGCCGCAGCATTTGTGAGGAGGCGGGCATCCCGCTGGCTGGCGGGCACAGCATCGACTGTCCTGAGCCCATCTTCGGCTTGGCGGTGACGGGTCGCGTGCCGTTGAATCAACTCCAAAAGAACGCCGCAGCCCGACCCGGCGACGTGTTGTTCCTCACCAAGCCCCTCGGTGTGGGCATCATCACAACCACCCAAAAGCGCGGCAACGTCGATCCCGTTCACCTTGCAGCGGCCGTGAACAGCATGCAGACCCTCAATGCGGTGGGGGCGGAGCTCTCGGCGCTGCCAGGCGTGCACGCGATGACGGACGTGACGGGGTTTGGGCTCATGGGGCATTTGCTCGAGATGTGCCAAGGCAGTGACACGAAGGCGGAGGTCTTCGGCGACCAAGTCCAAACCTTCGATGGCGTCCCCCAATACCACGCCCAGGGCATGGTTCCCGGCGGTGCTCGCCGAAACTTCGCAAGCTATGGCGAGCACCTCGACCTCCCCGAGGGCTACCTCCGAGACCTGTTGTGCGATCCCCAAACCTCAGGAGGCCTTCTCGTGGCGGTCGCTCCGGATCACGCCCAGGAAGTCCAGGCTTTGTTGGCCAAGCACGGCATGCCCAGCACTCCAGTCGGGCGCATGTTGCCGGAAGGAGCAGTGCTTGATGACGGGGTCACGGTCTCCTACCGTTCCGCTTCCTGAGGTCAGGCGCGCACGGCGCGCAGTTGGGCCGGAGCCCAGTGGTCGAGCAGGATCATGTGCGGCACGGACCCTGCGAGCAGGATGGCCCACGCCCAACGCACGTCAATCCAGCCGCTGTAGGCGGCCCACCCGATCAGGACCAGGCCGGCCAGTGCGGTCAGGGTGAACGGGACAGCGAGCGTGTAGTAGGTCCAGAAGGCCTTGGTGACATTTTGGTGGTGCAGGAATTCGGCGCGCCAGGAATCTGCGGCATGTCCCAGGCAGAAGTACGCCGTGAACGCCCAAAGCAGCTCCGCGGAAGACGCCAACATCCACATGGCCACGACCCATGCCGCCTCGCGCAGCAAGCGGATGCTCATGCGTTTGGCATTTGGGGCGCGGTTCCAAGCCAACGCTGCGGCCACCGTCCAAATGAGCTTCATCCACGCCGTGCCCGCCTCGAGCGTCACCAAAAGATGCGTGGCTTGGGCTTCGGTCAGCCAGACGCGAAGCACTTCCATGGAGGACACCTGCTGGGTGTTGAGCAAGGTGCCGAGCAGCACCGCACCGAGGGCGAAGCCTCGCACCCGGTCGAGGACTTCATGGGTCCGTACCTCGACATGACTTTGGCCAAAATGCCATGCCGCCAGGGCCAAGAAGGCCCACGTGGCTGCAGTCGGTGCCACGAGAAAGAGTGCGCTGAAAGCGGCCAGCCCCAACAAGTAGGGAAGCACAAACCGCCAGGGCGCGCTTCGTTCGGTGCGGCCCAGCGCATGGTGGTACGTGATGTGGTCTACGGCGCCGTGCGGCAAACCCAGGGCCACAAAGAGCAGGCCGGCAAGCAGCCAAGTCAAGGATGAGTCCGTGGACATCCACGGTCCCAAAACGGCGCAAAGCACCACAAGACTTGGGGCAAACCAACGGTGGCTGAGGTAGGGAAGGGCGGCATTCATGGCGACAGGGTTAAAACGAAGCGAAGGCGGTCAATGTTGCAGTCGAGATTTGGTCAAGTGGTCCAGAGAGAAAGAAAGGGCCGGAAACAAAATGCTTCCGGCCCTTCACAGGTCACGATTTCAGGTTAGAGGGTACAGGCGATTACTTGTCGCTAACAGCGAGAGAGTAAATCACCAATCCGAAACCGATTTTGTTGATGGCGTCACCGATGTTGTAAACGACGTCCATGTCCACAGGGATGCCGTCGACAAAGTCGTACCAACCTTCGGTTCCGATCATGTAACCGAGTGGGTAGATGCCCCAACCGATCAACACGAACTTGCAAAGGATGTCGTGAGCCTTCTGCACGGCGGGGCTAGAAGCCTGAGCCAACTGCTTGGCTTCACCTGCCATGATGAGGTACACGATGTAGAAGTAAGCCAAACCTGAGAAGAGACCCCAGATGGCTGGTCCTGAACCCGTGTTGTAGACTGCCTCACCGAGGTAGCCTGCCACGAGCATCACCACAGAAGCCCAGATCAACTTCCAAAGGAGGCCAGTCTTGGCGCCAGCGGCTTTCAAGATGAGATAGAACTCCACGCACATCAGAGGCACAGTGAGGGTCCAGTCAACGTAACGGAAGAACGTTGGTGACTCACCCACGACTGCCCAATAGTCGCGCATGTAGAAGTAGTGAACGGCAGCGATGAAAGTGATCAAGCCGCTCACGAGGAGAGAAGTTTTCCACTTGCCTTCCACGGAGCCCATGGAAAGGAAGAAGAACGCAGACGCAGCCATCATGGCCATACAGCCCACGAAGAATGTGAAGCCGACGTAGTCGTCCGAGGCCATGGCCTGAACCGCCGAGAGAATGGTAGAAATCATAACTTAAGTTTTGATGTAAACATAGAAATGTGTCCTGTGAACACCCCTACAACCACCCCGCGTTCACTTTGTTCACTGAATTTTCACTTTTGTTTGCAAGGCAGGTGCGCTTCACACCTCAAAACCGAGTGTTTATGCCCGTTTCAGGCTCAAAAAGAAATTTGTTTTCAGGGAGTTAACACTCTCCCAAGCGTTCATTTCAACGCGTCCAGCAGCGCGTGCAAGCGATGCGTGGGCATGCCCATGACGGTGTAGAAAGAGCCCGTCAGCCTGGTGACACCAATCAACCCCATGACGTCTTGGACCCCATAAGCGCCTGCCTTGTCCATGGGCGATCCGGAGTCCACATAGGCCTGGATGAACGCCTCAGACAGCACATTCACGTCTACATCACACACGTCCAAGGCGCTTTGTGTGCCGCGCTCTAAGGTGGTGACAGCGACGGCAGAAGCGACGGTGTGGGTTTGGCCACTCAGGGCGCGCAGCATCGCACAGGCATGGGCTTCGTCGGTGGGTTTTTCCAAGACCTTCCCATGCAGGACCACCACCGTGTCTCCCGTGATCAGGATGTCGCCGGACCGCAACACATCCAAGTACGCGGTGGCTTTTTTCCGGGCCACGTATTCGGCCACTCCCACGCCTTCCAGTTCTTGGGGCCACGATTCATCCACGTCGCGTGCGATGCATTCGACCTCCAAACCGAGCATGCCCATGAGTTCACGGCGGCGGGGGCTTTGGCTGGCGAGGACGATGCGGCGTCCTTCAAGGTGAGGATAGAGCACGGAATGTGGGATTTGCGTGCAAAAGTAGCACGTGAGGACAGGGCAGAAGGGCAAGCGCACACAATACCTTTGCGGCCATGCAAGAAAGCATCCTCATTCTGGATTTTGGGTCGCAGTACACCCAACTCATCGCACGACGCGTGCGGGAATTGAATGTCTACTCCGAAATCATTCCTTGGAATGCGTTTCAAGGGGTCCCCGAGGGATGTCTCGGGGTGGTCTTGTCCGGAAGCCCCCACAGCGTGCGGGACGAAAAAGCGCCTCAGCCCGATCTGAGTGCCATCGTTGGCGAGGTGCCCTTGCTCGGCGTGTGCTATGGCGCCCAATACCTCGCCACCCTCAACGGCGGCAAGGTGGAAGCCAGCGACTCTCGTGAGTACGGTCGTGCGAATCTCGCGTCGTTGAACGAAGCCGATCCTTTGCTGGCAGGCATGTCTCAAGGCTCCCAAGTGTGGATGAGCCATGGGGACACCATCCTCGACACCGGAGAGGGCTTTGAAACGCTCTGCAGCACCTCAGACGTCAAGTACGCAGGCTTTCGCGCCACGGGCAAGGACGTGTGGGGGATTCAGTTCCACCCGGAGGTTTGGCACAGCACTGAAGGTCCCATCTTGCTCAAAAACTTTGTGATGGGCATCTGCGGCTGCAAGGGCTCGTGGACCCCTGACAATTTTGTGGAAGCCACTGTGGCGGATTTGAAGGCCAAAATCGGCAGCGATGACCGCGTCATCCTCGGACTGAGCGGCGGCGTAGATTCGACGGTGGCGGCGGAACTCTTGAACCGGGCCATCGGCGATCGCTTGCACTGCATCTTCGTCGACAACGGCCTGCTCCGCAAGAACGAATTCGAACAGGTCCTTGAAGACTACAAGGACATGGGGCTCAACGTCCGAGGCGTTCGCGCGGGAGATCAATTCCTCGCGGCGCTTGCTGGAGAGGCCGATCCCGAGACCAAGCGTAAGGCCATTGGTCGCGTGTTCATCGAGGTGTTCGACGAGGCGTCGCACCAAGTGGAGGGCGCTCGGTGGTTGGGGCAGGGGACCATTTACCCCGACGTCATCGAGTCGGTGAGTGCCACAGGAGGACCTTCTGCCACCATCAAGAGCCACCACAACGTGGGCGGTTTGCCCGACTTCATGAAGCTCGAAGTGGTCGAGCCCTTGCGGTTGCTCTTCAAAGACGAGGTGCGTCGCGTGGGGCGTGCCTTGGACATCAAAGCGCGCATCTTGGGCCGCCACCCGTTCCCAGGGCCTGGTTTGGCCATCCGCATCTTGGGCGACATCACTGCTGAAAAGGTGCGCGTGCTCCAAGAAGTGGACCACATTTGGATTCAGGGACTGCGCGACGCGGGCTTGTACGACGACGTGTGGCAGGCGGGTGCGATTTTGCTCCCCGTCCAAAGTGTAGGGGTGATGGGCGACGAGCGCACATACGAGAATGCCGTGGCCTTGCGTGCCGTGAGCAGCACAGACGGCATGACCGCCGATTGGTGCCACCTGCCTTGTGATTTCTTGGCCAAGGTCAGCAACGACATCATCAACAAGGTGCGCGGGGTGAACCGCGTTGTGTACGACATTAGCTCCAAGCCTCCCGCGACCATCGAATGGGAATGACCACCACAACCTCGCCTGTGCTTCGACGCGCCCTGACAGGGGTGGCGTTGCTTGCCATGGGCTGGGGGATGGTGCCGGGGCGCACGCAGGCGGTGGCCCAAGGCGGGGTGTATGCCCAAGCCGACTCGGTGTTCATCGACACGTTGGATGTGTTGGTGTTGCTTCCTTTTGGACTTCAAGTGGACACCTTGCCCGGGGGCTTTCTGCCACGCAAGGCTGGCCGCCTTCGCGAGATCGCCCTTGAATCCTTGCACGGCTTGGAAGCGGCATCGCGGGAGTTGGCCGAAGCCGGCTTGCCTGTGCGTCTGCATGTGCTTGATGAAGTGCCGGACTCCTTGGGAAGAATGCAATTCAACAACCTTGACATTGCGAAAAGCGACTTGGTGGTCGGTCCGTTGATGCGTGAGAATGTGGGGGTGGCCGTGCCGCGCATCGACCGGTTTGGAAGGGAACACATCCTGTTGACCGAACAGCCCGAGCGCTATGTGGAACGCGGACTGGCGGTGCGCCAATCTGTGGCCTCGGAGTTGGCCGCAATGGAACTGCTGGCAGACCTCGTGGCGACGCGTCACGACACCGACCACGTGATGCTGGTGGTCACGGGGGCCTCAGACGCCGCACTCGAGGCGGCATTTGAAGCCGAATTCAATGCCGTCCAGCGCGAGAAGTGGCTGACCCGGCACGATTCCTTGCGCTATGCGTTGCTCGACACCATTCAGGCGGACGCACGTTCCGTGGGGCGCCTTGCGGACCATGTCTCGCCCTATGAGCGAAATGTGGTGGTTTCAGTGGCGGGCCGCAGTGCACGGTCCATGTGGGCAGCGTTGCAGACGGAGCTGCAGATGAACGACAGCTCAGACTTTGTGCTGTTCGCCCACCCCGAGGTGGCCGAAATGCCCTTTGTGGAGGGGGATTTGATGGAGAAATGGCGCTTGACGCTCCCCTTGACCAACCAAATCCAATGGCAGGATTCCATGCGTTGGGATGCGTTGGAGGACTTCCGGCTGCGGATGGCCACGGAGCCTCAGAAGTATGCCGTGCTCGCGCATGACGCGCTGCTCGACGCAGGATTGCGCCGTCATCCTTGGTTGCAAGTGAAGCCTTGGGCCGAGCCCATGGTGTGGGAAGCGTCGGAGGCCAGTGCAGCTTGGTCCAACGTGTCGTGGTCGCTCAAGCGGTTTGAAGACCTCCAATGGATGCCGTTGGACTCGTGTGGGCCTGTGCCGCCCTTCGTGCCCCGGATGTTCTACACTGAAGGAGACACGTTGATTCCAGTACCCGAGAAATACCAACATTTGTTCCCCGAGGAGTACCCGGACGCCTTGGCGCCGAACAAGCACCCATGAATCCAGCACAACTTCAAGCGCTCACGGCAGACTTCCAAGCCCTGCAAGACCGCATTGTCGGCGGCATTGAAGCCGTGGAAGCTCAGCATGGGGGCGCAACCTTTGTGGAAGACGATTGGGAACGTCCAGGCGGCGGCGG
Source organism: Flavobacteriales bacterium (assembly GCA_002863145.1). Lineage (GTDB taxonomy): Bacteria > Bacteroidota > Bacteroidia > Flavobacteriales_D > Sanyastnellaceae > UBA11663. The sequence goes on from PKDW01000173.1 coordinate 13,175, forward strand.
CGGACGCACGCGCGTGCTGACGGCGGGAAAAGTTTGGGAGCGCGGGGGTGTCAACTTCAGCCAAGTGGAAGGCGAGGCCTCTCCCGCGCTGAAGGCTCAAATGAACACGGACGCCGATCGATTTTGGGCGGCGGGGGTGAGCTTGGTGCTGCATCCCAACAATCCCCATGTGCCCATCGTCCACATGAATGTGCGCCACTTCGCGTTGAGCGACGGCACGAGTTGGTTTGGTGGAGGCATCGACATGACACCGCACTACGTCAACCCGGAGGAAGCCACCCAATTCCACCACGTGTTGAAGGCAGCCTGCAACGCCCACGCGTGTGCAGACTACGCGCGCTTCAAAGACTGGGCGGACGATTACTTCTTTGTGCCTCACCGCGGCGAAACGCGCGGGGTGGGGGGCATCTTTTTCGATCACCTTGGCCGAGAGGGGGCGACGGAGTCCCAATGGCAGGCGCACAAGGACTTTGTGTTCGAGGTGGGCAACGCCTTCTTGCCTGCGTACCTGCCGCTTGTTCACGAGAACGTCGCAAAGACCTTCACGCCGCAGGAACGCGAGTGGCAGTTGCACCGTCGCGGCCGTTATGTGGAATTCAATCTGGTGTGGGACCGGGGCACGCGCTTTGGCTTGGTGTCGAACGGACGGACAGAAAGCATCTTGATGAGCTTGCCGCCTGAGGTCAAGTGGACTTACGATTACGACGCGGGCCCCAAGGAGCGGGAGACGCTCGGATGGCTCAAGAAGGGCATTGATTGGGCAGGCACGCCCTCGCAGCCGTAGGCGGCTGCGCCTCGTTCAGCGTGAAATCAGATGCGGTTGTCGATGAAGTCGACGCCCGGGTGCTTGTCCACGGGGAAGGTGAACATGCCTGGAATGACTTCAAGGGTCGTGGAGAAGGTCTTGACCGTGTAGGTCACGTCGCTGCCCTCGCGGCCCTTCATCACGATTTGGACCACTTCAAGGGCCTTGTCGTCCAGAAACAGCTGCAAGGTGTGGAAAGGCTTGTCTGTGCCTGCGTAGAGGTTGATGTGGGCGCAGTCGCGGCCAACCACCTCTGCACGGCCCATCCACTCGCGACGGAAGTCGTCTTCCCAAATGGTGAAAATCTTGGAGGGATCCATGCCTTCCTCCTTCATCGTCTCGGTGTCGTCGATGTAGCACTCGTTCATCTCAGGCTCAAACGTCCACACCGTTTCGCCATCGCAGTAAATGATGTAGTCTCCCAAGTTGAGGTGGAAGCGGTCGCCTTCGATTTGGACGTTGCCGTCCTGGGTGAGCTCGAAGTCGTTCTTGAGGTCCACCAGGGTGCTCGTGTAGGCAATTTCGTAGGCCTTGTAGGTTTGGGCTTTGTCGCTCAGTTGAGAGAGCAACGCATCCGGATCCTGCGCGAGGGTGGGAGAGGAGAAAAATACGGTGGCTGCGAGGGCCAAAAAGAAGGACGTGGTCTGACGCATGATGCAAACTTACTCGGTTGTTGCCGAGCTTGATTGCAACAACTGTTCCAAACTTGCTTCGTCGGGCACCAGCACCTTGCGGGCCTTGCTTCCTTCGAAGGGGCCGATGATGCCCGCGGCCTCCAATTGGTCGATCAGGCGGCCTGCGCGGTTGTAGCCCAGCTTGAGTTTGCGCTGAAGCAACGAGGTGGAGCCTTGCTGGTGCATGACCAACACCCGGGCCGCGTCTTCGAAAATGGGATCGCGGTCGTCCGCGTCGATGCTCCCGCTGGTCTCGCTCGCCTCCGCCGGTGGAGGCGGCAATTCGTAGGAAGTGGGGTAGCCCTGCTGAGCGCCGATGAATTCACAAATCTCCTCCACTTCAGGGGTGTCTACAAATCCGCACTGCAAACGAATCAAGTCGTTGCCGGTGCTCATCAACAAGTCACCGCGACCGATGAGTTGGTCGGCGCCGCCGGCGTCGAGGATGGTGCGCGAGTCGATCTTGGACGTCACGCGAAAGGCCACGCGGGCGGGGAAGTTCGCCTTGATGGTTCCCGTGATGATGTTCACCGACGGACGCTGCGTGGCAATGATGAGGTGAATGCCAATCGCACGGGCGAGTTGGGCCAAACGCGCAATCGGCGTCTCCACTTCCTTGCCCGCCGTCATGATCAAGTCGGCAAACTCGTCGACGACCAGCACGATGTATGGCATGAAGTGGTGTCCCAAGCGGTGAAGGTCCTTGCCGTTGTCAGGGTGGCCGTCTGCCAGTCCTGGAATGATCTTGCGCTTGCTGAATTTGACGTTGTACTCCTTCAAATTGCGGCACTGCGCGTGCTTGAGGAGTTCGTAGCGGTGGTCCATCTCCACGCACAGGCTGTTCAGCGTGCTCACCACCTTCGAAGTGTCGGTGATGATGGCGTCCTCGCTGTCGGGCAACTGCGCGAGGTAGTGGCGGACAATCTTGTTGTACAGCGTCAGTTCCACCTTCTTCGGGTCCACCAGGACAAACTTCAACTGCGACGGATGCCGGCGGTAGAGCATGCTGACGAGCATGGCGTTCAAGCCGACCGACTTTCCCTGTCCGGTGGCACCGGCCATGAGCAGGTGAGGCATTTTGGCCATGTCAAAGACGTAGGTCTCGTTGCTGATGGTCTTGCCCAAGGCAATGGGCAGGGCCGCGTCGGAGTTCTGGAACTTGTCACTGGCAATCAGCGTGCGCATGCTCACCACGTCGGGGTTGGAGTTGGGCACCTCGATGCCAATTGTCCCCTTTCCTGGAATCGGCGCGATGATGCGGATGCCGAGGGCGGCCAAGCTCAAGGCGATGTCGTCCTCGAGGTTTTTGATCTTGCTGATGCGAATGCCGGGCGCGGGAACGATTTCGTAGAGGGTGACCGTGGGGCCGACCTCCGCGGTGATCTTGCTGACTTCAATTTTGAAGTTGGCCAGCGTGCGCAGGATGTTCTCTTTGTTTTGCTGGAGCTCTTCGTCGGTCACGCGGTTGGCGCCGTCGCCGTGATCCACCAGTTTGTCCACGTTGGGCAATTGGAACCGGCCCAAATCCAATGTGGGGTCGTATTCCTCGCCAAACTCCTCCACCAAGTCTTGAAGCTGCTCTTCGGTCAGGGTTTCTTCCTCTTGGACCTCTTTCACTTCAAACTCCACGTCGTCTTCGGCGGCTGCCTTTTCTTCGGCGTGGGGCGGCTGCACCTCAAGGGGCACGTCCTCCACCGCGGTCTCTGGCTCTGCCGGAGTTTCAGGCTCAGTCGCGGTGGCCGCTGCAGGTGCGGTTTCAGACGCACCTTCAGGCTCAGGCGTGGCCACCTCGAACGGCACGTCGTCCAATTCGGCTTTGCGTGCCGATTCCTCTTCTTCCGAAGCGAGAAGCACATTTTGGATGCGCTCTTCTGTGGTGGCTGCCGGGGCAGATGCCGCGGTTGTGGCTGCTGAAGCTGTCGCGGCGGATGCGGCTTGTTGCATGGCAGCTTTGTCCATTGCGTCCTCCTCCATCATGGCTTCTTCCGAAGACTGGAACCACGACCCCGCGCGGTGTCCGAGGCGCTTCCAGAGGGCCGGGGTGTTGTAGGCGAGCATGATGCTGACCGTCAGCATCAGGGTCAATCCAGAGCCCGTGGTGCCGAGAAGCTGAAGCGACTGTCCGAGGAGCCACAGGCCGGATGCGCCGGTGATGTGGTCGTTCAAGCCGCTGGTGGCAGGCAGGGTGGGGTCTACGGTGGTGTGGGTCAGGAACGCCAACGCCCAAGGGATGAACATGGCAAGGAAGGCCGTCAGTCGAAAAGTTTTGTCGAGGGGCAAGAAGGCGCGGTCGGTCAACCAGCGGAGGCCAAGCAAGCCAAGAAAGAACGGCACGCCCAACGCGCCAATGCCCAAGCCCTGACGCGCAAGGAAGTATCCGACGTGGGCGCCGAGGCTTCCCAAAATGTTGTGATAGGCCTCGAGTTCGTCCGTGAGTCCCGCGTTTTGAATGATGCGAATGTCCACGGCCCCCGTGAAGAGGGAGGAGATCACAGAGAGGGTGAAAATCAAAGACAGGCCGAGGGCGAACAGGCCGGCCACAGAGCGCGTCCGCTCGTCTGACCAGGTCTCTTGGGCCTGCGTCACAAACGCGAAGTTGAAGCGGGACGTGGGCTTGGGTGCGCTTTTTTTGCGCTTGGATTTGGTCACTTTGCCTTTCTTGGTCGCCTCTTGGTCTTTGAGAAGGATGTTCTTAGCCATGGATTCTACGAATCTAAACGCCCGCCAAACGCAGGAATTGTGGCCCTCAAATGCTTCTTCACTCAGAGGTGTGAAAAAGGGCGTTGCGCTGAACCACGGAATTCGCTATCTTTGCCCTCCCAATCTTGATACCATGGCGAAGAAAGGCAACCGCATACAAGTGATTTTGGAATGCACTGAGCACAAAGACTCAGGCATGCCAGGCACGTCTCGCTACGTCACTACGAAGAACCGCAAGAACACTCCAGACCGCATGGAGATCAAAAAGTTCAACCCTGTGCTTCGCCGTTATACGATGCACAAGGAGATTAAGTAATTTGACCTAAACTTCTGAGAATTAGAAATCATGGCTAAGAAGACAGTGGCATCGTTGCAGACCGGAGGAGGACGTCAGCACACGAAAGTGATCAAGATGGTGCGCAGCCCTAAGACCGGCGCGTACACGTTCAAAGAAGAGGTGGTGCACAACGACAACGTGAAGGCTTGGTTCGCCAAGAGCTGATTCGCAGACACACCTCCATACGCATTACGGATGGGCTGGTTTCTTCGTGAATCCGGCCCATTTTTTCGTCAAACCAACCTCAAATCCAGCGCCTGATGGGATTTTTCAAGCGGCTTTTTGGCCAAGAGAAGAAAGAATCGCTCGACCAAGGCTTGGCCAAGTCCAAGCAGTCGGTCATGGAGCGCATGTCGAAGGTGTTCACGGGACGTCGTCGAATTGACGAGGACTTGATGGACGACCTTGAGGAGGCATTGATCTTGTCAGATGTGGGGGTGGACACCACCGAAGCGGTGTTGGATCGGTTGCGCAGCCGTGCGACCTGGGAGGCCTACGTCGACCAGCAGGAGCTCATGACCATGTTGCGCGAGGAGGTGCTTGGGTTGATCACCCGGGACGAGGGCAGCGCCCTCACGGACTCCTCGGCCTACGAGATTCCGCAGGGCAACGGCCCGCACGTCATCTTGATTGTGGGCGTCAATGGCGTGGGGAAGACCACGTCGATTGCCAAGCTCGCCAACCGGTACAAATCCCAAGGATTGACGGTGATGCTGGGGGCTGCCGACACCTTCCGCGCCGCGGCCGTGGACCAATTGAAGGTCTGGGGCGAGCGCGTGGGGGTGGAAGTCGTGTCCCAAGGCATGGGCGCCGATCCTGCGGCGGTGGCGTTTGACACGCTGCAGGCTGCGGTGGGGCGCGATGCAGATTTGGTCATCGTCGATACGGCGGGCCGCTTGCACAACAAAGTGAATTTGATGAACGAGCTTGGCAAGATCAAGCGCGTCATGTCCAAGGTGGTGCCCGATGCACCGCACGAGGTGTGGCTGGTGTTGGACGGATCCACGGGCCAAAACGCCCTCGAGCAAGCCAAGCGCTTCACCGAAGTCACCGACGTGACCGGCCTCGTTCTCACCAAGCTCGACGGCACGGCCAAAGGCGGTGTGGTGCTGGCCATTTCAGACCAGCTCAAGGTCCCCGTACGTTTTGTGGGCGTGGGAGAGAAGATGGAGGACCTGCAGGAGTTCCATCCCATGGAATTTGTCGACAGCTTGCTTCCCGAATCCCTTGACGCATGAGAGCACGATCCTACAAGCCCCGCAAAGTCAATGTGGTCACCCTTGGGTGCGCCAAGAACATCTTCGACAGCGAAGTCATGATGGCGCAGCTGCGCGCCAACGACTTTGAGGTGGAGCACGAGGCCAAACAAGACGACAGCGGCATCGTCATCGTCAACACCTGCGGCTTCATCGAAGCGGCCAAGCAGGAGAGCATCGACACCATTTTCCGGTTCGCCCAGGCCAAGGCCGAGGGCCAGCTCGAGCGTGTGTACGTCACGGGATGTCTCTCGGAGCGTTACAAGGAGGAGCTCGCAGACGGCATTCCGGAGGTGGACGACTGGTTCGGCACCCGAGACTTGCCGCGTTTGCTCAAGACCCTTCGTGCGGACTACAAGAAGGAGCTCGTCGGCGAGCGCTTGCTCACGACACCCGCCCACTATGCCTACCTCAAGATTGCGGAAGGATGTGACCGTCCTTGTGCGTTCTGTGCGATTCCGCTGATGCGCGGCAAGCACCGCTCGACCCCCATGGAGGACCTCGTGGCCCAGGCCAAGGGGCTCGCCAAGCAAGGCGTGTCGGAAATCATTCTCATCGCCCAGGATTTGACGTATTACGGCCTCGACCTCTACCGCGAGCGCAAGCTGGCCGAGTTGGTGCGCCGTCTGAGCGATGTGGAGGGCATGGAGTGGATTCGTTTGCATTACGCTTTCCCCAGTGGCTTCCCGATGGATGTGCTTGACGTGATGGCCGAGCGCAGCAACGTGTGCAATTACCTCGACATGCCTCTGCAGCACGGCACCGACGAGATGCTGAAGGCCATGCGCCGTGGCATCACCGAGGCCAAAACGGATGCCCTCATCGACGCCATACGGCAGCGCGTGCCAGACATCGCCATTCGCACCACGCTCATTTGCGGGTTCCCCGGTGAAACTGAGGCGCACTTCGAGCACCTGCAGGGTTGGGTGGAGCGCATGCGGTTTGACCGTTTGGGCTGTTTCACCTACAGTCATGAAGAAAACACCCACGCGTTCACCATGAACGACGACGTTCCTGAAGAGGTGAAGCGCGCGCGGGTGGAGAAAATCATGGACATTCAGGCGGGCATCAGCGAGGAGCTCAATGTGGCCCGCATCGGCAGCGTGGAGCGCGTGTTGATCGACCGCCATGAAGATGGATTGTGGGTGGGGCGCACGCAGTACGACAGCCCTGACGTGGACAACGAGGTGCGCATTGCGCACGACGGCCACCTGCGTGTGGGCGACTTTGTGACGGCCAAGATCACGGGCGCGTCGTCGTTTGATTTGGACGCCACCCTTCTCGACTGACCGGATGACTGCCCCATTCACGTATCCCGTCATGGAACGATTCCCGACCCTTCAGGGGGAAGGGGCGTGGACGGGGCATGCTGCATGGTTCATCCGGCTCGGAGGCTGCGACGTGGGCTGTTCATGGTGCGACGTCAAGGAGAGCTGGCCTTTGGAGGCCCATCCGCGCGTGGACGTCGCGACGTTGGTTCAAGAGGCGGTGGCCTCAGGCTTGCCGCGGGTCGTCGTGACGGGAGGTGAGCCCACCATGCACGATTTGGGCCCGCTGACAGAGGCGCTGAAGGCCGAGGGTTTGGCCACCCATTTGGAAACGAGTGGCACTGGCGCGGTCAGTGGCCAATGGGATTGGGTGACCCTGAGCCCCAAAAAATTCAAGGCCTGCCAAGAGGCATGGTACAGCCAAGCCAACGAACTGAAGGTGGTGGTGGTGAACAGCCACGACTTGGAATGGGCCGAGGAACACGCAGCCAAGATTCAAACGGGAACGGCCATGTTCCTGCAACCGGAATGGGACCGGCGTGAAGAGGTGATAGAGCGGGTGTTAAACCGCATTCAGGAAGCCCCGCAATGGAGGCTCTCCTTGCAGACCCACAGGTTCATCGGCCTTCCTTGAAGGTCAGGCTGAGCTTGCTCGTCTTGGGGGTGGCTTGACAACAAAGCACCCAACCTTTGTCTTTCTCCTCTTGTGTTAGCGCAAAATCCTGATCAACAGAAACTTCACCTTCATTGATTGAAGCTATGCATGAGCCACATACGCCGCCCCGGCATGCCTGCGGGGCGTCGAGTCCACGCTTGGAAATGGCTTCCATCAACGACTCTTGATTGGGGTGGTAGGTGAAGCGAATGGACTTGCCCGCATGCTTGGCAGACACCTCGCATTCAGGGAGCCAGGGCGCGTCCAAATGCGGTGGATGGTGGAAGTCCTCGTAGCGGATGTCTTGCGTGGGGAATCCAGCCAAGTCGAGTCCTCGAAGGACATGTTCCTTCATTTTGGCGGGGCCGGACAGCAAGACCTTCTTGGGCAGCGCCGTGTCCACAGCGTCGCACAGCAGCATCGCTTTGCTCGCGGTGATGCGTCCGTTGTACAACTCGTCATCCAAGCTGCCGTCACTTAGGATGTGTCGTACTGTGACTCGTGGATGGCACGCCCATTCTTCCAATTCCTCACGAAGCAGGATGTCGGTCAGGGAGGAGTTGCCGTAGAAGAGGCTGACCTCGTGATCATGTTTGCTTTCCATCACGTGCTGGAGCACACTGTACAAGGGAGTGATTCCGGTCCCTGCAGCAAACATGACGAAGTGATGGGCCGTGTCGTTCCAGTCTTGGGGGAACAAGCGACCCTGAGGCGGATAGGCCATCAGTTGCATTCCTTCAATGAACTCTCGGTTGATGAAGGCGCTGCCAAAGGACGAGCCCGTTTCCTTGACAACCACCTGAGGCAGGCGGTCTTGAGGGCCTTGCACCAGGCTGTAGGACCGGTGCAGGACGGGGTCTCCGCAGGGGAGACAGAAGGTCAAGTATCCACCCGGGGTGTGCGGCCACAAATGGGCGTTTGGGCCAGGGTCGAGCGTGACACGCACGGCCTTCGGACTCAAGCGCTCCACGCGTTGAACGGTGATTGTGGTTGGGGTACCCATGGCAGAACTTACCATGGAACAAACATTCGTGAAGTCGGTTCACACCAAGGCCCTCAGTGTCGTTGAGGCGCGCATCAAGGGGTCTAAAGGGGGTGCAAGTCAGTGCTCGTCCAACACCCCAAATGGGGTGAGCACCGGTGGCGCGATCCGATGACGCGCCATGAATTCGTCCTTGGACATCAAGGGAATGTCGTCTGCCGGTTGGAAGGTGTCTTCCAAGACGCCGCCCGGGGCGAACAAGACGTCATCGATGGGCTGGAAGGACACATTTCGGACGTGGTAGAAGCACCCTTCCCCGCAGGGAATCTCGCCCTCTTGCGAAGGCAGCGGGGGAAAGGGGGGTGGCAACATGAGCTTGCCTTCAGAGCTGCGTTCGGCGCGGGGAAGCGGTTCAGTCGCCTCAAACACCAAGCCCACGCGGCTGCCGTTCCACGGAAACACTTTGACGACAGTTTGTCCGAGAAAGTAGGTCTCGAGGGTTTGGGTGTCGTCTTCGGTGTGGTCCGGCCACTCGGTGATTTTGAGGCGGTCGCCGTCCGCGTAGATCTCCGTTCTTCCTGCGAAATAGCCCGATCTCTGGTCCGGCCACCCGTCGAGTACCCACGTTCCCGCTTGGGCCCAGCCCATCGGCACGCTGCTTCTTCTTTGAGAAACCTTGCCATCGGTCAGCGCCCTACTAGTCTAGGCACTGAGTGACTTGAACACTCTAACTGAGAAGCTCTTGAATAGAAAAGATATTACGGTAATGTATGACCCTAACTACGTAAAATTAAATCTCTCCTCCCCCCTCATCACC
>PKDW01000147.1 GCA_002863145.1 Flavobacteriales bacterium
GGTGTTGGTGCCGTCGGGCATCTTTAGCATTTTTAAGATGCGGGCCACGGTGCCGACCTTGTTGAGGTCGTCGGGTCCGGGAACTTCTGTGTCGTCTTCTTTTTGGCTCACAACCCCAATCAGGGACTCGGATTTGTTGGCCTCTCGAATCAAGCGAACGCTTCGGTCGCGGCCCACACTGATGGGGATGACCACGCCCGGAAAGAGCACGGTGTTGCGCAAGGACAGCAAAGGCAGCAACTCGGGCACTTCCTTTTCTTGCATGGCGTGTTCATCCTCTTCCGTGAGAATGGGGATGAAATCTTGGTCTTGGATGTCGCTCAAACGCATGGCCTTCTTCATTTGTCTCGTCACAGGTCAAAGCGCGTGCCAAAGCACCACGAACGCGCGGCCTGCCAAAATCAAACGCCAACCTGTCCAATTCCTTGTCCAAGTCATCCCATATCGTCAGGGCGTGCGACAGGTTGTCAGGTTCACTCCGCGCCGACGCGCTCGGCGAAGGCTGTCCGAATCCGCGACTCCTCTTCCGGAGTCATTACAACATCGCGTCTGGCCATGACCTTTCGTGCCGTGGCCAGACCACGTTCCACGTCGTGCACGTCGCCTTCCGTGCCCCACGAGAACGAGGGGAGGTGCTTGGGAGGCATGCTTGCACCGAATACATTGCACATGGCGCCGATCACGGTGGCCGTGTTGAATGCTGTATGGATCGCAGATTTGCTGTGGTCGCCCATGAGCAATCCACAGAACGTCCGGCCACGGCCTTGCAGCGCGCCCACTGATTCGGACCACTCTGCAATCTCCCCGTACGTGTTCTTCAAGTTGCTGCAAGTGGTTTCGGCACCCAGGTTGCACCAAGACCCCAAGACCGAGTTGCCCAGGAATCCGCTGTGCGCTTTGTTGCTGAAATCGTGGATGACCACGTTGCTCAATTCGCCGCCGACTTTGCAATGGCTGCCGACGGTGGTCGGTCCATAGATCAACGTCCCCATGCGAAGCGTGCTGCCCTCACCCAAGGCAAAGGGGGCGCGAATGCGACACCCTTCCATGACTTCGGCGTCGGGCCCAATGACGATGTCTCCGCCTTCAGTGTTGAGCGTGGCATCGCGCAACACCGCACCAGGCGCGAGGTGGATGCGCTCCATGGGGCCATGCACAATGACGCCAACCCGTGCCCAAGCTTCGCGCTCTTCCTCCTCCAAGGTGCGCAGACGCCATGCCAACTTGAGGCGGACCAGGTCGCCTTGAAGCCCTTCCTCCGCACGCTCAAACAGGTCAGGCGCCTCCTTCAACATGTCGGGATTTGGCCCACCTTCGAGGTCCGATGAACCCTCTCCACATTGGGCCACCCGCTCGCCTTGGTGCGTCCAGTGTTGGCCTTCTGCAAGTCCCAACACCACCGCCACATTGCCGGGGGAGGGAAGCAGGCGGGGATGAACAAGGGTGTGGGGTTTGGCTTGCAAGCATTCCTGCCATTGATTTGCAATGGACCTCACACCAAAATGCAGGGTGTGCTCTTCGCGAAGCACGTTCAAAGGATAGAGGTCAGGAGAGGAAGGAACTTCCAACATGAAGGAATCAACCATGTCACAAAACTATGATGTGAACCTGAACGACCGTTCGGGTGTTGATTGGTATGGAACACCTCACAATCTTCAAGACAGCGGCGTGAAACAAGAGTTCTCCATCAAGGACCTTGAAAACCTCTCAGGAGTCAAGGCACACACCATTCGTGCGTGGGAGCAGCGTTATCAGTTGCTGAGCCCTGCGCGTTCGGAAACAAACATTCGCACCTATTCGGGGGACGACTTGAAGCGCCTGCTCAACGTAAGCTTGTTGCTCGAGCGCGGCATGAAGATTTCCAAGGTGGCCGCCATGAGCGACGCCCAGCTCGCGCAGGTCATTACGGACGCGTCAGGGGCGGATGAGGCCGGGAGTGAACTCGTGGCTCAACAAAAGCTCAAGGTTTCCATGATGTCGTACGACGAGCAGTTGTTTCGCGACACCATCGACGATTGCATCGAACGCCTTGGTTTTGGAGCGACGGTGGTGAGCGTGTGCTTGCCCTTCCTCGCCGAAGTGGGCGTGTTGTGGTTGACCAACGCCATTTGCCCAGCGAACGAGCATTTCATGAGCAACCTTCTTCGGCAGATGTTGTATGCCCAAATCCACGGAGCCAACATCCCCGAGGTCAATGAGGACGACACCGTGTTGGTGCTCTACCTCCCAGAACGTGAAATCCACGACATCTCTTTGCTCTTCGTGCATCAGTTGTGTCGCGAGCACGGTCGGAAATCGGTCCTCTTGGGCCAAAGTGTGCCATTCGACGACTTGCCTGGGGTGGCGGCCCAATTCCCTCAAGTGGCCTTTGTGACCTACTGCACCACCTCACCTGCGGAGTACCAAGCACAGGCCTACGTGGACCGGATTGGGCGCACGTTTGCCGGCAGTGAAGTGACCTTCCACCTCGCCGGCAGTGTCTTCAGCGAGGCCGACCCTGTGCCCGGCGTCACGGTGGACGTTACAGGAGGAGATTTGGTCCAGCGGTTGTTTTGAACAACCCGCGCACATTCCTTGCTGTCGGAAATTTCTGGTCGTAACCTGTTCGAAATCAGCGTTCAGGACGCTTTTGTTGAACATTTTGGAAAAATTGTTGAACAAAAAGCTTGGCTTCAACGAAGTTTTGTTGAATCTTTGACTTGAATCGTTAAACAAATCGATCATGAGCACACTCGAATTCAACCAGCTTCTCGTCAGTCAGTCCGACTTCCTCCGGGGATTTGCTTTGGGTTTCACGCGCAATGGCGCGGATGCAGACGACTTGGTGCAAGATACCATGGTGAAGGCCCTGAGGTACAAGAACAACTTCAAGGAAGGCACCAACATGAAAGGGTGGCTCTACACGATCATGCGGAACATCTTTATCAACAACTATAAAAGAAAGAAGTTCCAGAATACCGTGCTCGACAGCACGGAGAACCAGTACTTTATCAACGCCAGCCAAGATTACCGCGTGGACACAGTCACGACAGTGATCAACCAGGCAGACATCCTCGAGGCGATTGACGATCTGAAGCCCGATTTCCGAAAGCCATTCACCATGTTCCTGGACGGGTACCATTATGACGAAATCGCCGAAGAGATGAACATTCCCATGGGTACTGTGAAATCGAGAATTTTCCACGCTCGGAAGAAGCTCTCGGTTTCCCTATCAGACTTCAACTGAGGCTCCATTCCTTTCCCTCGTAAGGAAGGGCTATATTCGGGGCACCTTCGTGTTCCGCAATGTTTCATTATTCCATCGCACCTCGTAGACCTGCCATGTTCCGGCTCACGTCGACGTGTTTGCTCGGTCTGCTGACACTCTCCGTGTTCGCCCAGACAGTGGACCAGACCCTGTCCATCGAAGACTATGTGAACGAGGTGTTGCTCGGGGAGGGGGTCACAGCCACAAACATTTCATTCATTGGCTCTACGGAACAAATCGGGTACCTGACAGGGGGGGGCGACGTGGGGTTTCCCATTGAGGGAGGGCTCGTTTTGAGTTCGGGCAATGCAGCCGACGCTTTCTGCGCGGGGGTCGGATGTGGAGGCTGTCAAGGTGGCAACCCCACTGATTCAGACCTCCTTGAGATTGCCAACAGCGTTCCACCCTTGATTGGGCAAGCATTCACTGTCGCCAGTGTCAACGACCTCTGTGTTCTCGAATTCGATTTTGATCCCGCGGGAGACTTCGTTTCGTTCAATTACGTGTTTGGGTCCAGTGAATATGAGGCGTGGGAGAACAGCCAGTACAACGACATTTTCGCCTTCTTTTTGTCGGGTGCAGGCATCAATGGCCCGTACAATGCTCCCGGTGCGTTTCCCGGGCAAGCGGTGAACATTGCGAGCGTTCCCGATTCGGATCCAGAGCTCCCCATCACCATCAGTTCGGTGAACGGCGCATTGAATGCAGAGTATTACATCCTCAACGAGGCTCCAGAGATTTGCATGAACGGGTACACCACCATGTTGACGGCGGTTTATCCGGTGATTTGTGGGGAAACCTATCACATCAAGTTGGCCATCGGGGATGGAACCGACACCATTTTGGACTCCGTGGTGATTTTGGAGGAGGGAAGCTTTGGATCTCCCATTCCCACCACCTACGAGTCCCAAGCCTCTCCCGATTGCGATCCCGACCCCACCGACGACGAGGTGATCTATTGTGCTTGGGAAGATTGCGGACCCTCGACCATCACCATCAGCCGTCCATGCGCGGTATCGTCGTTGTTTCCTTTTCCTTTCGATTTGATCGCGGCTCCTGGATCGGAAGCGACCTTGAATGAAGACCTGATTGGCTTGCCATCGTCTGCGGCAGTGCCCGTGGGGGAATATGGCATTTCACTGACGTTCGAAGTGCCTCAAGACAACATTGATGAGGGGACAGAAACCTTGAATTTGAAGGTGGTGAGTGGCACCATTGAAAGTGAAATCACCATCATCATCTACGACGCACCCCCTTTTGAGGCGACGATGCCAGATGTGGTGACGGTTCCTTGCGATGAGACTGCGGAAGTCTGCATCGATCTCATTCAAGACCCGGCGTATGCCTATCCGCCAGTGTCGTACAACTGGTCCATCAATGGAGTGGACTTTGGCGATGGGCAATGCGTGACTTATGGGGCGCTGAATTCGTCCTTGATGGAAGTGTACTTGGAAGACGGATGTGAGCGAGAATTGTACTTGCAGGGGTTGTTTGAGGTGCCGTACGACCAACTCGAATTGACCATGCCCAACGACACGCTGCTCTGCAACGGTGCTTCGACGTACATGGAATTGGACATCGTTGGAGGACAGCCCCCGTTCCAAGTGCAGTGGGACGACTTCAACGACGAAGAATTGTTGCATCTGGTAGACCCCGAAGTCAGCACCGAGTACGAGGTGGTCGTGGTGGACAATTGCAATTACTCTGAATTCGCCTCCACGCAGGTGGACGTCCAAACGGTCAAGGCCACCATCCTGCGGGAAAGTTTGGGCGACGATTCCTATGCGTTCGACGTCCTGGTCGACCCCGCGGAGCCTTATGAAGGTGCGTACTTCTACCAGTGGGACTTTGGCGACGGTCAATACGCCTACGAGCGTGCCCCCTTGCACGTGTACGATGGCTTGTCCACGTACCAAGCGCAGGTGGACGTGACCACCGACATTGGCTGCACCGACGTGGCCATGGTCGATGTGTACGGGGATGTGCTGTTCTACATCCCCACGGCGTTCACGCCGGACAACGATGGAGTCAACGACGCCCTGAAAATCACAGGACGTCAGATTCGGCTCTTCGAGATTTGGATCTACAATCGCTGGGGTGAGCTGGTGTACAACAGCACCGACTTGGACGAGGCGTGGATTGGCGACGTCAACGGCGGAACCCACTTCGCGCCCAACGGCGTGTACCATTGGATCATCAAGGCCTCAGGTTTCGATACGGATGCCCAAGAATTCCGTGGGTTCGTCCACTTAATGCGCTAAATAAACATACACCCATGACTTCTTCTCAAACTGGCCGCTCCTTACGCGGCGCGTTCGTCGCTGTGACATCCCTGTTTTTCATGTGGGGCTTCATCACGGTCCTCGTGGATGCCCTCATTCCTCGATTGAAGGAGGTGTTCGAACTGACCTTTTTGCAGGCAGGACTCGTTCAGTTTGCATGGTTTGCGGCCTACGGATTGTTGTCCATTCCGGGGGGCAACTTGATTGCACGCATTGGTTACCAACGCGGCATTTTGGTGGGACTTGCGACGGCGGGTTTGGGATGTCTCTTGTTTTATCCCGCCGCGGCAACGCGGATGTATCCGCTGTTTTTGCTCGCCCTGTTTGTGGTGGCGGGTGGCATCACCATCCTGCAAGTGGCGGCCAACCCTTATATCAGTGTGCTGGGGCCAGAAGAATCTGCTTCTGCCAGGTTGAATTTGGCGCAGGCCTTCAACTCCTTTGGGACCACTCTTGCGCCCGTGGTTGCGGCAAGCTTTCTGTTGGGAGACCAAATCCTCTCCAGCGATGCCATTCGCGCCCTTAGTGATGCCGACCGCTTGTCCTATTACGCCAACGAGGCTTCTGCAGTTCAAGTGCCCTTCGTGATGTTGGCGCTGGCTTTCTTCGCGTTGGCAGGTGTGGTCGGGGCCATCACCTTGCCCAAAATTTTGGGAGGGGACAGCCAAACCACCACGACCTATGGACAGGTCCTGCAAAACCGAAAGTTGTTGTTTGGGGCGCTCGGCATTTTCGTGTACGTCGGGGCAGAAGTGGCGCTCGGTTCGTACATGGTCAATTACGGATTGAGCCTGGACATCGTCGAAGAAGTCAAAACCAGCGGCTTGTTGGGTGGCATGGCAGGGATTGCCGCTTTCATCAAGGGCATGGATGTGTCCGGATTGGACGCGAAGGGCATCCTCGGAGCCTTGCTCACGTTTTACTGGGGTGGGGCGATGCTTGGGCGTTTTGCGGGTTCTGCGTTGATGCAACGCATTCGTCCCTTCAAATTGCTCGCCGGCGCCGCACTCATGGCTGTGGGTTTGATCGGGTTGTCCATGTTGAGTCAAGGCGTTGCCGCCTTGTTGCTGGTGCTTGCTGTCGGGTTCTTCAACAGCATCATGTTTCCGACGATTTTCACCTTGGCCATTGAAGACCTCGGAGAGGGCAAACCACAGGGGTCGGGGGTGTTGTGTACGGCCATTGTGGGCGGGGCGTTCATTCCTCCTGCCATGGGGGCCGTTGTCGACAGCGCTGGATTTGGGGTGGCTTTCGTCTTGCCCATGGTGTGCTACCTGTACATCGCATGGTATGCTGGACGTTTGGTGCCTTCGATGTCGTCTTGATGGGGCGGACATCGCCAAGTTTCCTTAACGACTTCATGCACTTTATGCACATCAGGCAACTTTCTCGAGCCTGAATGTGTTCTTTTGACAGAAAGGAATCCCGAGAGACCTCACACTCATGGCACGTAGAAAAAAAGCAGCGAAGGAACTCCAACCCAACATCAAGGTTCGCTTGGATCGCCGTACCGTCATCACCGTTCGCGACTCCAGCAAGTTGGCCTACTGGAAAGAAAAATTTCCTGGACTGGAAATTCTTGAGGAGTCTTGATGATGTCTTGGCGCTGACGGAAGGTCAGGGCAAGAAAAAAGGCGACCTTCTGCGGGTCGCCTTTTTTCTTTCGCCATGTTCAGCGTGACGGGGTCACTGAGCTTCGGTGGCCGCCTCTTCTTTCCAAGGTGCAAAAGCAAGCTGTTCGCGGCCTTTCTTGGTCAGGGCATAGCCATCCTTGTTCTGAATCAAACCATCGAGGTACAAGTTGGTGATGCGTTCTCCAATGCGGGCTTTCCCGACGTGGAGATCTGTATCCTCCTCAATGCGCTTCCAGAAGTTGCGCTCAAGAACAGCAAGGCGGATGTGACACTGGTTCTCGATTTTGTGTTGGTGAATGATGTCGAGAATCATGTGATCGTACTTGTCCAAGTTATTCATGATGCAGGCTTTGATGAATGAAAGATTTGCACAGCAAGAAAGGACTTTTCCTTCGGAAAGGCTTGAATACATTGAAGTCCGTTATGAACGAATTGTCCACGGCTTTCCTGAAAATGTTCACAACATGTTGATATCCCAGGCAGTATGCTGAGCGCCAGTGGTTTTCGCGAAGTAGGCGAAGTACCGGTGCATGTAATGCACGTCCCTGTCTGGGAAGGGAGAAGTCTTGAAAGGCGCGTGGACGTGGACAAACTTTCGACGTTCTTCCCAAGCACACAAGGTGATTCGGCTCTTGGCCTTCTGCGCCGCATGCACAATGGCGCGCAACTCTTCTTCCGTGGCCTGCGTCACTGTGGCGTTGGTCATGCCTTGTTCAAAATGAAGGAGACTTTCTTGACCACGGACCTCCACATCTGACATTGGCGACTGGATCCAACGCACCTTGACCGGCATCATGGCTGCAAGGGCGCGTCCTTGCCAGGTCTTGGGCGCCCACATGACCAAGGTCGTTCTCCAGAATTGAGGGGGGAGTTGACCGCGCAATTGCCACCCAAGCAGTTTCACCGCACCACGGCAGAGTTTGACCTTCCATCCAGGGCGCCGTTGTCCAGGGTTCGGGGCAGGCCTGTGCGGATCACCCATGGAGTTCAAATTCAAAGGCAGTCCAGGGCCCCTTCAACGTTGGACCCGCATGGAGGAAGTGGGTGAGCTGGGTCTGGAAATCCTCACGGGGCCACAACGTGGCGCCCAGGGAGGCGAGGTGGGGGTTCATGATTTGGCAATCCACGGGACCAAACCCTTTGAGGCCCAACCATCGCACGAGGTGCACAAAGGCCACTTTCGACGCGTTGGTCGCTGTCGAGAACATGCTTTCGCCGAAGAACATGCGGCCGAGCGACACGCCGTAGAGTCCTCCCACCAAGTTGTCCCCGTCCCAAGCTTCCACAGAGTGGGCCAACCCGAGGTCGTGGAGTTTGACGTAGGCTTGGACAATGTCGTCCGTGATCCACGTGCCTTCACCGTCGCGAGGCGCGCGCTGACATCCGCGAACCACCTCTTCAAAGGCCCTGTCCAAGGTGATGCGGTAACGCTTCCGGTTGAGTTCGTTGCGCATGCTTTTGGACACTTTGAGCTCCAACACCGGCAAAACGGCCCGTTCAGGGGGCGCCCACCACAGGATGGGGTCTTCTTCCATGAACCAGGGAAAGGCTCCGTGCTCATAGGCGGCGAGCAACCGGGCACTCGAGAGATCACCTCCGACCGCCAACAATCCATGCTCTCCTGCGACATTCACAGGGGGAAAATTCAGATCGGCATCGAGCACTTGGACCTTCATGGCACAAAGTAACGACCCATGGACTTCCTTTGCAGGGATGGACCCCGCCAATCTCGAAGCGTTCAAGGCCAAATTGCGTCAAACACTCCAACCCGAGGTTAGGCCCGGTTGGGAAGCGCAACAGCTCGCCTGCCCACCAGGTCGCCCTCAAGACCTGCCTGAACGCATCCAATCGGCCAGAAGGGCAGGGGTGGTCTGCATGATGTGGTGGGATTCAGATCGGGCTTGGGTGGTTGCGTTCATGCGCAGGACCCAAGATGGGACGGCGCACAGTGGCCAATGGGCTTTTCCTGGGGGCGCAGAAGAAGCTGCAGACGATGGAGATTTGGAGCGCACGGCACGTCGTGAATGCATGGAGGAGATTGGAGTCCAGTTGACAGACCACGACATCGTTGGGGCGCTCTCACCTTTGTACATCCCGCCGAGTCACTTTTATGTGGAGCCCCTTGTGGCGGTTGTCAATGGCCCACCCACCTTCGTGTTGGAACATGACGAAGTGGAGGAAGTGGTGGCAGTGCCTTTGAGTGCGTTGCCTGCGCGAGGCCAAACCTGGCCCACCCACATCGTTCCCATTCATGGGGGCAAAGCTTCGGTTCCAGGATGGCCCATGCATGATGGCGTGCTTTGGGGGGCTTCGGCCATGATGACGGCTGAATTGCAGGAAGTCTGCGCGCAGGCTGAATTTGGTCGTTCCTTTGCAGCCTCAGAAAACCCCATCGCATGAAGGACTTGACACACGCAAACAACCAAAAGGTGAAGGCAGCCCTGGCTGCAGCCAAAGAAAAAGGAGACGCCACCTGGGTTCGACCGTTGCTGGAAGCCTATGCTGGGCGCAAAGAGGATGCGTTGAGGGAGGAAATGCGGACCATGTTGGGGTCGATGAAAGTGTCGGCCGCGGAGCAAACGTTCCTCGATGCATTGGTCGCCCCCAACCTCAGTCACGTCAAGGCGGACATTCTCGGGTTCCTGTGGAGTTGTGGGTTCACGTGTGACGGCTTGTTGTCACGCGTGGCCGATGCCGCGTGTGAGGGCGACTTTCAGCAGGCCTTTGAAGGCGTGACGCTTTTGGAGCAAGTGGAAAGCGTGTCTGACGAAAAAGACCTTCTCGAGGCCCAAGTTGTCGTGGGGGAGGCCATTCAAGCTGACGCCAAAGAGGACATTCGGCCGTTCCTCGAGGCCATGCGGACGCATTTGGCCCTGCTTTACGACGGCATGCAGTAAGGGGACTCAGTCCAACTGAGGCCTTCTTTTCTCAATGCGGGTCAGCGGACCAGGACAGGTTCCGTGGTGACAATCTGCGCACGCAGAAACGACGGCGTTGAAGTGGCCAGCTGAAGGTGCTTTGTTGAATTGGGCGATGGCCTGCAGGTACAATGGTGCATGGGTTGTGAAGTGCCCATTGACCATCGAGGCATCTGTGGGTTCCAGAGCGAGCAAGTCGTGACTCTCAAGGGTGAAACCCGCCCAGGCGTGGTTGGGGTCGGCCATGACGGCCTCCAACACAATTTGCAATTGGCTGTCCATCGCGACCATGGCCGAAGCCAAGGCAGAGGACCCGTTGGGCTGGTTGGGGGCGAGTTTGGGGGCGGTGCATGACGACTCCGTTTGACCACAGGCGGAAAAGAGGGACAGCCCCAGGGCCAAACCTCCCAATGCACCTGCCGTTGAAAGCTTCACACAACGCATCTCAATCCTCAATCATCACGCCGGTGGCCGTGAAGGCCAGGCGCAGTTCAGGTTCGGTGATGGCGTCGATTTCCTCTTGGGATTTGCCCGCGTCCGCGGCATAGTGCTTCAGCATGGGAACCGTCAATGTGTCGTAGAAGGCCTCGCCTTGGACGACAGTGCGCTTGCCTTCCGCGCCTTCGGTGGGCACAAAGAACCCGTAATCTAGGAATCGCACAAACACGGTGTCTTCCCCCGAGGCGACGTCCATCCAGCATCCCTTCTTGGCGCATGTGGCGGTGATTTCGCCCTCAAAACGGACCTTGGCACGCCCAGATTTGTCCAAGGCTGCGCGCATGTCAGCCCCATTCGTGGTGCCGTCGGTGTCGATCACAGACCCATAGAATGTCTGGTTGTCAGGCGTACCCGCAGCTTCCACCGACGTCGCAGATTCGCACCCGATGAAAAGGGCGGCAGAGCAAGTCAGGAAAAGGGCAGAGGCAAAGAGGTTGTTCATGGCGAAGATGTTGGCTTACAAAGGCAGGGGGGTGGGCGGATTCAGTGCGTGCGTGTCATGCGTTCATGGGTGACCAAAAGGAAGTCTCCTCGGCCCACTTCGCTTTCGTCGGGCGCCGCCATGTCTGATTGCATGTGCGCGTGAATCGTGAGAATGTTGAGGTCGGACCGTCCCTGATGCAAGTACCACCCTACACCTTCGCCATCTTGGCTGTGGTAAGCGCCATTGAAGTGAACAAAAGGCGCTTCCTTCGGCAAGTTCGAAAGGATGAAATGGGCCATGGTCGCGTCTTTGATGGCCTGGGCCATCGGGAGCGTCTCTCCTCCGTGTCCACCGCCCATGGCCAACATGGCGTCGTACCCGGGCAAGGTGATGTCAAAGGGCACCGGGAGCGGCGGAAGAAAGGCCTTGGCTTCCTCGCTGAGTTCCTGCAAGCTGGCCAGCCCATGCTGGTACACGTAGCTCGCGTAGCGTCGCGGGACGTTGGTCGCGATGAATGGCAATTCATGCGCTTTGGCCAGCTCCAGAAGGGGGTGGTAGTCGGTGAAGTGGTTGGGCCACAGGTTGGCGGCGGCTTTCAACTTGTCGTCACTGACCCAACCGGCCAAAAATTCATCCACCACCAGTTGGTCGTCCGCTTCGAGCATCTCTGCGCCAAGTGCGGGACGGATGTCTGCAGCCAGCAGGTCACGGATCAATTCCGCCTGAAGCCAGTGCATGATGGGATCGTCGTGGTACTCCCCAAACAACACCACATCGGCTTCGCGGGCCGCCTCCACCAGGTCGGGCCAAGCCACGGGTTTGCCCACCTTGTCAAACAGGGCATACGCGCGGGGTGAATTGGCCAAGGCCTTGGAGAGCGCCCGGGCCTGCGCAACCCCGTCAAGGGCGAACAAGAGCGCGCAGATGGAAAGGATGTATTTCATGAATCAGGTTTGGAAGACACCGGGACGAAAGGGTTCGGTGGCTGGCGCCGCGTTGGCCACCTCGATCCCCATGCTGATCCAAGAACGGGTGGCCTCAGGGTCGATGATGGCGTCGACCCACAGTCGTGCGGCTGCATACAACGGGTCAGTCTGGGCTTCGTACCTCTCGGTGATGGTCCGCAGCAGTTCGGTCTCCTCGTCTTTGTTGGGCTCTTGGCCGCGCTTGGCCAAAGACGCTTTTTCGATTTGCAGCAACACCTTGGCGGCCTGTTCGCCCCCCATGACCGCAATGCGGGCCGTTGGCCACGCCACAATCAAGCGCGGGTCGTAGGCCTTGCCGCACATGGCGTAGTTGCCTGCGCCGTAGCTGTTGCCGACGATGACCGTGAATTTGGGAACAACACTGTTGGCGACGGCATTCACCATTTTGGCGCCGTCCTTGATGATGCCGCCATGTTCTGAGCGAGACCCCACCATGAAGCCCGTGACGTCTTGCAGAAACACGAGAGGCACGTTTCGCTGGTTGCAAGTGGCGATGAATCGCGCGGCTTTGTCAGCGCTGTCGGAATAAATGACTCCGCCAAATTGCAGGCCATCCTTCTTGCTTTTGACCAAACTGCGTTGGTTGGCCACCAGCCCGACACTCCATCCATCGATGCGCGCGTAGCCGCACACCAGCGTTTTGCCATAGCCCTTTTTGTATTCGGTGAAGCTGCCTTCGTCTGTGAGGGAGGCAATGAGTTCGTACGTGTCATAGGGTTCCGTACGCGCATCCGGCAGAACGGCGCAGGGGGAAGGGCCGGCTGGCAGCGCCGCGTCGTCGCGTTGGAAACCCGCAGTGGGTCCGAGGTCGCCCCAGTGAGAGACCAGCGTCCGAATGTGCGCGAGGGCCTCGGCTTCGTCTTTGCAGCGGTAATCGGTCACGCCACTGATTTCATCGTGGGTGGCCGCGCCTCCGAGCGTCTCGTTGTCAATGGTTTCACCAATGGCGGCCTTGACCAGGTAGCTTCCTGCCAAGAAAATCGAGCCAGAGCCCTCCACGATGATGCTTTCGTCGCTCATGATTGGGAGGTAGGCGCCGCCGGCGACGCAACTGCCCATCACAGCCGCAATCTGCGGAATGCCTGCCGAGGAGAGGCGCGCGTTGTTGCGAAACATCCGTCCAAAGTGCTCCTTGTCCGGAAAAATCTCGTCCTGCATGGGCAAGTACACGCCTGCACTGTCCACGAGGTAGATGATGGGCAGCCGATTGTCGAGGGCAATCTCCTGGGCGCGAAGGTTTTTCTTGCCTGTGATGGGGAACCATGCGCCGGCCTTGACGGTGGCGTCGTTGGCCACCACAAGGCAGGGTTTGCCATGGATGCGACCCATTTCAATCACAACCCCTCCCGCGGGGCAACCACCTTCGTCCTCGTACATGCCATGACCCGCCAAGGCGCCGATTTCGAGCCGTTCGCATCCCGGGTCGAACAACCGGTCCAAACGTTCGCGTGCCGTCCATTTTCCCTTGGCGTGCTCCTTTTCGATGCGCTTGGTTCCTCCGCCTTGGCGCACCTTGCTCAAAATGCGTTCCAAGTCAGAAAGGCGCATGCGCATGCGGTCGTCGTTGAGATTCTGCGCCAGCTGTTTGTCCTTCGCCATGACCCGAAGGTACGCAGAGGTCCTACCTTTGAGGTCATGTTTCGAGCACCTCTTCGCGGTTTGGGTTGGCTTTGTCTGGTGGGGATTTTCCTCCTCGGCTGCCAACCTGCCGGAGAGAAGGGAGACGCGGTGAAGACAGGTTGGATTCAGCCCAAGCATGCGAAAGGCTTTGCATGGGCAGAGTCCGACCAAGGCCAAACCACACTTGTTGTGCGCCAACCCCGCACTGGAAAGGCGCTAGCCACGGTGTCAGTCGCGAACAGCCGAGTCGGGGTTGATGTCGGCAAGGACGTGCCGCACGTGGTCGTCGACAGCGACAGGGGCTTCGTGACGACGAGCACCACCCATGTGCATCTGCTTGAGGAGGGTGCAGGGTTGGACGGTTGGCGTGGGTGCACTTCGCTGAAATATTTGAGAAACGAAGGGGTGTTGGCTTGGGCGGACTCGACTGAAGTTCGAGATGTGAGCGGAGATGGTGGGTTGAATGCGGAAGTCATCATGGTGGTGAATCCCGGGAGCATTTTGACAGGTCCAAATCAAGACTTGGGGGAACGAAACTGGCCCTGGGTTCCTGTGACGGAATACCTGGAGCCCCATCCTCTTGGACGGGCGGAGTGGATGGTGGCCTTGGCATGGCTCGCCGGAGATTCGACCGCAGGCGCAGAGGCATTCAAGGCCGTCGAAGCCCGTTATGCCTCGGCCACGCATGCCTCTACCGACAATGGCAAACGGGTGTTCACGGGAAGCGTGGCGGACGGCGTTTGGCACGCCCCGGGCAAGGGCAGCTTCGTGGCGCAGTGGATCGAAGATGCCGGAGGCACTTATGCCTTGGAGACCGTGGACGACCAAAGCAATGTGGCCTTGAGTCTGGAGTCCATGCTGGAATTGGTATCAAAGACAGACGCCTGGGTGCTCGTGACGTACCACAAAGATGGGGTCAACGAACGCGACGTATTGGCGATGGACCCCAGACATGCAGAGGTGCTGAAGGCTGTTGATGAAGTCTGGGTGTGCAACACCGCAGAGGTAGACTATTTCGGCGAAGTGGTGGCCCATCCCGAATGGGTGCTCGAAGATTTGGCTGCGTTGGTGCATTCGAATTCTGAGGGACCCCATGGGGTGTTTGAAAAACTCGAGCGACCTTCCCGACAGCCATGAAGACCCGCCTCGTTTTTCTGTTGATGTTGTTGGCCCTCGTCTCGCATGTTGCCTTGGGCGAGGTTGAGATTGTGTGGGGTGAGCTTTTGGGCGCGCTGTTGACGGGCGGGGAGGTGAATGAATTGCACGCCACGATCGTGAAGGAGGTGAGGTGGCCCCGGGCACTGACGGCGATGACCTCTGGCACTTTGCTCGGATGGTTGGGCTTACTCATGCAGACTTGGTTTCGCAATCCATTGGCCGGACCAGGCGTCTTGGGAATCACCTCTGGGGGATCGCTTGGTGTCGCATTGGCGGTGCTGCTCGGCTTGGCGCTTCCGGCGTGGATGGCCGCTGCCATGGGGTGTTTTGCGGTGCTGCTGTTGATTGGCGTGGGGGCACGCCGCTTCGTGTCTCCCGTGACCACCTTGGTGTTTGGACTGATGATCAGCTACGCCGTCAGCGCCGTGGTGACGGTGTTGCAATCGTCCGCCACGGCCGAGGCCCTGCAGACCTATGTGTTCTGGGGCATGGGGACGTTTGGCAAAGCCAGCTTTTTGCAGGCGACGTCCTGTGTGGCGCTTCAGTTGCTGTTGGGCATGTGGATGATTCGCCGGGCCAAATGGTTGGACATGTGGACGCTTGGAGAGGATTTGGCCCAAACCATGGGCGTCCCCAAGGCCCGCCTCCATTTGGAGATTTTGTTGTTGACCGGCTTAATCTTGGGCGTGGTGACCTCGGTGTGTGGCCCCCTTGCATTCCTCGGTCTGGCGACCCCACATGTCTACCGCTTTTTTCATCCCAAGCGAGGTCACATGGACGCCATCCAAGGCATTGGCGCATGGGGTGCATTGCTGGCGTTGCTCGCCGACGGTGTGGTGAGATGGACGGACAGCTTGGCCATGCATTGGCCTTTGAATGCGGTGTTGGCCATCCTCGGTGCGCCTGTCGTGTTGGCCGTGTTGTGGAAACGAACCCACGATTGGTCATGAACTTGGTCTTGAACAACGCACATGTCGGGCACAAGCATCCCTGTATGGAGCCTCTTACCATGACATTCGGTGCGGGGGGCATGCACGTTGTGCTCGGAGCCAACGGGACAGGAAAGACCACCTTGCTCCGAACCGTTCTGGGGGTCCAAGCTCCTCTTGCCGGACAGATTACGTTGGATCAAGGGGAGGGCAAGTTGCACACGAACGACGCCCGAGCTTGGGGGAAGCACGTGGCTTTTGTGCCCTCCATGCCGCCCAAGCACGTGGGGCTCACCGTCGCGGAAGTGCTGTCGTTGTCCGGCCCGTGGGAAGAGGCGGTGTCGCATCACCCCCAGTTGGAGCCTTGGATGAACCAAAGGCTGTCCACGCTGAGCGACGGACAGGCGCAGCAGGTGATGGTCGCTCGGGCCATGCTGCAATCGAACGATTGGTTGATGTTGGACGAGCCGACGGCTTTTTTGGACGTCCGCGGTCAACGGCATCTTTGGGGCATGCTCACCACCCACCTGAATTGCGGCGGAAGCGTGATGATGGCCACCCACGACTTGAGGGGCGTGCACCGATGGATGCAAGAAGCGCCTGCTGAAGTTGCGGCGGTCAGCTCCATTCACGTGCTTTCGTCAAGCGGACTCTCCCCACTGGCCACCGATGCGTCTTTGGACGCGTTGGAAGCGGCCTTGGGGTGAACAAACGCTCCTCCCGCGAGGTAACGTGGATGTACCTTTGCCCTCCTTGAGAACGCCCACCCCATGCTAGAGCGCATTTTGATTGGATTGACCTTCGTTACTGTCTTCTTTTTGATTCTCGAAACCTTGACGTTTCGGTCGTTGTGGAAGGCTTACGGGGCCATGTCTTGGTGGCCCACTGCGAAGACGGTGTGGTGGTCCATCCACGTGGTGGTGTGGGCCGCGTTTTTGGCCGCGTTTTTCATGTGGCCCACGTGGCGAGGCACCCATCCAGTCCTGCTGCGCACGATCATCTCCTTGACATTTGCCTTGACCATCCCCAAGCTTTTCGTGAGTGCGGTTCAATTGGTGGACGAGGTTCGGGCCGTGGGCGTGTTGGGTTGGCTCAAAGTGACAGGCCAGACCACCGACGGCGCCATGGCCCGCGGATCGTTCCTCAACATCCTCGGGCAAGGGTTGGGGGTGTTCGCGTTTTTGGGCATGGGATACGGAATCACTCGGGGCAAGTACGCGTACAAGGTGCGCGACATCAGGGTGCGTCACCCCAAGGTGCCCAAGGCGTTTGAGGGGCTCAAAGTGGTGCAGTTGAGCGACGCGCACTTGGGCTCGTTCGATGGAACGCCCGAACCTGTGCTGGCAGCTCTCGAAAAAGTCCAAGCCCTGAAACCCGATGTGGTGTTGTTCACGGGAGATTTGGTGAACGAGTTGGCGGCGGAAGCGGAGCCCTGGGTTGAGGCCTTTGCCAATTTGAAAGCGCCGTTGGGCAAATTCAGTGTCATGGGCAACCACGACTACGCGGACTACGGGCCCTTCACCAAGGAGCAGCGTGCCGCGAGCATCGCCCAGCTGAAGGACATCCAGTCGCGCATGGGATTCAAGATGCTCGACAACGAACATGTGGTTTGGGAAAAGGACGGCGAACGCATGGTGCTCTTGGGGGTGGAGAATTGGGGCAAAGGGTTCCGCCAGAGCGGCGATTTGGGCAAAGCCCTGCAGGGGAGTGGGGCAGAGGACGCCTTTACGGTGTTGATGAGCCACGACCCCACCCACTACGAATTGGAAATCATGAACGACAAGGCGCCTGTGGAGCTGACCTTGAGCGGTCACACGCACGGGATGCAGATGGGCATTGAAATTCCATGGTTGGGCATCAAATGGTCACCCTCGTCCTTGACATACAAGCGTTGGGGTGGACTGTACCTCGAAGGCCATCAGTACCTTCACGTCAACCGCGGATTTGGCGTCTTGGGCTTTCCTGGACGTGTGGGAATGCCTCCTGAAATCACCGTGCTGACTTTGGTTCAAGGCTCTCCTGAGGCCTAACTTCGCGCGGGCCTCGCGCCTTTTGTTTTACCCTGAATCTCTCCCTTCATGTCGGACGACAAGAAAGTCATATTCAGCATGGTGAAGGTCAACAAGACGACCCCCACCGGCAAGCATATCCTCAAGGACATCTACCTCTCATTCTTCTACGGGGCCAAAATTGGCATCATCGGAAACAACGGCGCGGGCAAGTCCACGGTGATGAAAATCATTGCGGGCCTGGACGAGGCTTTTCAGGGCGACGTGGTGTGGGCCGATGGATACACCGTAGGCTATCTCTCGCAGGAGCCTGAGCTGGACGAATCCAAGACGGTGCGCGAAATCGTGGAGGAGGGCACCCAGGACATTGTGGACGTGTTGAAGGAGTACGAGGAGATCAACATGAAGTTCATGGACGAAGAAATCTTGAACGATCCCGACAAGATGCAGAAGCTCATGGACCGTCAAGCGGCAGTCCAAGACAAAATCGATGCCCTTGATGCGTGGGAGCTCGACACCAAGCTCAGCATCGCCATGGACGCCCTTCGCTGCCCGCCAGACGACCAAAAGATTTCTGAGCTGAGTGGGGGGGAGCGCCGTCGGGTGGCCTTGTGTCGCTTGTTGCTCCAGCAGCCTGACGTGTTGTTGTTGGACGAGCCGACCAACCACCTCGACGCAGAGTCCATCGATTGGTTGGAGCAGCATCTCGAACAATACAAGGGCACGGTGTTGTGCGTGACGCACGACCGTTACTTCCTCGACAACGTGGCGGGGTGGATTCTCGAACTCGACCGAGGCGAGGGCATTCCCTACGAAGGCAACTACGCG
Organism: Flavobacteriales bacterium; assembly: GCA_002863145.1. Taxonomy (GTDB): domain Bacteria; phylum Bacteroidota; class Bacteroidia; order Flavobacteriales_D; family Sanyastnellaceae; genus UBA11663. The sequence continues at coordinate 18,534 of PKDW01000147.1, forward strand.
TCGTGGTTGGAGCAGAAGAGCAAGCGTTTGGCCCAAGAAGAGAAGCACGAGAGCAAGCGCCGGAAAGAACTTGACCGCGAGCTCGATTGGATTCGCCAAAGCCCCAAGGGACGCCGCGCCAAGAATAAGGCCCGCATCAACAACTACGAGAGCATGCTTGCGGAGGGCACCAAGGAAAAGGACGCCCGACTCAACATTCCCATTCCCAACGGCCCCCGCCTTGGAAACAAGGTCATCGAGGCCAGCGGCCTGACCAAAGCGTTTGGGGACAAGCTCCTCGTGGAGAACCTCACATTCCAACTTCCGCCGGCGGGCATTGTGGGCATCATCGGCCCCAACGGCGCCGGAAAGACCACCCTGTTCCGCATGATCATGGGCGAAGAGACCCCAGACGGGGGCAACATCGACATGGGCGAAACGGTCAAGATTGGCTATGTGGACCAACGTCATGCTGACATCGATCCCAACAAGACGGTGTGGGAAGTCGTGTCAGGCGGCAACGAGCAGGTGGAGATTGGAGGACAGCTCTTCAACAGCCGGGCTTACGTCAGCAAGTTCAACTTCAACGGCGCCGACCAGCAGAAGAAGTGTGGCGTGTTGTCTGGTGGAGAACGGAACCGGCTTCACTTGGCCATGACCCTCAAGACAGAAGCCAACGTGCTCTTGCTGGACGAGCCAACCAACGACATCGACGTGAACACGTTGCGTGCGTTGGAAGAAGGCATCGAAGGGTTCGCAGGGTGTGCCGTGGTCATCAGCCACGACCGCTATTTCCTAGACCGCATCTGCACCCACATCCTCGCCTTTGAGGGGGACAGCCAAGCCTACTGGTTTGAAGGAACGTACAGCGAGTACGAGGAAAACCGCAAGAAGCGCCTGGGCGACGAAGGCCCCAAGCGCATCAAGTACCGCAAGCTGGTTCGGGGATGACGCCTCGCCGTCCGTATGTCGGACGGTTTGCCCCGTCACCCACAGGCCGTCTTCATCTGGGATCCATGGTCGCAGCCGTGGCCAGCTGGTTGGACGCCAAGGTTCATGGCGGAAAGTGGCTTGTGCGCATGGACGACTTGGATCCGCCGAGGGAGGTGGAAGGTGCGGCAGACGACATTTTGCGCACGCTTGAGGGATTTGGACTCACATGGGATGGCCCCGTGGTGTACCAGAGTGACCGTCACGAAAAGTATCGTGCGGCCTTGGATGAGATGATGCAGTCAGACTTTGCCTTTGGTTGCGCGTGCACCCGAAAAGTATTGGCGGAAGCGAATGGATTGGAAGTGTATCCAGGATTTTGTCGTGATGGTCTTCCGAGAGGTGTGGCGCCGCGTTCTTGGAGATTTAAGATGCCCAAAGCTCAAGCTTTGGTCTGGGACGACCGCATTCAAGGCATGCAGTCCATGGCACGCGAAGCCGTGGGCGATGTGACTGTCCTTCGCGCAGATGGCCATTGGGCGTATCACCTCGCTGTGGTGGTGGACGATGCAGAGCAAAGCATCACCGATGTGGTCCGAGGCGCGGATTTGCTGTCATCCACCGGGGCACATGTGGCACTGCAACAAGCGTTGAATGTGGTGACACCCCGTTACGCCCACGTGCCGGTGATGCAGAACAACCAAGGTCAAAAGCTCAGCAAGCAAACCAAGGCTGCGCCAGTGGAGGTCAAGAATGCCTCTCAAGTGTTGTCGAAGGTGTTCGAGCATCTCCATTTGAATGGCATTGCACATGAAGGGCTCGACCATCCTGAAGTCATGCTCAACAAGGCCCAAGCTGAGTGGAGCCAAAGGTGGAAGAAAGAAGGGGAAGCCTGAGGCCGCTTAGGAAGCAGCGTCGGCAATGTTGTTCTCCGCGGATTCGCTTCGGGGGTGGTACTGGCTGACCTGATTTTTCAAGAATCGACCGTCCAAGTGGGTGTAAATCTCCGTGGTGGTGATTTGGGCATGCCCCAACATTTCTTGTACCGCACGCAAGTCTGCACCACTTTCAATCAAATGGGTGGCGAAACTGTGGCGGAAGGTGTGGGGGCTGACGTTCTTCCGAATGCCAGCTGCCACAACGCTGCGCTTGAGCAACGTGAAGGCCATCTGACGGGTCATCTTGCGCCCCTGACGTCCCAAGAACAAGGTGTCTTCGTGCCCTTTGAGCGGGATGATGTTGGCCCGGTAGTGACTCAAGTAGTCGTCAATGGAGTCGCAAGCTTGCTGGCCGATGGGGACAATACGCTCTTTGTTTCCTTTTCCGACCACGCGCACCAATCCGTCGATGAGGTCCACTTTGGAGAGTTGCAAATCAATGAGCTCCGACACCCGAAGGCCGCAACTGTAGAGCACCTCAAGCATCGCTTTGTTTCGCACGCCTTCGCGACGGCTCATGTCCACAGCATTGATGATTTGCTCAATTTCCTCCACCGTCAGCACATCGGGCAATTTGCGTTCAGGACGCGGAGCCTCGATCAACTGAATGGGGTCGGTGTCCATGATGCCTTCGATGCGCAGGTACTTGCAGAAGCTTCGGACTCCGCTGAGCATGCGTGCTTGGCTGTTGCGTGCCAAGCCACGGTCGTACAAGTGACCTAGGAAGCGTTCCACGTGGGGCAGCTCGATGTCCATCGGTGCCTTCACCCGCTCCTCGTTGACCGCAAATTCCATGAACTGTTTGATGTCCCGCATGTACGCCATCACAGAGTTCTTGCTCAACCCCCTTTCGAGGACGAGGTAGTCGTGATAGCCTTGCACGGAGGCCTTCCAATCAGTGGCGCGCGGAGACATGTTGTTTACGGGATCCAATTTTGGTTCGACAACAGCAGGGCTTCTTGAATGCTGATGCGTTCACCTTCGAGGGAAGCGGTGACAAAGGCGTCTGTGGCCGCGGTCGATTCCCAAATGTGAGAACGCAAAGTGTGGGCGTCAGCGTACGTTTCCTCCTCTGGAGTCAAGTACTTGTGCCAGCCCTCGTGACGGAATATGGCATAGCCTCCCTGATAGTTGAGGCTCGCTGACACCTCCTGAGCGGTCAAGTCCCTGTGGTTGGCGAGCAACTGCACAGCAAATGCCAAACCGTCCATGGGGCTTGCGTCCGGTTGGGTGTCTGTAGCAGTCAATGCCGACACCACAACTGACTGAGTGTCAGGTGATAGGTTCAGTTCCATGTTTTCATTCAAGGCAGGGGAACCCCCAACCCATTCAACACTTGCAATATGCGATGTTTTCGTCCGAGTTCCAAACGCGACCTCCATTTCCCCATCGAAGGCCGTGTTTTGGACATTCGAGGCACATTTGAGTTTGTACGAGGGGGTCAAATCATCGGCTCCAGGAGCTTGGAACCAGAGGAAAATCTGTGCGTTTTCTTCCTTGCGGAGGGCGGCTCCTGCGGATTCGGTCACCTCACAAGTGCAATGCGCGGGGATGTATTCGGTGATTTTGACGAAGGCGCCTTCTTGAACCTGACTTACGGTTAATGTGACTTCGGCAAGGTTGTCTTGGAGTTGCTGTGCAGTCCGTTGGGCTTCAGGTTCGGGAGAATGCTCTTCAGGAGCCATGCTCGGAAGCACAATTGTACCCAGCGTCCATCGTTGTCTCTCGCCATTTGCGATGTGCTCCCATGCGATGTCGAGAAGGGGAATGTCCGGAGTGGCAATGAGTTCGTCCCATTCCAAATGCAAGGTGAGCGACATGACTTCAGGATGGTCCCGCCACATCCAATGATGCGTGTTGTTCTTGATCCAATGTTCGTCACAGGACAGGGGAGAGGAATGCACCAAGCGAAGGGGAGAGGATGGACTTGGCAAGAGACTGAGTTTACTCAAGTCGGCCTCGCCGGTTGTGGCCAACGTCAGTTCGACGACGCAGGCCTTTTCGGTGCGTTCAACGACATCCCATTCGAGCACAGGTGTGGGGGAGTCCACAAGGGCGAAGAGCAGGGAGAACAAGGGGAGAAGAATGGGGGCAATCACACTCCAAATTTCGGCGCCTCAACCCATGAATGTGGACACCTCAGTGGAGGAATGCTCACGGCGCGTGGTGCACAAGTCCGAAGCATGATGGAAGCTTGCTGGATGGCAAACAGCGTGCGAAAGAAAAATCCCGCTCCGACGTTTCGGAGCGGGACCAACTTAACCAAATTATCACTTGATGCTTAGCTT
>PKDW01000146.1 GCA_002863145.1 Flavobacteriales bacterium
GCGATTTGGGAGGGGGCCAAACTCACCAAACCCCAAGCCATCGCCGAGACGGGCATCGCCAACGTCCAATGGACGACGGCCTTCGAGCGGACGCGTCACCGCCTGATGGCCGAGGCGCAGTCGCTCTACCTCAACGACAACCAACACACGCGGGCCCGCCTCACGGTCGAGACCCGAACGGACCGCGAAAACGCAGCCCTTCGCGCCAAATACCCCAACCACGAAATCGAGCGCAGCGCGCCCATCCTGCATTCCATCCGCGCCCTCAAGCAGGCCTCGGAGATCGACCAGATGCAGCGCGCGTGCGACATCACCAAGGCGGGCTTCGACCGCGTCTTGCAATTCGTGAAGCCCGGCGTCATGGAGTATGAGATCGAAGCAGAGTTCATGCACGAATTCCTGCGTCGCGGCTCCCGTGGCTTCGCGTACACGCCCATCATCGGCTCCGGTCTCAATGCCTGCGTCCTCCACTACATCGAGAACTCCGCTGAGTGCAAAGCCGGCGACGTCATCTTGATGGACGTGGGCGCCGAGTACGGCAATTACGCGTCCGACATGACGCGCTGCATCCCGGTCTCAGGCCGCTTCACAGACCGCCAGCGCGCGGTCTACAACGCGGTGTTCTCGGTGATGCAGGACGCCATGAAGCTCCTCCGTCCCGGCGTCTCGCTCCACGACTACCACAAGGAAGTCGGCGACCTCATGACGGCTCAACTTCTCGACCTCAAGTTGATCGACCGCCACGACGTTGAAAAGCAAAACCCGGCTTGGCCCGCCTACAAGAAGTACTTCATGCACGGCACGTCGCACTTCATCGGCCTCGACGTCCACGACGTCGGCCACTGGCACGAGCCCATTGCGCCTGGCCACGTGTTCACAGTCGAACCCGGCATCTACATCCGCGAGGAAAACCTCGGCATCCGCCTCGAGAACGACATCGTCATCACCGAGGACGGCTTCCACGACCTCATGGCGCACATCCCCCTCGAGGCCGACGCCATCGAGTCCGCGATGAACGTCTGAGCATTGCGCCTTAAGGAGGGTATTGCGAGAGATTAGGGACTGCAAGGCAAGCCAAAGACGACAAGGAAATCGAGCAGGTCGGCGGCTTGGACGAATCCATCGCCATTCAGGTCTCCGGGGCAGGGGGGGGCGCATGGGTTGGGGTCCGTGGTGTCGGTGCCCCACGGGTTGTAAATGGCCGGTGTGGCGGCGCAGGCGTCGAGGATGATGGAATCGCCGAAGTTGTTGCCTTGGGGAATGTAGGCGAGGGTGTCGCCGGTGGCGTTTTGGAGGAGCAAGGAGCCGCCGAGGGCGAGCCCATCGCCGCCGGAGTCTACGATGGTTAACGTGTGGCAACCAGAGGGAATGCAGGCGGAAGTCACGTAGGTGTTGGCCCCAAACCCATAGTCGTCTCCTGCCCACAACGTGACGCCGGTGGAGTCGGTCACTGCCCAAGACGATTCATTGCCGAAGAAGTCGGTGTTGAGTGTCAAGGTCCAAGCGTCGTCCCCGGTGTACGCCAGGGTGTGGAGGAGGGTGTCGTTGCCGGAGAAATCGTCGTTGGCTCCGTCGGGAAGGGTGACGGTGAAGGTCCATTCGGTGAGGATGCCGATCAGGAGCTTTTCAGGCAAGGCCAGGTCGATGGTGGCTCCGGCGGGAATGGGGGTGTTGAACGTCACGGGACTGAGGGCGATGCCGTTGACCGACCAATGGACGGTGGCGCCGGGGGCGGGCAAGACGCCTTGGTTTTGGACGGAGAGGACGGGATGCCATGTGGGGGCACATACGGACGAGGCGTTGAGGGCCACAGGGAGGAGGTCGACGTCCACCACGGGGACCGCGCCCAAGCTTCCGAGCAGGCTTGACCGCACGGTCTCCAGGCACGTGCGCATGCGTTGGCGCTGACCGGCCGTGAAGGTGTTTCGGCACGAGGTTGGGGCGTAGTCCATGTAGTTTTCGAGCTGGGCGTCGGGACAGGCGCCCACGCTGCACGACGCGTTTTCGGTCGTGGTGGGGGTGTCGCACACGAAGTCGCCTTCGTTCACACAATCGACCTCGCTGCCACAGGCGTTGGTATCGTAAAACGTGTGGTAAAGGCTCAAGTGGTGGCCGACTTCGTGGGTGAGGGTTCGGTTGAGGGTTCGGCCGGGCTTCAGCGTGCCTTCTGTGCCGATGACGTTGTACAGAAGGGTGACCCCGTCGCGCACATCGCCGGTGGGTCCGGTGTAGGCGAAGCCTTGGATGCCACCACCGCCATTGTTGCCGTTGATTTCTGGCACGACAAACACGTTGAGGTAGTCGTCCCCAAGCCAAGAGGTCAGGGCTTTGACCTCGGTTTGGTCGGCGCCTGGGAGGGTCTCGAGGGAGGCGATGCCGTGCTCTGCGAAGCCTGGAACGCCCGAGCCGTCGACCCGAACAATGCCCGTGGTGGGCAGGCCGTCGGGTGTGCGTTTGGCCAGCTCGAATTCCACCAACACATCGACCCCCAAGCCGTCGCCATTGCTGCCTGCGACTTTGCGAAAGTCTTCGTTCAAGGCGTGGACGGCGGACAGGATTTGAGCGTCGCTGATGTTCTCCTCCACGCCGATGGCCGCGCCGCGATGGATGACGTGCACCACGAGGGGGAGGGTGTAGACTTCCAGCGAATCAGAAACGGCGAGGGTCGCGCCTTGGTACCAAGCCGCATCGAAGGCAGTCTTGTTGGCGAGGTAAGCCGGAGACGCGCTGGCCAAGGCGTGATGGGCCATGTCCGTGCCGCAGGGAGGAAGGCCCATGGGGTTTTGGGCAGAAGCTGAGCCAGCCATTGTCAGAGACAACAGGAGGGATGCAGCGCGTGCCACATCCCTCCATGGGTGTTTTGAAATGTTCGTTGCGATGCTCAAAGGTCATCCACTTCGTAGCAGTACAAGCCAAAGAACTGCAACAAGTCCAGCAAGTCTTCCAATTGAATGTGACCGTCTCCGTTGAGGTCTCCATAGCAGGAAAAGATGCAGGTGCCGTTGTCCATGGTGGCAAGCGGATTGTAGTTGGGGGCAGAGGGGAACGTGCAGCCCACCACTTCGTCGGCGTCACAAAGGCCGTTTTGGTTGTAGTCGGTGCAGCAGTCTTCAGGGTTGCCGACGCAGGTGTCCACGTCGTCACAAATGCCATCGTTGTCGGCATCGGAGGAGCATCCGCCGCCACAGACGCCGAGCACGTCGACCTGGTTTCCATCACAGTCGCAGTCGCCCTCGGGGATCTCTGTGCAACCGCATTCGTAGATGTCGCCTAGGCCGTTGCAGACGCCGCACGCATCGACTGCGCCCACGCAGTCGTCGACGTCGTCACAGATGCCATCGGCATCGGCATCGCCCGCGCAGCCACCACCACACACGTCCAAGGCGTCGAGCTGGTTGCCGTCGCAGTCGCAGTCGCCTTCAGGGATGTCAGCACATCCGCACTCGTAAATCTCACCTGGGCCGTTGCAGACGTCGCACGCGTCGAGTTCACCTACGCAGTCGTCGACGTCGTCACAGATGCCGTCGGCATCTTCGTCCGCCTCGCAGTCACCACCACATACACCCAATGCGTCGAGCTGGTTGCCGTCGCAGTTGCAGTCGCCTTCTGGGATGTCAGTGCATCCGCACTCGTAGATGGCGCCAGGGCCATTGCACACGCCGCAACCGTCGTAGGCACCGACACAATCGTCGACGTCGTCACAGATGCCATCGGCATCGGCGTCTGCGGCGCAGTCACCTCCACAGACACCGAGGGCGTCGAGCTGGTTGCCGTCGCAGTCGCATGCGCCTTCTGGGATGTCAGTACATCCGCACTCGTAGATGTCGCCTGGACCGTTGCAGATTCCGCACTCGTCGAGCGCGCCCACGCAGTCGTCGACGTTGTCACAGATGCCATCGGCATCGGCGTCTGCAGCGCAGTCACCACCACACACACCCAAGGCGTCGAGCTGGTTGCCGTCGCAGTCGCAGTCGCCTTCTGGGATGTCCGCACATCCGCATTCGTAGATGGCGCCGGGTCCGTTGCAAATGCCGCAGGCATCGAGTTGGTTGCCGTTGCAATCGCATTCGCCTTCTGGGATGTCCGCACATCCGCATTCGTAGATCTCACCGGGTCCGTTGCAGACACCACATGCGTCGTACGCTCCGACACAATCGTCGATGTCGTCACAGAGGCCGTCTTGGTCGAGGTCGGCTGTGCACGAGCCTCCGCACACGCCCAGGGCGTCGTTGACGAGGCAAGAACCGTCGTCTTCATTGGCATCCTCGGCGTAGTTGCAGGCCTCGGGGTCTGTGCAGCCAGGAATGACAAATTCGCAAGAGCCGTCCTCGTATTCGGCAGCAGGGTCGAAGTTGTCGGCGCTCTCATCCGTGCATCCGCACGCGTTGCCGTCACCTTCAGCCGTAAAGGTGCCTGCACCGTCAAAGAGGAAGTTCATCACTTGGGCTTGGTTGCCGTCGCCCATGGGGAATACTTGGACGTTGATTTGGCCTGAAACGTTGCCCGCGGTGGTCACTTGAAGGACGATCACCTGTTGGTTGGCGTCGGGAGAGGCGTTGCCTGCATCGTTCAGCACAAACCACGATGAACCCACAATCATGTTGGCCGCGAGGTTTGTGGCACCCTCGGTGAGGAAGAAAGGGGTGATGCTTTGGTCAGGATCCTCCGCAATCCCAGGGTCTGCAGCACCTGCAATGCCAGAGGTTGAGGCGGGCCCGGTCAAGCCAATGGTGGCGTAGGTGTCGTCCGCCATTTCTGGAAACGTTGCCAAGAAGGCCGGGTTGATGCCCGAGGCGCTCCAGCTGGTGTTCAACGCGGTGTTGTACGCCCCGCTTGGAACATTCACCAACAGGGGTTGCTCGCTGTTGCCAAACACCGCACTGAAGGTGTCGCTGGCGTCCATCATGTCCACGTAAAAACGGTAACGGGTGAGGCCCGCAGTTGTGGCTTCACTGGGTTCCACGGTCAAGGTGTATCCCAATGCTACGGAAGGGCCGTCGCACCCACAGAACTGGCATGAGCCGTCGTCCATGTTGGCGCTTCCATCGTAGTTGCACGCTGCAGAGTTGGTGCAGCCGAGCATTTCTTCCATCGGGAAGGTGCCCGCACCGTCGAAGCTGTTGGTGATGCGCACTTGATTGTCCCCTTCTCCCGAGGGAAAAACCTGGTAGTTGAGTGTTCCAGAAATGTTACCTGTTGTGGTGACTTGCATGATGAGCCAGCGCCCATCCACGGGAAGGGCATTGGTCGCGGTGTTGAGCACGTACCAAGACGCTCCTGTCAGCGTGTTGACGCTCAGGGACGTTCCTCCTGTCAGGAAATAGTCGGATACCGATGGATTCAAGGCCACGTCCTCGACGAGGGCGGGGTCTGCAGAACCTGCAGCAGCAAGGGATGCTGGGCCCGAAAGACCGATGGTGGCATAACTGTCGTCCGCCATGTCGGGAAAGGCCGTCAGGAAAGCGGGGTTGATCCCGGCAGCATTCCAGCCCGCGTTGAAAGGACTGTTGAAGATGCCATTGGGCGTGTTGATGACAATGTTGTCCACGTCGGTTCCGTAGACGGCCGAAATTTTGTCCGTCGGGTCTTCGGCGTTGACATAGAATCGGTAGACCGTGCCTCCATTCCCCACGGCTGGGGAGGATTCTACGGTCAAGGCGTATTGCGCGCTCATTTGGTAAGAAAGCACGCAAAGCAAGGCACCAAGCCCCACTTTTAGCGGTTGAGTTGGCATAGCGATAACAGTTTACCCAAGCAAGATATGTCGCCCCAATATGGCCGTCCAACCTTTTATATCATTATATGAGTCATCGATTTTCATCGACGAACGAGTAGATTAAAAGGGAGGAATGTGAAGGAAGCAACGCAAGGGCACACTGTGACGTTTTGAGGTTACTTTGCAGCGTTCAAACCCTGAATCATGAAACAGTTGACTCTTCTTTCCAAAGTGGCGATGTGCGTCGCTTTCCTGGCCCTTGGACTCTCTCTGCCAGCCCATGCCCAATTGACGGGTTATACCGCGGAGTTGGACACCATGCTCTGGGAGACAGAAGTAGGCGACCCGTTGGAAGCCTACGCCTATTACGGATCGTACAGTGTGTACGCCAACTTTACCAATGCCTCGGACATATTGAGTGCGGTGTTTGCTTCCAATGTGGATACGTTGCTGACGCCCCCTATGGGCATTGACGCGTCTTGCGGCTGTCTCAACCCAGCGTCCACATCCATTGCCGTGGATGGAAGCAACAACCCCTTGCTTTTCGGGAGCTTTCCTGAATACCAGTTCGATTCATTTTGGACGATTGGCATGGAGTCCTCAGAGGAAGACGGACAGCTTCCCAACACCATTGGAATGGGCGAAGCAACGTCCCTGTGCGATGGGGTGGCTATCACAGATGGCGCCATGTTCATCTACGGTTCGGGAGAGACGACCCCCCCGAATGCCATTGCAGGCGACGATTTGAAGGTTTTGATTGCCCGGGTGACGACATGCGGAGACTTTACCCTTCAGGCTTGCACCCAAGTGTTCGTCGATGGCAACCAAGACAGTGTTCAGGTTGCATGTCCTGAGCCTTTGTTGGTGTTGCACCAAGGGTGCACCGAAGAAGGGGCGTGCAACTACAACCCACTCGCAACCACCGACGATGGCAGCTGCGTGTTTGACGACGGCATTTACGGTTGCGATGGCGAATGCTTCAACGATGAAGATGGCGACGGCATTTGCGATGAAAATGAAATCGAAGGCTGCACCGGCAAGGGCGCATGCAACTACAATGCGGATGCGACCGACGACGACGACTCTTGCTTTTACCCCGGAGAGGGATGCGATGACGGATTTGAGTTGACCGTGGGAGACGTGGTGTCGGACAACTGCGAGTGTTTGGGCTACAGCTGTTACGACGAAACGGCGTGCAACTACAGTACGGAGGGCATTGAAGACAACACCGTTTGCTCGTACATCGCACAATACGACATCGTGGGCAGCACCGACCCCTACTCGCAAACCTTGCAGGTGTACACGTACACTGCCACTGCAGGATCAACCTACGAGTGGACGATTGTGGGTGGTGACATCTTGGAAGGCAACGGCACAAACGAATTGAGCGTGGTTTGGAACGTCGGGGGCGCAGGTTCTGTGTGTGTCACCGAGACCAACGCCGATGGTTGTGCTGGTGAGCAGGAATGCTTGATCGTGGACGTCAACCTCAGCTCCGTAAGCGAGATGCTTGACGGCACCTTGGAACTCTTCCCGGTCCCCACCGTCGAAAACCTTCACTTGGTGTGGACCGGTCCGACGTTGGACAACGCCTTCGTGACGCTTCGCGATGCGGCGGGCCGCGTGGTCAAGTTGCAGCAGGTCGGTGAGCGCGACGTGTTGGACATCGGCGCGTTGAGCGCGGGTTCTTACATGTTGGAATTCACTGTTCCGGCGCGCGGTTCGATTCAGCGCCGGATCATGATTCAGTAAACGACGTCCATGTGACGAATGCGCAGGGCGCTCCGCAAGGGGCGCCCTGTTTTTGCGCTCTGGAAGTCAGGGGCAACTCTCGCCAAATATGCCGAGCATGTCCAAGACGTCCCCAATGGCCACCACCCCGTCGCCGTTGAGGTCCGTGGTGCAATCGACACTGCATCCAAATTCGCCGAGCAACATCAACACGTCGTTGACGCCGATGAAGTTGTCGCCGTCGAGGTCAGCGGGACATGAGTTTGGGTTGAGGTCGCCGCCGTCGCATTGGTCGTTTTGGGCCCAAGCGGCAAGGCTCGGAACCGCGATCAGCAGGGCGAACAGGACGTGGGAAGGGAGTGCGCCATGTCTTCAAGGTACGAAAGGCGGAGCTACTGTGCCGCGGAAGCCCGGGGCGCTGGCGCTTTTGGGGGGCTGCCGGCGGCGGCTCGAAAGTCCGCTGTCGATGCCTGCGGGCATGACGCCATTCTCCGCATAGCGAGGGTCGGGGAGGGTTGCGAGGCGCTCCATGCGCTGGGCATCGACGTTCACGCACCCAAACGACTCGGAGACGGTGCCGCGTACGGCGTACACGCCACGGCCTCGGAACGGGAAGTCGCGCGCGACGTCGGGGAAGTGCACGGTGTCGAGCCAGGCGCCTTCGAGGTCGACGAAGCACCCGAAGCACATCCGCTCGCCCTTGGCGGTGGCGGTTTCCTTGACGGTGACGAGGTGGCCGACGACGGTGACGACCTCTCCGATGCGGTCGGGGAGGTCGCGGGCGAGCACGCCGCTACGGACGATGGCTTTGGCGTCTTCGGTCAGCAACAAGAAGGGGGAACAGAGGGGGAACCCCAGCAGTTCCCATTCGTCGAAGGCGTCCGTCAGCGGCGCGGCGTCGAGCGGCGGCAGGACATAGGTGGGTGGCTTGGGCGGGGCGAAGAGTTCGCCGGTGCCTGTACCGGTGCGGGCGGGAAGCGCGCGCCTTCCGGCCAGAAGTTCCGCCACGTGGGCGGGACTGGAGCTGGCCCGGCTTGTGTTGGATGTGCCTTGGGCTTCAGCGGCGAGCAGAAAATGGGCTTCCCACAGGAGCACGTGTTTGGTGGCGCTGGTGAAGCGAAGGGCACCGACGCGGATCAGGATGGTGAGTTGTTCGAGGGACGGAGCGACGCGCTCGACGAGGTCGATCAGGGAGGCGAAGGGACCTCCTTCGGCTCGGGCCTGTTCGAGGGCGGCGATGGTGGCGTGGTTGAGGTCCTTGACGAGGTTGAAGCCGAGGGTGAGGGTTTGGGATGTGGGGTCGGCGACGGCCAAGGCGCCCACGGTGTTGACGCACGGAGCCTCGATGCGGGCGCCGAGCATGCGGGCTTCATGCACGTAGAATTCGGTCCGGTAGAATCCCCCGAAGTTGTTGATGCAGGCGCACATGTACTCGATGGGGAAGTGGACCTTGAGGAACAGGCTCTGGTAGCTCTCGACCGCATACGAGGCGGAGTGGCCCTTGGCGAAGGCGTAGCCGGCGAAGCTTTCCATTTGGCGCCACACCTCGCGGACCATGTCGGGCGCGTGGCCTTTCGTCACGGCCTTGGTGTGGAAGGCGTCGCGGGCACGGTCGAACTCCTCCCGCGACCGAAACTTCCCGCTCATGCCGCGCCGCAACACGTCGGCCTCTCCGAGATCGAGGCCTGCGAACCGGTGCGCCACCTTGATCACGTCCTCTTGGTACACCATGACCCCGTACGTCTCGGGCATGAGGTGGAGCAGAACGGGATGGGCGTCGGCGCGCTTGGCCGGGTCGCGGTGCCGTTCGATGTACGCCTGCATCATCCCGCTTCGGGACACCCCAGGCCGAATCACCGAGCTCGCCGCCACCAGCCCCAGGTAGTCGTCGACCTGCAGTTTGCGCATGAGCATCCTCATGGCGGGCGACTCCACGTAGAAGCACCCGGTGGCGCGGGCTTCCCGAAGCATGGCGCGCACGCCCTCGTCGGCCTTGAACCGCCGCATGTCGTGGATGTCAATTTCTGCGGCGGTTTTTGGATCCCGGGCGCGCACCATCTCCAGCGCGTCCTTGATTTTGCCGAGCCCGCGCTGGCTCAGGATGTCAAACTTGTGCAGCCCCACATCTTCGGCGACCACCATGTCAAACATGACCGTCGGAAGTCCCTTGGGCGGCATGAACAGCGCCCCGTACCGATGGATGTTGTCATGGGCGATGAGCACCCCACACGCATGCAGGGTCAAGCTGCTGGGGAAGTCGCGAATCACCGCCGCGTACTTCAACACCACAGTTTCCATCTCGCCCAACCGGTTGGGGTTGAACTTGCCGGCGCAGAGGGCGTCGATTTCGTGTTTGGGCAGCCCCATGACCTTGCCCAACTCCCGCACGGCTGCGCGGTACTGAAAGGTGTTGTAGGCGGCGAGCAACGCCACGTTGGGGAAGCGCTGGAACATGTACGCCACCACGTCGTCGCGGTCCGTCCACGAGAAGTCGATGTCAAAGTCGGGCGGGTTGGTCCGGTAGAGGTTGAGGAAGCGCTCGAAGTAGAGGTCGAGCTCAATGGGGTCGACGTCTGTGATGCGCAGCAGGTATGCGACGAGGCTGTTGGCGCCGCTGCCGCGTCCCACATGAAAATACCCCTTGCTTCGGGCGTAGCTCGTGATGTCCCAGTTGATGAGGAAGTAGGCCAGGAATCCTTGCTTTCGGATCAAGCCAATCTCGTGTTCCATCCGCTCCAGCACGGCGTCGTCGTGGTCCGGATAGCGGTAGGCCAAACCCTCGGCACACAGCGCCCGCACCAGCGCCTCATCCTCGTCTTCACTTTCCGTGTAGGTGTGCGGGTTGTTGTGCAGGCACCCCTCGGGCGGCTCGGGCAGGTCCATCGAGCACCCGGCCAGGAGGTCTTCGGCCCGCGCCACCAGTTCCGGCATCTCGGCGTACGCTTTCCGCAGCTCGTCCGGGGCCCGAAAACAGTCTCGCGGGTCGCCACATTCCGCGGCATCGAGGCGGCTCAGGAGCGTGTTGTGGTCGATGGCCCGCAACAGCCGGTGCGTGTTCCAATCCCGTTTGCAGGTGAACGTGGCGGTCGACAGCGCCAGGAGCCTCGGCCCCAGTGTGGGATCGCGATCGGCCCGCGCGAGGCGCACCGCAGGCACTTCCCAGGCCTGGACCCCCACCCATTCGTCTGTGCCGAGGGCCGCTGCTTCGTCATGATCGTTCAAGCCCCCGTCGCACGCCGTGCGCCACGAGGACCAGGGGTAGATTGCCGCCACGCCGGCGGCGCGGACGGCCTCGGGCAATCGCGCGGGAAAGGGTGTTCCGGCCAGATTCAGTTCAGAATACCATCGGCACAAGGCTTCGTACCCGGCGGCGTGCCGGGCCAGGGCCACAAACCGCCGCGCGTTGCCGTTCCGCACATCGATGCCGAGCGCCGGCGCCACCCCAAACCGTTCCGCCCGCCGCACAAAATCCCAGTTCGCGGACGTCGTCCCCACGTCCGTCAACGCCATGCGCGTCACGCCCGCGGCCTGGGCCCACGACAACATGTCGTCGACGGACAGGACGCCGTAGCGCAGGCTGAATCGGCTGTGGGTGTTCAGGTACACGGTTCAGGAAAGGGGCGTGGAACGACCGGAGAGGACGGTCAGTCAAACAACGAGCCTTGGCGGCCCCACGTGCTGCGATGCGGTTCGGCGGCCAAGTCCGAGGGCGGGGTGGCCCCCCGGGACGTGTCGGAGGCTTCGGCGGCGCGACGGCTTCGGGACTGCGACTCCTTCATCCCAAACACCTCGAGGGTCGAATGAATTTCGTGGGTAAACTCCGGCCAAATCCGCAGCCCTACCGGTTCCAGCAGGCCTGAGCCGTTGCGGCGCGGGTCGCGGATGGCGGACGAGATGGGGTAGGCGTTGAAGCGTTTGGCGTCCCAGGTGCGGAGCATCGAGGTGATGTCGCCGAGGGGCGTCTCGGGGTTGAGCCATTCGCGTTCCCGGTCCGGGTCGAGGATCACTGGTGCGCGGTGGTGCCCGATGGCTTGGGTCAGGGGGTTGGAGACCGTGGTCAGGACCGCAAAAGAGCGGAGGAGTTCGCCCGACGACGGGTCGCACCATTCGTCCCAAATCCCGGCCAGGGCGAACGGACGCTGCCCGTCGCGCGGGTAGATCACGTACGGCTTGGACAGCTTCTCGCGCTCGGGCCCTTCGATGAACGCGTCGGCCACGACGAGGCAGCGTTGCGACCGAATCGCCTTCCGAAACATCGGTTTGTCGAGGATGCCCATCGCCCCGGTGTAGCTGGGGTCGTTGACGGCGTTTCGGTCGCCCTCCGCCCGCGCATTGATCATGTAGTACTGTTTCTTCGCCCATCCCGGCGTGAACCCAAATTGCATGAGCTGGACCTCTCCCGGCTTGTCGCTCGCGACCACAGGTGCGCGGTCGCCGTGGCTGACGTTGGTGTTGGACGCCCAGGGCGTGGGTGCCTTCACGTTGAAGCGCTGTTCAACGGTTTGGATGGAGGAGACGGTGACGTAACGGCCGCACATGAATCAGGGGGTTGATGGAAGGTAAAACGAACAAGGGAAGAGGACCGCGTTGGGCGTCGCTCGGGTCGTGGGACCGGGGGTCGGTCACTGGTGCCGGTGGGCGAGGAGCGGAGGTGGGCCGCCGTTGAAGGGGTTGGTGCGGCCGATGGTTCGGGCTTCAAGGCCGGCGGCGCGCACCACACTTCGGTCGCCGTACTGCACGCGGATGCGGTCCAGGGCTTGGTAGAGCTTGACGTGCTCTTCGGTGTCGTCGAACAGGTTGATTTGGCATCCGCCGCCCACCAGATGGCTGTAGCGCACACCGATGAGCCGCACGCGCACGCGTTTGTCGAGCAGTTGTTCGAGCAGGTCTTTGGCGATGGGCACGAGTTGGTGGTCCGCGGCGGTGTAGGGAATGCGTCGCTGCATGCTCTTGGTCGAGAAGTCGGCGTAGCGCACCTTGACCGTCACGCAGGCGGTGAGCTTGTCGCCGCGACGCAGTTGGAAGGCCAGGTTTTCCGCCATGGCGAGCATGATCGCGTGCAGTTTGTCGCCGTCGGTGGTGTCCTTGGCAAAGGTGCGTTCGGTCGAAATCGATTTGCGCTCGTTGTAGGCGACGACCGGCGCGTCATCCAGTCCTTGGGCCTTCTTCCAAATCGCCACCCCGTTTTTCCCAAGCACTTGCTGGATGAGCTCCACCGGCATGTCTTGCAGCGTGCGAATCGTGGAGATGCCGAGGTTGCGCAGCGTACGGTAGGTTTCCGCGCCGACCATGGGGATTTTCCGGACCGAGAGGGGGGCCAAAAAATGCCGCTCCGTCCCCCGGCTCACGTGCCTGGCGTTGTTGGGTTTCGCCTCTCCCGTCGCCACTTTCGCCACGGTCTTGCTGGTGCTGAGCCCCACGGAAATGGGCAAGCCGGACTCGCGGATCACGCGCTCCCGGAGTTCGCGGGAGAATTGCCAGCACCCAAAGAACCGGTCCATCCCGCTGAGGTCCGCGTAGAATTCGTCGATGGAACTTTTTTCACAGACCGGCACGGCCTCCCGCACGATCTCCGTCACGATTTCCGACTGCTTGGAGTAGGCCATCGAATTCCCCCGAATCACCACTGCTTCTGGGCACATCGCCCGTGCCATCTTCATGGACATCCCGGAGTGCACCCCAAACCCTCGCGCCTCATAGCTGCAGGACGCCACCACGCCTCGATCGCCCGTCCCCCCAATCAAGATGGGCCGGCCTTCAAGGCGCGAGTCCATGCGCCGCTCCACCGACACGAAGAAGGTGTCGAGGTCCAGGTGCAGAATCGACCGCTGCCGCCCCGGATCGTGAGCGGAGGGGCGCGCCGGTGCCGGCACGGGGAGGGTGTTGGAAACGTCGTTCATGACACAGACCCGTCCAAAAGCGGAACGGTTCTGCTAAAATAATGAGCAAAACCAAAGAAACGAGCAAAAGCGCGTTTTTTTGGTCTGGCTCGGCCGGGAACGTCCGTCAGTTGCAGGAATCGCCGTACGACGTCAAGAAGATCAAGAGGTCGTTCACGTTCACGATGTCGTCGCCATTGAAGTCGGCGGTGCAACCGGACATGCACCCGTAGTCCGTGAGGAACAGGAGCAAGTCGGTCACATCCACAAACCCGCCGTTGTTCAAGTCGGTCGGGCATCCACATTCTTCAGGTGCCAACACTTCACCCGCCAGGGCGCCCGTGCACGTGGGTTCTCCCATCACGGTGACGGTGAGGTCCACGGCGGTCCCAGACGCAGGCAGCGTCAACACCATGTTCCACGGATTGGCGCCGTCGTAGGCCACCATCGAGTCGTTCACGAGGATCACGTCACCGGCCGGGGGCGGGCTTTGGAATTCCACGATGAGCTCTTGTGTGAAGACGTTGCCGACGGGGTTGCACCCGGAGGTCGCGCCTGCTGTCATGCTCAAGACCGCGCAAGGGAACGGCAACGCGCTCCAGTACTCCACGCCTTGCTCGGCAGGGTTTGCGTAGGGATCGCCTTCATAGGTGTACGGAGGCAAGCCTTCCAAGAACGTGTTGGGCGTCCAAAGGTTGTAAATGTTGGCCAACACCTGACCCACGTTGCCGGGGGTGCCCCACTGCACGTAGTCGTCGTAGGCGCCCACTTGGTCGTGCAAGGTCAAATCCCCACCCGCCGCGTTGTTGGGCCAGTCGGGCCAACTGATGGTCAACGTCGCGTCAGCGGCCAACGTCACCCCCGGAGGCAACAAATCGGTGAGGAAGGCCTGTGTGCCTCCGGACTTGATCACCTGTCCAGACAATCCGCCTTCGCAGTCCGCAACGTTGCGGATGGTCACGGTTTTGGCTTCAGGATTGACTTCCGCCAGGCGCAACAACACGCAGCAAGACTCAGGAGCGGTGAACAGCGCGGGGGCAGACAAGGAGCAATCCAGGTTTTCAGAGAACGACACATCTACGTCCACGGGCGCTCCGTCAGAGGTCAAATTCGTCAACGACACCGTTTGCGGGCTTCCCGTGATGGGGAAGGCCACGCCATTCACCGTCAAGTTCCCTGTTTCCGGAGCGTTCTCATATGTCACCTGCAACACTTGGGTGTACGTGTTGGTGAGTGGGTTGCACGGGGTTTGAGTCAACGTCACCACATCGAGCAAGCTGCACAACACAGGAGGCAAAGACCACCCCATGTCTTGCATCATGCCCAGGGTGATGGCGCCTGGCGTGTGAATGCTTTCCGCCGTGTTGATAAAAGGTGTCATCAAAGAGTTGACATCTCCGTTGGGGTAAGAGTTTTCCCGCAAATGGGAAAAACTTGCCCCTGGCGCCCAATTCGTGGGTGCGTACAAACGAGGACGTCCAAACTCAAGGGCGTCTCCGCCATTCTCTCCACCCCAATACAGGGCGTCGCTTTCCAGTACATTGCCCAATGTGACCGTGCCGCTGATGTAGTCGAGCACAGAAGTTTGGTCTGATTCTTCCACAAATTGATCGAAGATGAAGGGAATGCCTTGAAACCCCAGGAACCCAGAATTTCCATTGTGGTTGGCGCTCCCGAGGAAGCCAAGGCCGTGGCACATTTCGTGGAGGGCCACTGTCACCAAGTCGTACAAAGTGTCGGGTACTTGCCCGTCCAACCCCAAGTACCACAAAGCATCTTCTGCAATTTTGACCACCATGTCTGGTGCTTCGGGATTCAAGTCTTCCCCTGCCATTTGGTTCGCCAAGGCAATGGGGTACTGCCGGTTTGCTTCTTGAGCACCATCAAAGTCATGCACCACCTCATAGGGCCCTGCTTGACCCAAAATGTTGGGAGGCAAAGAGTCCCAAATGGCCATAATATTTACAGGAATCACCGTTTCAATGGATTGGCTCCAGATGTCTGCCGCGCGCTCCACAGCAGGCTTGGCTTCCTCGGGAAACAGAGGCCCAAACTCCAAATTGAGGATGGCACTGCGTGGTCCAGGTGCAGCAGAATACCAATGGGGGGTGCCGACAGAAGTATGACTGGCTTCGCCCGTGCCCTGCAATCCAAAATCGCTCAACTCGAAGTGAGTAGGATGATTTGGCAGTGCGGGGTCAAGGGCCTGTAAAGTCCCGGGCCCGCTGCCGTTTTGGCCAAAACTCATGGACGTGAGTAGCAAGCCAAGGGTGAGAAGATTCCAGCGCATCATGGTGGTTATTCGTCGTTATCAAACATAAATATACGATATAAATATTATATGACCCGACGAAGGGCTGATTTTTACGAGGAATCAGATCCTTGCTCAACTTTCGAGCAATGCTCATATCTTGGGCGCCATGGAAAGCAAATTGGCCGAAAACCTCAAGGCGCTGAGGAAAGCGCGGGGCTGGACACAACAAGCTCTGGCAGAGCGACTTGGTTTGACCAGGCCCACCCTTGGGGCCTATGAGGAGGGACGATCGGAGCCCAAACTGTCCGTACTCATTGACATGGCTGCGTGTTTTGACATCACCGTCGATGCGTTGGTGCGCGGCTCAGAGGCCGAGATGCACGCGGAGCGTGTGAAAGGAGACGGCTTGCGCATCCTGACGGTGTCGGTCGACGCAGAGCGCGACAATGAGCGCGTGGTGGTGGTGCCTGTCAAGGCTGCTGCGGGCTACGCGCACGGGTACGGCGATCCGGAGTGGGTTGCGCAGTTGCCGACGTTTGGCCTGCCGCTCAAGGAACTGGCGCCCGACCGCACGTACCGCATGTTCCAAATCGAAGGGGACAGCATGCTTCCCATCCCGTCAGGGAGCTACATCCTCTGCCGGTATGTGGACGATTGGATGAGCGTCGGGGGGTTGCGGCCGCACATTGTGGTGACGCGGAACGACGGGGTTGTCTTCAAGCGCATCGAAAACGATTTGCCTGGTGGCAGTCGCTTGGTTTTGCACAGCGACAACCCGGCTTTTGCACCTTACGCCGTGGCTGGCGATGACGTCATCGAGGTCTGGCGTGCCGCCGCCTACCTCAGCTTCGAGCTGCCTTCGGCCTTGGATGGGCAGCCTGCGTCGGCCGCAAGCCTGCGGAGCGCGCTCGACACGCTGAGGGGGGAAATTGACGCACTCAAGCGCGCGGAAAGTTGATCATACGCCGAGGGCGACGACTTCGTCGACGGCGTCGATCTTGGACTTGAGCAACTGCTCGATTCCGCCTTTCAGGGTTTGGGTGCTGGATGGGCAACCCGAGCATGCCCCGCGAAGGTGCACGTAGACGGTTCCTTCTTTGAACGCCTTGAAGTCAATGGCGCCGCCGTCTTGCTCGACCGCAGGTCGCACGAATTCTTCAAGCAGCTGCTTGATGGTGTCGTCGTATTCCGAGGGCACAATGTCTTCCTCTGCGATGAACTTCACGGCATCCGGATTCAAGCCTGCAGGAGCTTGAGGTGGCGCGTCGGCAGAAGGCGTGTCCAACTGGGGCATGGCCTCCGCCAGTTTGTCGGCTTCCACGGCGTGTTCATGGTCCATGAGCCACTCGCGCACGTATTCCCGAAGTTGCTGCACAATCATCTCCCAGCCCAAGCTGTCGTCTTTGGTCACGCTGACCATCGATCCGCTGATGAACACGTTGGTCACAAACGGAAAGTTGAACAGCTCGGTGGCCAAGGGGCTGCAGAGCATGGCCTCTGCCTTCGAACGAAATTCGAGTTGTTCTTGCCCTGGAACGAGCTTGCGGTCCGCGACGAATTTCATGACCGCCGGATTGGGGGTCATTTCAGCGTAGACGCTGGTGGGAATGCGTGAATTTGCCATCACGGACAAAGGTACACCGGGGCCTGCGTTGCCCCGACCATCCGATGTACCTTCACAGGGCGCGGCATGACCTTTTTTGGCACCCGGCGCACCTGATTTTGAATTGAACTTCTCCTGATGCGACATTTCCTCAGTCTGTTGCTTGCAAGTTTGGTTGGTGCATGGATCGCCTTGGTCTCGGTGACCAGCCTCCACGCCCAAACCACAGACCCCACCTTTCCCGTCAACGGCACCCACGACAAAGCGCTTGTGGCCACGGTGCTGGAACACGCCACGTTGCATCTCGACGCTGAGACCACCCTGGAAGACGGCACGGTCATCCTGCACCGCGGACGCATTGTCGCAGCGGGCCCTTCCGCCACGACCGCGTTTGACGGTCCGGCGATGCGCCTCGACATGACAGGACTCCACCTGTACCCCTCGTTTGTGGACGTCCACAGCGACCTCGGCACCCCAGAAGCCCAAAGCGCAGGCTGGTCCCGCACCCCCCAAGACCTCAGCGACAAGAAAGGCGCGTACGGCTGGAACGAAGCGGTTCGGCCTGAGACGTCGGCGGCGGCGGTGTTCGACCCCTCTGCCGACGCGGCCAAGGCGCTGCGCAAGGCGGGATTTGGCGCGGTGTTGACCCATGTGCAGGACGGGGTTGTCCGCGGCACAGGCGCGGTGGTTTTGCCCCTGGAAGATCCCCGCGAGGCCCTTCTCGCTCCGGACGCATCGTTCCACATGAGCTTCCGCAAAGGGTCGTCGTCTCAGAACTATCCCAGCTCGCTGATGGGCGCGACCGCCTTGTTGCGCCAAATCCACCTCGACGCCGCATGGTACGCCGAGGCGGCCCCCCGCGGCATGGCCGGCGGAACCAACTTGTCTCTGGACGCCTTTGTTCGCGGCAGCGCGTTGCCTCGGGTGTTTTCTGCGGGCAGTTGGAAAGATGTGTTGCGGGCAGACGTGATGCTCTCGGAGTTTGGCGTGGAGAACGCCATCATGCTGGGCAGCGGCGACGGCTACCAGCGCGCCGAGGCCCTTGCTGAGACCGGCCACCGCATGGCGGTCCCCGTGGATTTCCCCTCGGGTTACGACGTGTCGGATCCCCACCTGGCCCGAATGATCGGCCTCAACGAATTGAAGCATTGGGAACTCGCCCCGTCCAACGCGGCCCGACTGCACGACGCAGGCGTCCCTGTCGCCTTCACGGCCCATGGTTTGAAGGACCCCGGGGCGTTCTTGTCCAGCGTTCGGAAGGCGGTGGAAGCAGGTCTCCCCGAGGAGGCGGCCTTCCGCGCGTTGACGTCCAATCCAGCTGCGTGGCTGGGCTTGTCGGACCAGTTGGGAAGCTTGCGGACAGGCAGCGTGGCCAACGTGTTGGTGACCGACGGTCCATTGTTTGAGTCTTCCACCCACCTTGTAGAACACTACGTCGGCGGCAACCCCACGCCCATGCGGGACCGCCATCCCTTGGACCTCATCGGCAGTTACAACGTCAACGTGGACGACAGCGTGTACGTGGTGACTGTCAAGGGCGAGCCCGGCAAGTGGAAAGCGTCCTGGACGGTGAACGATTCCACGGAGGTGAAAGTGCCCCTGACCCTCGACAACCGGACGGTGGTGTTCCGTTTGGCCACGGAGGAGGGACCGATTCGCTTGACGGGCAACGTGTGGATGGAGAGCCGAATCTGGGAAGGTTCAGGCCAAACCGCCACCGGCCAGTGGACCGACTGGTCGGCCATCCGCAATGCAGAGGCGGAGGAAGACCCAAGCTCTGAAGCCCCTGAAGCGGTCGCCGCGACAGATCCGGCCCAAGACGCGCCTGAAGCCACCGAAGCCGAAGCGCCCGCGGAAGAGGCCGACGCCACGGAGCTCGACCTCTCGGGTGTGGTGTACCCCTTCACGGCCTACGGCACGCCAGAACGGCTGTCGGCCGAGACCGTGTGGATTCGCAACGCCACGGTGTGGACCTGCGAGGCCGACGGCGTCTTGGAAGGGGCGGACGTGCTCTTCCACGACGGGGCCTTGGTGGCCATCGGCGCTGACCTCAATCCGGCTGAGTTGTTGCCCGCCGGCGTGACCCCTGTGGAAATTGACGGTCGCGGCAAGCACGTGACGCCAGGCGTCATCGACGAACACACGCACATCGCCGTGGAACGCGGCGTGAACGAAGG
Organism: Flavobacteriales bacterium; assembly: GCA_002863145.1. GTDB lineage: Bacteria > Bacteroidota > Bacteroidia > Flavobacteriales_D > Sanyastnellaceae > UBA11663. The sequence continues at coordinate 19,361 of PKDW01000146.1, forward strand.
CACACAGGCGAGCAGCGCCGAGGTTTGGATTGGACACGCCGTGAACAGCGAGGACGTGAACATGTACCGCCAGCTTTCCGGTGGCGTGACATGCGCCCAAATCCTCCACGGCTCCGCCAACCCCATCGGCGGCCAAAGCGCCATCATCAAATTCCGCTGGGGCGCCGAGCCCCAGGACCTCTTGTACGAGGAAGCCGTGCCGTTCATCAAGTTCGCGCTCGGAGAGAATGTGAAGCAGAGCAATTGGGGCGACGGCTACCGCTCGCGCTTCCCTCAGACGCGGATGGGGGTGGAGCAGGTGTACTACGACCACTTCATTCGGGCCCGTGAATATGGCCAAGCCCAAATTGAGCACCGCGCCGCCCTTCGAAACACCAAGCGCAAGGACATCCGCGAAGGACGGGGTCCGGTGGCGCCGCGCGTGGATTTGGAATTGGAAACACTCCTTCAAATCCTCAACGAGGAACGCTTCGTGACCTGCCACAGCTACCGCCAAGATGAAATCAACATGCTCATGCACGTGGCCGATTCGCTCGGCTTCCGCCTCAACACCTTCACCCACATTCTCGAGGGGTACAAGGTGGCCGACAAGATGGCGGAGCACGGTGCCGGAGGCTCCAGCTTCAGCGACTGGTGGGCCTACAAATACGAGGTGAAAGACGCCATCCCTTACAACGGGGCGGTGCTTCACAACCAAGGCGTGGTGACGGCCTTCAATTCCGACGATGCCGAGATGGCGCGCCGCCTGAATCAAGAAGCGGCCAAGGCCTACAAGTACGGCCGCGTGCCAGAGGAAGAGGCGTTGAAGTTTGTGACCCTCAACCCAGCCAAGCTCTTGCACATCGATCACAAGACTGGCTCTCTGAAGCCGGGCAAAGACGCCGACGTGGTGGTGTGGTCGGACCACCCTTTGAGCATCAACGCCAAGGCAGAACAAACCTTCGTGGAAGGCGTTCGCTGCTTTGATGTCGACCGGGACCTGGCCCTTCGTGAGGCCATGCGGACTGAACGTGCGCGCCTGACCGCCAAGATGTACAACGCCGGACAATCTGCGGGTTCCGGCGCTTTGAAGCGCCCCTCCGAGCGCGTCCAATCTCATTATCACTGTGACACCTTGACCGATGAAAACCGCTAAGCACCTCCTCCTCTCGGCCTGCAAGGCTGCGTTGTTCAGCGCTGTGACCTTGACCGCGTTGGCCCAGCCCACGCCCGGCCCTGACCAGTCGCGCTCCATCCTCATCCTCGGAGCCACGGCCCACCTCGGCACAGGCGACGTCCTCGAGGATTGCGCGGTGGGCTTCCGCAACGGCGAAATCGACTACGTGGGCCGGAGCTTTCAGGTCAACCGCCAGAAGTACGACGACATCCTCGACGCCACGGGCCAGCACCTGTATCCCGGCTTCATCGTGACCAACACCACTTTGGGCCTTCAAGAAATCGGAGCTGTCAGGGCGACGCAGGACCAATACGAAGTGGGCACCTTCCGCCCCAATGTACGTTCGGTCATCGCCTTCAACACCGACAGCGAAATTCCACCGACGGTGCGCACCAACGGCGTGCTGATGGGCCAAATCACACCCCGTGGAGGCGTCGTCTCGGGCTCGAGTGGCGTGGTGCACTTTGACGGGTGGAACTGGGAAGACGCGGCCATTGCCATGGTCGACGGCATCCACCTGAACTGGCCCTCGACCCACCATCGTCACCGCAGCGACGGCAAAATCGACATCCAACGCCGCAAGACGTACGACCAGCAAAAGCACGAGATCGATCGTTTCTTTGGCGAGGCCCAAGCCTACGCCGCCGCACCGCGCGGCTCCGTGACCGACGTGCGTCATGAAGGCATGCGCGGGTTGTTTGACGGGTCGCTCTGCCTGTACGTTCACACCAACGACGCCCGCGCCATCACCGAGGCGGTGCATTTCAAGCGCGACCTCGGCATCGAGCGTATGGCCGTTGTCGGCGGCTACGACGCCTACCTCGTGGCGGACCTTTTGCGTGAAAACGACGTGGCGGTCATGCTCCAAAGCGTGCACAGCCTGCCCCGTTTCGCGGACGACGACGTCGACTTGCCCTTCAAGCTGCCCAAGCTGTTGATGGATGAAGGCCTCACCGTGGCCCTCCAGGTCGACAAGCGCATGACCGAGATGAACTCACGCAACTTGCCGTTTTACGCCGGTACGGCACGTGCATACGGCCTCACCGAAGAACAAGCCATCCAAGCATTGACCCGCAACCCGGCCCGAATCCTCGGCATCGACGACCAAGTGGGAACGTTGGAGCGCGGCAAGACAGCCACAATGTTCTTGTCGGAAGGGGACGCCCTAGACATGCGCACCAACAGCCTGACACATGCGTGGATTGAGGGCCGCGAAATCGACCTCGACAACCGCCAGCGTCAGCTCTACCGGAAGTTCCAAACGAAGTACGGGGCCGAAGTCCTCGACAGCCCGGCGCCGAATCAGTAACCAGCGCGCTCGTGAACGCGGGCCAGTACGGCGGTCGCAACGGCACGGGCCTTGTCGGCGCCTTTGGCGAGGGCTTCGTCGATTTGGGCCTTGTCGGCCATGAGCTCGTGGAAGCGTGCACGTTCGTCGGCGAAGCCGTCCACAAGGGCTTGCAGAAGATCCTTCTTGGCGTGTCCCCAACCGTATCCTCCAGCTTGCAGTTGCTTCGCCATCTCGTCGGCTTGTGCCTCGCTCGCCAAAAGGCTGTACAGGCTGTGGGTGACGTTGGACTCAGGGTCTTTGGGGTCTTCCAGTGGAGTGGCGTCCGTGACAATCTCCTTGTTGATGCGCTTTTTTAGCGCCTTGGGGTCGTCAAAGATGTTGAGGGTGTTGTTCCTTGACTTGGACATTTTGCCGCCGTCCAGGCCAGGAACGTACATCGTTGCTTCCTGGGTCATGGCTTCCGGCAGCACAAACGTCTCGCCCATGGCGTGGTTGAAACGGCTTGCGACGTCGCGGGTCATTTCGAGGTGTTGCATTTGATCTTTCCCCACGGGCACGAGTTCCGCGTCGTAGAGCAAAATGTCCGCCGCCATCAGCATGGGGTAGGCAAACAGCCCAGCGTTCACGTCGCCGAGGCGGTCTTGCTTGTCCTTGAAGCTGTGGGCCA
>PKDW01000145.1 GCA_002863145.1 Flavobacteriales bacterium
GTGCCCATGCACATCTCAGGGACTTGGGAACGCCTGCGACCCAGCGCGTTGCTCATTGGCCCCTCCCGCAAAGCGATTCGCGTCAAGATTGGCGCTCCTTTGCAACAAACAGCAGAAGACAATCCCGCCACCCTGTTGGTGCAGGCCGAACGTGCAGTAGAAGAACTCAACGACGTTCCAGCCTGACACAACGCACAGACAAGCCTGTGGGTCGGCCGTAGATGTAATCCCGATCTAAGCCATCCTGTTCGGACTGATAAAGGCGGTACCATGCATGGTTGACCCCTTTTTCAGTGGCGCTCCAAAATCCCCCGCCTTCGCCAGCCAACTCCAATGAACCGTCACCGTAGCGAATGCCTGCTTTCTCGACCTTGAAATTTGACCAAAGGTCTTGGCTATATGGCTCAGACCAAGTCCGCAGGCCACGGTCATTCAGCGCATCCGGTGCCAAGCCCACAGTGGCTTCCAGCCTCTTCCAATCGTCGTCCCCTGGCAACCGCCAGCCAGACGGACACAATTGCCATTGTTCAATGGCCTTGAAATTATAAAGGACATGCGTTTGGCCTGTGGACGAGGTGGAATCTGACACGACGTAGGCGTGCGGCCGGTCGACATCCCATACCCTCATGGCACTTTCTCGTGGCACATAACGGAGACTCTCTGCAAACCAACACTGCCCCCCAAAGGTCTGGAGCGAGTAGGCCCTGCCATGATGACGAACCACATCATCATCACCGCAACCCTCGAGTTCATCGCAAACCCCATCGTGGTTGTCGTCCTTCCAACATCCACCACCGCACACCCCCAAGGCATCCACCACGCGTCCATCGCAATCGCAATCGCCAGGCGGCACCCCGCTACAGCCACATTCATACACGGCCCCTGGCCCGTTACACACGCCGCATTCATCTGGCTCGCCAACACATTCGTCCAAATCATCGCACACCCCATCGCCATCCGCATCCAACATGCAGGTCCCACCACATTTGCCCAAAGCATCGAACTCCTCTCCCAAACAATTGCACTTTCCAGACTCAATGGAAGTACACCCGCATTCAAAGACTGGTCCCGGACCATTGCAACGGCCACAGGCGTCGTAAGCCCCTACACAATCGTCGATGACATCACATACCCCATCTTCATCCACATCTTCCGAACACACCCCTCCACACTCTCCCACTGCGTCCAAATAGCGACAGGGTTCGTCTGCATTGAGATTGTAGTTGCAGGCCGATTCATCAGCGCATCCCTTGGAAACAACCTCCGGGGAGACTGGGACCTCATCTTGTTGCTCTTGAACCGATTCAACCTCTCTTGTTGCAGGAACCAACTCAATCGTGGTGGCCCGTGATTCACCCGACTCAATGCCCAGACTCACTTCACTGAAAAGAGAGCGCAGATCAGCACCAATGGACATGGCATTCCACTGTTGGGCAGATTCCTTGCAGTCGATCAATTTCAATTTGACCATGGATTGACTCACCAAACATCCAACCTCCACAAAAATGATTCCCTCCGAGCCTTGCAAACACCCTGCTTCAACAGCTTCAGACTCGTAGACTAGTCCACTCATTCCCAATTGCTGCTCTTTGAGCACCATGTCCAAATACTTGCGCTCAAGGATGTTGTAATGAGACAGCAACTTGACTTCGGCATATTGTGCGACCAAGTCTGATGACAGCTCATCCCCACGACACGGCGATGATGTTCCCGGAAGGACAAACACACGATTGATGTCCACAGCATCTGGATTCAACGTGAATTGAATCTCCCCTTGTTGGCCCCACATTGCAGCAGACAAAAGCCAAAGGCAAACAAGCAAAGCACTCCGCGTCTTGGTCAAGAACATGATGCAAACATAGCCTCCTCCTTCGGAGACGCCCCGTCAAGTTGTCACCATTCCTTCAAGAATGGCGCGTTGCGCATCCAGTCCCTTTGCGTCCTTGGCTCCGCCAATGACCGTGAGGTTGGGGTGGATCAAATCTTCTGGCACAAAGGACATTTGCCCAGCGCAAACCACGACGTGGTCCACAGCCTGGACCTGTGAAGTACCGTCCTCCAAGGTGACATGGAACCCTTGGTCGTCGATGCGGTCGTAGGACACACCGCTCCACTGCTTGACGCCCCGTTGCTTGAGGGTGTTGCGATGAATCCATCCCGTGGTCTTGCCCAATCCCTTTCCCATTTTGCCGGGACGCCTTTGGTACATGTGGACCTCCCGTTGACTGGCGGTTCTTTGGGCTGCAGCCAGTCCTCCGCGCGATTCCAAGGAAGTGTCCACGCCCCATGAAGCCATGAAACCTGCATCGTCGGCGTCGTGGGTCAAGAAATCTGCCACGTCAAATCCAATGCCTCCCGCCCCCACAACGGCAATGCGTGCCCCAACTTCAACTCGACCATTGAGGACATCGACATAGCTGACCACCTCAGGTCGGTCTGACCCAGGAATGTCAAGTTTGCGCGGCCGGACACCTGTGGCCACGACGACCTCGTCAAATTCAGCCACATTGTTCGTGGTCGCGGCAACACCAAGCCGCACTTCCACCCCGAGGTATGACAACTGCGTTTGGAAATACCGGATGGTTTCATTGAACTCGAACTTCCCGGGAATGCGTTGGGCCAGAAGAAATTGTCCGCCGAGTTCGGCTTGACGCTCAAAGAGCACAACCTCCGCGCCCAACCGGGCACGTTCAAGCGCGGCACTCATGCCAGCAGGACCTCCGCCCACCACGGCAATCCGCCGTCCTACAAGCTGCATGCCTCCCTTGCCTCCGCGATCTTCCACGCTTTGGGAAATTTCGGGCCGAGGAATCACAGGAAAATCGCCCTCATGGCAAGCCCTCGGGTTGACCAAGCAAGACGACACCTTCCGCTTGAACACATGGTCCAAGCACGCCTGATTGCATCCAATGCAGGTGTTGATGTCTTTGGCGCGAGACAAACGCGCCTTTTTGACCAAATGGGGATCGGCCAAAAACGGCCTTGCCATGCTGATCATGTCGGCACACCCCTCCGCCAAGGCCTCCTCGCACGTAGCAGGATCGTTGAAGCGGTTGGTGGTGACCAAGGGGACGTTGACCGCCCCCATGAGTTTCTTCGTGACAAAACGGAATCCACCCCGGGGCACCATCGTGGCAATGGTTGGGATTCGGGCTTCATGCCACCCAATGCCCGTGTTGATGATGTTCGTCCCTGCGTGCTCCACGCGTTGGGCAAGGCGCTCGATTTCTTCCCAGTTGGAGCCGCCAGCCACCAGGTCCAGCATGCTCAAACGATACATGATCAAAAAGTCCTCCCCCACAGCTTCACGCATCCGAGACAAAATGGCCTCGGGGAACCTGCAGCGTCGCTCAAAATCTCCGCCCCACTGGTCGGCACGCAGGTTGGTTTCCGACGCCAGGAATTGATTGATCAAGTATCCCTCTGACCCCATGACTTCCACGCCGTCGTACCCGGCCTCTCTGGCAAGAACAGCCGAGTGGACAAAATCACGAATGGTCCGCTCCACCCCCCGCGCACTCAACGCCCGCGGCTTGAATCGTCCAATGGGTGCCTTCAATGCACTCGGCGCCACACAAAACGGGGTGTAGGCATAGCGACCGGCATGCAGAATCTGCATGACGATTTTGCCGCCTTCTGCATGCACGGCCTTGGGGATCACCCTATGGTGTGAAGCATGTCGGTGCGACGACATTCGAGAACCACCCCAAGCCACCACACCCGCTCGGTTGGGCGCAATTCCACCTGTCACCAACAATCCGGCCTCTCCTGCGGCCCGTTCCGCGTAGAAACGGGCGAGTTTCTCCATGCCCCCTTTCTCCTCTTCCAGCCCAGTGTGCATGCTGCCCATCAAAATGCGGTTGGGCAACGTCATGAAGCCCAAATCAAGGGGTTGAAACACACGAGGGTATAGAGGATGGGCCTTCATGCTCTCCAAGGTACACCACAAGCCGTGGCTTGCGTCACTCGTCGAACTCGCGGTACTGCTCCACGAAGGACTCTTTCTCCCTTGGTGTGTTGTCCAATTGAAGGAGAAATTGTTTGTTCCCTTCTTTGATGCGCTTTTCCGAATCCTTCAACTCTTGAACCACAGTGGCCAAACCCGTTTGCTCTGGTTCGAGCTGCTCCTGAACCGTCAGGTTCATCCAGCCTTGCAAGGCCTTGTATTCAAAGAAGTACCATTGCTTTTTGCCAAAATGGAGGTAAACCAACACGCGCCCGTCCTCGCGGTCAATGGCCACCTTGCCTTGGATGGTGCGCCACACGTTTTGTTCTCCCATGGTCGCCAAGGAAATGTCTCCTTCGCTCACCCAAAAGTGATCATAAGGATCGTAGCGCCACTCCATCATGTGAAAGACCATCGCATGCCGGGCTTCCTTGGGCACGCCCTTTTTGAATTCACCATTGAAGTCTTGGTCAAGGGAAGCGACAAGTTTTGTGGCGTCGTCGGGGCCCAAAAGCTCATTCTGCATGTACTCGTAGTTCCCCATCTCATAGGTCGCACTGCTCGCTTTGTCCGAAGCGCGAATCACGGTGGTGAGGTACTCCAAAACAGCTTCGGGCATGGGCATGTCCAACACCATGCCCCCGCGCAAGACCATTTGGCCTTTGGAGGTGGAAATGTCCCCAATGAACGACTGCATCAGCAAATGCTTGTCGGGCAAGTCAAACGGTGCCATGCCCTGCTGGTAGACTTCACACCCTCCACGCGAGATGTACGTCATCGTTCCAGGAAGCATGTTGTTCTTCAACTTGGCATCGTTGGTCACCACATAGCGGTCTTTGCGCTTGTCGTAACGCAAAAAGCCACGAGGCACAAAAAACGATTTGTCGGAACGTACCGGCTTTTTGGTGAAGAACGTCGGATACATGGACTTGATGCCACCGTCGTTGTAAGTCCATCCCACGCCGAGATGTGACTTGCCCATTTCTGTGACCAGCGAATCAATCGGAATGGCCACATCCTGCGGGTTGATGACCCCCACAAATTCGACCCACTCGTTGTCGAAATCGTCGCATTCGAACTGCATTTGAGCACCGCCTTCGAATTCGAGGTCCTTTCTTCCGGCCTCCAAATGGACACGGCCCCTGAACGCGAATTCCGGGCTGAGGTAAAGCTCGTCACCAGCACGAACCATGCCTCGTCCGTAGGTGCGGTTGGCGGTGTCCACCGCGAGTTCATTGAAGCGAATGGGCCACTCCTTGCCAATGGCATCCACGTAGGTTTTGCTGGCTGCCCCCTCGTAGTCGAGCCTGCCGTTGATTTGGACATTGGCATCGTACAGCCTGTGATAGCGTGTGACGTCGTTGGCAAAAATTTCGGCACCCGAAAGGAGGTCCATCACGGCATCACGGCGCACGGTCACCTTGCCGTCACCCGGCTTGATCTCGGCATCGGCCACCGCCAAGGATTGCACATCACGACACTCCACATAAGCCTCATCTACCTTGTACGTGGCCGCAGGGCTCAAGAAATGAAGTCCATCTTGGTCGTCGTGCAGGGAGAAGAAATTGCTCTGATCACGGTCGGCCAACTCTTGGAAGGTCATGCCAGAAGGATCGATAAGTGTGTTCAAGAGGTCCAAACGCTCTTCGTCCATGAACCACGAAAACTCATCCATCATACACTGGTATCGAATGGCCGGCAAATCGATGAGAGTCGCACCGTCAAGGGCCTTGAAGTCGCCACGGCGTGCATCAAAATCAACATGGGCCGACACGTTGTCTGTCCCGAAGGCCACCTCATTCAAGTCTGAGCCTTGCAACTCAAAGGCAGATTCATCGGCATCGATGGTCCGCTCTTTCATCAAAAATCCAAGCGAAGACAACTCAGCGCGTTCAAAATGGAACGTCCCTTGTCCCGTCATCTGCGGCTCGGACAACTCCAACTCCCCTTCCAAAAGGACATTCTCTCCAAAGAATTGAAGCGAATCAAGCGGGGTGGAGCGCACGAACAAACGCTTTCCGTGCGAGTGCAGCCCAAAGTCTGCCACCTCCGCACGGACCAGGGGGATTCGGCCAGTTTTGGCAACGTTGTCGTAGAGCGTGGTCCGTCCGTACGCTGAGTCCGGAACAAGGGTGTTGTCCACGCCTTCCATGTGAGACGTCAAGAAGTCGATGGATCCGGGACCGTGAAGTCCGTCCAGATTCAGCGTCAAGTCGCCTTTCACCGTGCCAAGGCCTTCATACAACGGGTATCCCTGCGCCGGCGTAGAACGCGTGAAACCCAAGCTGTAATCCTCCATCAAGCGCAGGGGCTCAATCAGGTCGGGCACAATCCCCCCGGCCAACAACTCCCCTTCGAAGACCAAGTCTTCCTTTTTGAAATTGTCCAGGCTGTCAATGACAAAGGGATCAACGGCGTAGTTGAAGTCGTCCCTGTGATAGGCCCCTCTGCAAATCATGTCTGCATCGTAGTACACGTGCGACACTTCTCGGCTTGTGAGGATGGGGTACTGCGTGTAGCGGTCGCTTTTCCAACCAGATTTGTTGTTGGGATGGTCAATTTCAAGTGTGCCGGTGACCTCTTCGATGGTGCTCGCCACCCAACGCAGGGCCTGGTTGCCATACGCATCGTATTGGCCATCGATTTCCGCCTTGATGCGCAACGATTCTGCTTGCCGCACTTCCAACTTGAACGCGTCGTAGTCAAACTCAAAGCGCGCACCCGCCAATTCAAACTTTCCCGCTTGGATGACACCGTTGAACTCGAAGCTTCGGTTCTTGCCCAAGGCGAGCTCCCCGCCGTCAGGCACAATTTTCACGTCCTGGGCTTCGCTGACTCCGAAGCGCCCAATGCCCTTCATCTCCAACCTCAAATTGTTGAGACTGAGCATGGCATTCGTCGAGGAGCTGCGCGGGTTGGAATAGAAAGCGAGTACGTCGTGGTCGATGACCCCTTTGCGTGCCTTGATGTGTCGCTCCGCGCGGGGTTTGACCTCACAATAGCGCGAGGCAAGATCGAGGTTCACGTATCCCGCATTGGTCAACCCGATGAGCAACATGCGCGCCTGCTCCTCTTGCAATCCAAGGAAGTCGGCGTACTCCTCTGAATAGAAGGATTTCACGCCACGCTTGGACATGTAACGCGCCAGCTCTGCGAGGGGATGGATGGGGTCGATGCCCATCATTTGGTCGTAGACATCGCGCTCGAAACAATCCAAGCTTCGGAATGCCGCTGGTTCAGGTCTGTCGCTTGTCAAACGTCGAAACGTCACGGCAGGACTGTTCAGCGCCCATTCCACGACCTCCACCTCGATTTCAACCATGTGGTAGCTGTCGATGAACGGCTGCTGCCCCACTCCTTCGAGTTGGCGGGTGGCCCGGAACAATTGGCTGCGGTCGAGGTACTTGATCTTGATGTCCGGGTGATAAATGCTGTCCTCGCCCAAAAACATGGTCATGCGCGCGTGCGTTGCGTCCAGGGCGTCGTCCGAGAACAACACCTCGTTGGACCAACACCGAATGAACAAGCTGTCGTGGTTCATGAAAGTGATTTGAGCCCACTGGCCATCCGACCCCGTTCCCGCGAGCTTCGACCCCCTGACCTGAAGACCGCCTTCGTAGGACACGCCCGGGAAGACATCGTCGAGGCGAACACGTCCTGTGCGCGATTCGAATCGAGGATACGTCCTCCGCGCGAGGTCGTCCTCTCCCTGCACCTTCAAACTCAACACCCCTTCCAGAGGAAGGTCAAAAAGGGTGCTCCGAAGTCGGGCTTCTTCCGTGGTGAACGAACTGCCTTTCATGCGGACCTCGAAAGCCCCCAACTCCGCAGACAAATCGCCTTCGTTGGTGGTGCGTTCCCATTCCACGCGGCCTTCGCTCCCGTAAAATCGGCCTTCCAACACCTTGAATTGGCCTTTCACCTCGCGAACCCGAGCGCTGTCGCCTTTGGAAAGACATACCAAAGTCCCGCCTTTGCATTCGATCACGGGCTTGCCAGACGCATCGAGGCGCAAAACCAAGTCGCCTTGACGTACAAGCCACGTGGCGGCACTGGACGAAAAAAGCATGCCTTCTTGGAAGAGCTTCTCTGAAAGCGACAGGTAAGACTCGCACGCTTTCCTTTCCTTGGGACGGCTTTGGAAATGGGCGAGTTGGGCATGCCAATCCTCCCAGGTTTTCCAATCTTGGTGCTCGAGAACCACCCTCGCACCGCGGAAATACCCCAAAATCCCTGTGCTGAACTTGATGCGGTTGGTCTCCAAAAAGCGAACCATCCGGATGAATTCTTGACGCCTTTCTTCTCCCACCGCGTCCTCTTCAAAGGCGTAACTGAAATCGCGTCGAATCCACTTGGCTTCGCCCGACCCGACGTCCGATGCCTTGCGCTCCATTTCCTTCAGGAAGGCCGCGGCATCCTCGACATTGTCGCTGGTTTGGGCGTACGAAAGGGTCCCCATCCCCAGGACCATCAAGACCAGGCACAAGCGTTGGATCATGCACCGAAGGTAGATTCTGCCTCCCTCCGCTGAAGCCTTGTCACCCCAAAGGTTTCCCACAATGCATGCACGCCCAACCGTCACGCACATGCACGCCCAGCACCTCCAGCCCCGAGGCGTGCACAGAAGCCTCAAGCGCGTGCACATCACCTTCAAAAAATCCACTGAGCAACAGGTGTCCACCCTCTTTCAACGTCCTTGCATAACGTGACATGTCCGCCACAAGGACGTTTTTGTGAATGTTGGCACACACCACGTCCCACACTCCATCATGCATGTCGTCGCATGCCGAACCGTCACCCTGCACAAAGGTCATGTCCGACGCGGCCAGGTCGGCATTCAAGGCGTGGTTTTCCTGGGAGTTTTGGACTGCGTCGTGTTCGATGTCGATGCCCAAAATCGAAGCCGCCCCTGCCTTGGCGGCCACAAGCGCGAGCACACCTGTGCCACAGCCCATGTCCAAGACACTTCGGCCTTCCAAAGGCAGCAAGAGCAGCCGAGCCGTCATCAAGTGGGTGGTCGCGTGGTGCCCAGTTCCAAAGCTCATTTGCGGTACCACAATCACATCCACGCCTGACGAAGGGATGTCATGGAAAGGCGCCCGAATGGTGCACGCGACCTCGCCAACTTCATCCTCCACCACAACTTGCGGGTATTCCAATTCCCACTTGGCATTCCAGTTTTCTTGCGCCACGCGTTGCTTTTCCACCCTCACCTTGGCAAAGGCCGCCACCACCTCGAGCTGCAGCTCAGCCTCCTGTTCGTTGACCTCCTCCACTTCGCCATGCACGAGCACCCCGTGCTCATGGGGCTCAAACATGGAAAACCCACATTCGTTCAAGTAAGCCACCACCACTTCACGCGCTGGCAAAACGGGGTCGAGCAACACGTTCCAGCTGTGAAACTCCTTGGCCACAATTCAGCGGTTCAGCGCAGGGTGACCTTCGATGACCCCTTGGAAATCTTCAGGCTTGAGGGAAGCCCCTCCAATGAGACCTCCGTTGATGTCCTGTTGGGAGAACAACTCTGCGGCATTGCTCGGTTTGCAAGAGCCGCCGTAGAGCACCGGAATGGACTCGGCCACTTCCGTGCCGAAGGCCTCCGTCAACCAGCCGCGAATGCAGGCATGCATGTCCTGTGCTTGCTCTGAAGTCGCAGTCACCCCTGTGCCGATGGCCCAAACAGGTTCATAGGCCACAATCACGTTGCCGATTTGATCCACGGGGATGCGCAAGACGCCGGCCTGCAGCTGCTGCAACACCACGTCCTCTGCACGTCCTGATTCCCGCTCCTGCAGGGTTTCTCCGCAGCAGAATACCGCGGTCAAGTCTGCCGCCAAAAGGGCATCCACTTTGGCCGCCACCACGGCATCTGAATCCCCAAAGCGCGCGCGGCGTTCGCTGTGTCCCACAATGGCCCCGGCCACGCCAGAAGACTTCAACATCTCCGCAGTGTATTCACCTGTGTGGGCACCAAAGCCTTCCGCACTGACGTTTTGAGCAAGCACATGCAACCCTTTGGGCGCACCAGGCGCACAGGCCGCCAGGTAGGGTGCAGGCATGGCCACCATGACGTCCACACCTCCATTCGTGGCGAGCCAACCGGACATGCCGTCCATCCACGCACGCGCGTCGTTCAACAATTTGTTGCTCTTCCAGTTTCCTGCTACGACGTTCCTCATGACTTTTGTTCTTTTGATTGGGGGCCAAAAATCGGCATCCCGCCCGTCTTCTCCGCATGTCATCGCTAGAAACTTCCCAAGGCCTCCCGGCGCATTTGCAGTCCCCGCTCAAAGCGCATTGGGGATTCTCAGACTTGCGTCCCCACCAGGTCGGCCCGGTACTCGATTTGGCCCAAGGGAATCACGTCGTGGCCTTGTTGCCCACCGGCGGAGGAAAAAGCTTGTGTTTTCAGTTGCCCGCGGTTGTCCGCGGAGGACTTTGCTTGGTGGTGACACCGCTTGTCGCCTTGATGGAAGACCAGTGCGCGCAACTTCGTCAAAAGGGCATTCGCGCCGAGGCATGGGTGGGCAACAACGGAGACCGCGTCCTCGACAACGTGCGCTTTGGGAACACCCAGTTTCTGTACCTGTCTCCGGAACGGCTGACGCATCCGCTTTTTGAAGCCCGATGTGGGTTTTGGGATGTGACGACCATCGTTGTCGATGAAGCCCATTGCATCAGCCAATGGGGACACGATTTCCGTCCAGCTTTTCAGAACATGACTTCCCTGCACGATCGCTTTCCCGACGCCGTGTGGGGAGCATTCACCGCCACGGCCACGGAGGAGGTTTTGCGCGACATCGTGTCCCAAATGCCACAAGGGGTGCACAGCCATGTGGCCCCGATGCGCCGTCCCAATCTTGCTTTTCAGGTGTCTCGTTGGGGAGACCGCGATGCGGTGCTCCTGCACGATGCGGCCTTGCAACAGGGACAAGGCTTGGTGTATGTCCAAAGTCGTCATGACAGCGAACGCTGGAGTCAACGACTCCAAGCGGCAGGCCTTGCCGCCGCCTCGTTTCATGCAGGACTGCCGGCCAAAGAGAAACAACGACGACAACAAAGGTGGATGTCGGGACAATTGCAAGTGCTGGCGTGTACCAGTGCGTTTGGCATGGGCATTGACGCACCCCACGTCCGTTGGGTGTTTCATGCAGGCCCACCCCCCAACCTAGAATCTTACATCCAAGAAGCCGGACGGGCAGGCCGCGATGGCCAACCTGCTTCGTGCATTCTCTACGTGGAGGACAGGGACTTCGAGGTGTTGCAGGGACGCATCAAGCGTCAATTTCCTGAGGTGAAACAGATTCAAGCTGCGTATCAGTGGGCCGCCAATGCCTCGCACGCGACGTATGGAGAACAGCCTGAATCTCCGTTTCCTGTGACCGAGTCACAGCATTTGCCCGCCCTTCGGTTGTTGTCCTTGGCCGGTCACTTTGACCTGCAAGAACGCAGCGATGCCAGCGCTGAATGCGGCACGATCACATGGCTGGGTTCACCCATTCACGAGTTCTTCAGCCCTTCCTTGCACAGCATTGCCCAATGGATTGAGCGTCAAGCCCCATCTCAGCCCATGGAGGTGGACCTCTCTCGGCTCGCCAAACATCTCAACCGAGCGGATGCGCTGGCCCAACCTTCGACCTCAGCGCAACTGCGAATGGACCTTGAAGCCCTTGACGCCATGGGGTGGCTGGATTGGAAACCTGTTTCTGAACGATTTGAACTGACATGGACCATGCCGAGGCAGGCCACCAACACCGTGTCTGTGGACCGGAGTCGCCTTCAACTCATGCTGCGAAAGCTCCAGGACGTTCAAGCGTTCGCGAAGGCGTCCCATGGCTGTCGGTCGCAACACCTCGAACGTTCTTTTTCTGATGCATCTCATGCGCCATGCGGGCAATGCGACATGTGTACGGGTGACAAGAAACAATGGCGGCAAGCGTTGAAGGAAGACCTCGCACGTGGGGCCATTCAACCCCAAGAATGGCTCTTGTCCAAACCACCCGGCCACAGACAGCCGCTTCGGGCTTTGATGGCCAACTGGTATCGAAGTGGGTTCCTCGAAGCCAACCAGAATTGGCTTCGATGGTCGGGCAAGGAAGCCCAGGGTTAATTTTGCACCATGAATTCCACCACTTCCGCCCTTTCCACGGTCACGTTGAAGGCCAAACGCGACCAAAGCATTCGCAGGAAGCACCCCTGGGTCTTCAGTGGTGGCATCAAGCACATTCAAGGCGCCCCCCAAGCAGGAGACTGGGTCAAGGTCTGCGCCAACAAAGGCGGCACACTGGGATGGGGACACTACGCCCCACAAGCGAGCATCGCCGTGCGTATGCTGACGTTTGACGAGCATTGCCCTGACGACGCATGGTGGCACACACAAATTGCCCAAGCCGTGGCCGTCCGGAGGGACTTGAACCTCTTTCAATCCGCCACGCAAAACGCATGCCGCCTGGTTCATGCGGAAGGTGACGGTCTGCCAGGCCTGATCGCAGACCTCTACAACGGCGTGCTGGTGGTGCAATGCCATACCCCGGGAATGCACCGTGCGCTTCCCACGCTGGTGGAAGCATTCAAAGAGGCCCTTGGAGACACTTTGGTTGGCATCTACGACAAAAGCGCGAAAACCCTTCTCAAAAACGGAGGCGAGGCCTGCTTAGATGGCTGGGTTTGGGGAAGCGCCCCTGAGGGACACTTTGCCACGGAACATGGGCATCGCTTCGACATCGATTGGGAAAAAGGCCAAAAAACCGGATTCTTCCTCGACCAAAGGGAAAACCGTGCGCTGCTCGGATCCCTGTCCAAAGAAAAAAAAGTGCTGAATGTGTTCAGCTACACAGGCGGTTTCAGCATCTACGCCATGAAAGCAGGTGCCAAGGAAGTCCACAGCTTGGACAGTTCGCAACGGGCCCTTGATGTGTGCGAACACAATGTGCGACTGAACGAACTGCCCCTTCAATCCCACACCTCCATCCAAGCCGATGCGATGGAATATCTCAAAGCCGATGAGCTGGGAGATTACGACATCGTGGTGCTCGACCCTCCTGCATTTGCGAAGCGTGCCTCAGCAAGACATGCCGCCGTTCAGGGCTACAAGCGAATCAACCTTCGCGCCCTTCAGGGCATGAAACCGGGCAGCCTGCTGTTCACGTTTTCATGCAGCCAAGCGGTGGACGACACCCTGTTTGCCAACACGATTGTGGCCGCAGCCATCCAAGCCGGACGGACGGTCCGCATTTTGCACCGATTGCACCAGCCGCCCGACCATCCCGTGAACGTGTTCCACCCAGAAGGCTCCTACCTCAAGGGGTTGGTGGTTCGGGTCGACGATTGAATCAGGGTTGGAGCCGCACCGTGATCCATGCGTTCTCCCCCTCGCTGCGACGACATGCAATGCGATCGTGCATTCTTGACGCCCGACCTTGCCAAAACTCGATGACTTCTGGCGTGATTGCGTATCCGCCCCAATGAGGTGGTCGAGGGACGTCTCGTCCTTCAAAGCGGACCGATTCGGCTCGAAACTGCGACTCGAGCTGTTCTCGATGGGCCGCTGCCGTGCTTTGTTGTGAGGACCACGCCCCGAGCTGACTTCCCCTTGGACGCGATGCGAAATAGATGTCCGATTCCGATTCCGACACCCGGGCAACCGTGCCGCGAACCCGAATTTGACGTTCCGCATGGGGCCAAAAAAACGTCGCCCCAGCCCTGCCAAGACGATCCACATCCTGACCTTTTTCACTGTTGTAGTTGGTGTAGAACACCAGCTGTTCATTTCGGGTGTCACGAAGCAACACAATTCGGCCATGCGGAAAGCCCTCCGCATCGAGGGTGTTCAGGGTGAACGCCGTCGGATCCGAAATGCCCGCATCCACCGCCTCTTTCACCCACTGTTCCAACAACGCCCATGGCCCTTCAGCCACGGCCGATTCGTCAAGCGCACCCTTGGTGTAATCTGTTCTGCTGTGCAGGCTCATTTGCGCAAAATTCGGGTCCACAACGTCTTTCCAAAGGTGTCTTTGACCTCGATGGTGCAACTCCGGTCCTTGCGCGGCCCTTCAAACGACAACTTGGCGTAGTTGCGTTGCTCGACGTACGTCCCGTCCACCCGAAGGGAATTCTCCTCTTCACGTGCGTGTCCAGGTCCA
The DNA here is from genome assembly GCA_002863145.1 of Flavobacteriales bacterium. Lineage (GTDB taxonomy): Bacteria > Bacteroidota > Bacteroidia > Flavobacteriales_D > Sanyastnellaceae > UBA11663. The sequence continues at coordinate 14,089 of PKDW01000145.1, forward strand.
GAAGTCAAAGGACTTACTGTCAAATCGTACACCATGCGCCCATTGGAGAGTTCCATCTCCGACAACTCTGTGGTGTGGCGGTCGCCAGAAAGAAAGACCACACCACGAATGTCTTCCTCCGCCAAACGGCGAAGGATCTCTTCGCGTTCTGAAGGAAATTGCGACACGTTCTCGTAGACCGCAGCGTCGTTCAACACCTGTCCACCGATGCACACGAATTTGTAGGGTGCCCGCGACTTCTGGAGGGCTTGAATGAGCCAATCAATTTGGGTTTGGCCCAGCACTTGTGGCGTGTTGGTTTTGTTTTGGTGATTCACCCTGTAGGTTCGATTGTCCAACAGGAAAAATTCCATATCCACAAACCGGAACGCCGTGGATACGCATCGAGGGGACTCAGGCAACCCATAGCTGGGGTTGCTCCAGAACGTTTTGAACGCTTCCCTTGACCAGTCTGCATGCACCCAGCTTCCATCGCTGTCGTTGGGTCCAAAATCATGGTCGTCCCAAATCGCATAGTTGGGACACGCCTTCAACAATGGCGCCATCTCAGGAGTTTGGCGGGTGTGGCTGTAGCGGTGCAAAAACCCGGAATAAGACTGAAAGTCCACTTCTCGCAGATAGATGTTGTCCCCGAGCCAGAGCATCATGTCTGGCGCCTCCGCAGCCATGCTTTCGAAGATTTCATAGCCGCCTCCGTAAGGCCTGCCTGGACGGTCGTATTGAGCCTCATTGATGTAGGCGCAGCTGCCCGTCACAAAGGAGAATGGCGGCGGATCCATGCGGTAGTCCCAAAGCACTTGGGTTTTCACCTTCAAAGGCTCAGACATGTCTTCACCTCCTACCACGAACTGCGCCTCATACATGGTGCCAGGCTCAAGGCCCTCCAAGGTGACATGTGCCGCATGTGCTTGTTCTCGTGTCGTATTGGAAATGGCCGTGGTCATCCACGCCTGGTCGCCCTGTGCCTTGTACTTCACAAAGACGGCCTCCGGACGCGTGGTCTGAATCCACAATTGGGCTGAGCGCATGCTGACATGGCCAATCATGGGCCCGCTGGCCACAGAAAGGTCGCCTTGCGCCACCATGGACGTGACAAGGGTCAGCCCAAGAAACCCAAAGAACAAACGTGTGAATCGATTCATGAAACAAAGATATCTGCCCGTGGTACGGAACCTTCAGCTGGACACAAAAAAAGGGGAACCATCAGGTTCCCCTCTTAGAAGTCGTTGGTTGTCTCTTAGCGAGTGACCACGAAAGTCTGAGCAGAAGAGAAGTCCACGTGCTTGGCAGACAAGTTGTACGTGCCAGCAGCGAGGTTGTGCTTCACCAAGATGCGGTTGCCTCCAACCACGTCACCTTGAGTGTACTCCTGGGTGAACACCACCTTTCCGCTGAGGTCAGAAGCCTCAACAACGATGTTCTCCTCACCCAACACGATGTCCTTGTCGAACTTCACGCTGAACGTGCTCTCGAACACAGGATTGGGGAAGATGTTCCACTTTGTGTCTGACGCGATGCCAGTAAGACCTTCGGTAGCAGTACCCTCGCAAGTGCCGTCGTTGTATGTGGCATCTGCGTTGTAGTTGGCAGCAGTGACGTCAGTACAACCGAACACCTTGGCGTCCTTCGACGTAAAAGTGAGGTCGTGTGAGCGCCATGTACCACCCTCGCCGTCACGGCCTTGGAGGTTCAACACACCTGTGGCAGTGCCATCGGTGGTCAATTGCATCAAGAGCACTTTGTTGCCAGCAGCAGCAGCAGCCTGAACGTCGGTGGGCACCACGAACCAAGCACCATCCGTCACGGTCAACTCCTGACCAGCGAGGAATTCGTTGTAGTCGATGCCGATGGTCCACAAGTTGTTGTCGTCGCTGTTCTTCGCGCCAACAGTCACCCAGCTGTCAAAAGCCAAGCTTGGCTCCATGGCCACAATGCTTTCATTCACATCGAGTGAAGAGTAGCTGCCATACTGATGCTGGAAGAAAGAACCAGTGGTTGCGATGTTCAACACGTGATCATCCGCTGCGAACACAGCGTGGAGAGAGTGTTGAGCAGAAGGCAACACAGCGTACACACGGTACGTGTTGCCGGGAACAGTGCCGTTGTTGTCAACAGCTTCGACGACCAACTCTACGTTGCTGGCAGTCGCACCAAAGCCCATCATGAGGGCAGCAGTCATTGCGAATAGGTTCTTCATAAGAATAGGTTTGTTTGCTTTCGGATCAGAGGGTCAGACCATAGTTAAATGCGGTCTTCGCGATAAAGATAGAGAAACACATTTGAAATTCCCAAGCATGTTGGCGGGAAAAATTCTTTTTTTCATCGATGCTAATCGCAGGTTCATCGAAAGGTAAGGTGGAGTTTACACTGCGACTGCATCTGGCCAAAAGCCGCGACAAAATTGAATTCTGCCCTGGGCTGGAATGAAACCAGCCCACTCCCGCTACCTTCGCAAGGCAACGACGCACTCCATGAAAAAACTCGGCAACCTCCTCAACAACCAATGGGTCTATGGCGACGGTGAAGGCACGCCCCTCCTCAACGCCATCGATGGCCAACTCATTGCCCATGCAGATTCCACAGGACTAGATTTGGATTCCGCGTACGTCTTCGCACGCGAGGTTGGAGGCCCCGCGTTGCGCTCCATGACCTTTCAAGAGCGCGGGCGCATGCTGAAGCGTTTGGCATTGCACCTGCATGCCATGAAAGAGGAGTTCTATCAAGTCAGCTGGGCCACTGGGGCCACGCGTGCAGACTCATGGATTGACATTGAGGGAGGCATCGGCAATTTGTTCGCCAATGCGAGTCTCCGCCGGAAGTTGCCCGACACGCCCTTTGCAACCGACGGCGATTTCGTGCCTCTTGGAAGGGAAGGTACATTCGGAGGGCACCACTTGTTGGTCCCCAAACAAGGGGTCGCTGTGCACATCAACGCCTTCAACTTCCCTGTCTGGGGCATGCTGGAAAAAGTGGCGGTCAATTGGCTGGCAGGCGTTCCCGCCATTGTCAAGCCGGCCACGGTCACTTCTTTTCTCACAGAGCGCGTGGTGGCGGCCATCCACGAAAGCGGCATCCTCCCTCCTGGCGCCCTCCAACTTGTTTGTGGTTCTGCCCGAAACATCTTAGACTATGTCGACGAGCGCGACGTGGTGACCTTCACGGGATCTGCCGCCACGGGCAGAATGCTCAAAGCCAACCCGCGAATCACCGAGTGCGCCGTGCCTTTCAACATGGAGGCCGACTCCTTGAATTCGGCCATTCTTGGCCCTGATGCGGTGCCGGGCACGCCTGAGTTTGACCTGTTTGTCAAAGAGGTGCGGAAAGAAATGACCGTGAAGTGTGGTCAAAAGTGCACAGCCGTTCGCCGCATTTTTGTCCCTGAAGGTGTCATGGATGCGGTTCAAGATGCCTTGGTGGGGCAACTGGCCAAAACCACGATTGGAGACCCCCAAACTGACGGTGTGCGCATGGGCGCCCTCGTTGGAAAGGCACAGTGCCAAGACGTGTTGGATCAAGTCCAACACATCGAGGCCGAGGCTGAATGTGTGTTTGGCGCCTCCAAAACCGCCGAAGTCATCGGCGCGGAGCTCGAACGCGGTGCCTTTCTCCCTCCCATGCTCATGCGCCACGACCGTCCCCACGAGGCCCGTGCGGTGCACGATGTCGAAGCCTTTGGACCCGTGAGCACGTTGATGCCCTACACCGACCTCGAAGAGGCGGTCTCGCTGGCGGCGCGTGGCAAGGGTTCTTTGTGTTGCAGCATCACGACGTTCGACCGTCAGGCCGCAGCGACCTTCGTAAGGGAAGCTGCACCCATGCATGGACGCATTTTGGTGTTGGACCGCGAGTGCGCCAAAGAGAGCACCGGCCATGGTTCGCCCATGCCGCTGCTTGTTCACGGCGGCCCTGGCCGCGCCGGTGGTGGCGAAGAAATGGGCGGATTGCGTGGCATCAAACACTACATGCAACGAACCGCCATTCAAGGCCACCCCACGACCCTCAGTGCCATCACCGAACAGTACCAGCCAGGTGCGGCGCGCCCAGAAAGCGAGCCCCACGTGTTCCGCAAACATTTTGAAGACTTGGAAATTGGGGACACGGTGACCACGGCAAGACACACGGTGACCGAAGCCGACATTGTCAACTTCGCCAATGTGTCCGGGGACCACTTCTACGCGCACGTGGATGAGACAAGCCTTGACGGCACCATGTTCGAGGGCCGGGTGGCGCACGGCTATTACATCTTGAGCAAGGCTGCAGGGCTGTTTGTGGAACCCAGAAAGGGTCCTGTGCTGCTCAACTATGGCATCGATGAATGCCGTTTCACCAAGCCCGTCTACCCGGGAACCACCATTGGGGTGAAGTTGACGGTGGTGGAGAAAATTGCGCAAGAGCGTCGTGAACCCGAGGATGTGGCCAAAGGCATCGTGCGCTACCGCGTGGAAGTCGACGACCACGAGGGTGAGATCGTGGCTGTGGCGACCATCTTGACGATGGTGAAGAAACGCGACCAAGGTCCCGACGCGCTCTGATGCGACGCTTCGGTCTTCTGTTCCTCGCGGTCGTCGTCCTCGGCCCGACAGGCACTGGGACCCTTAGGGCCCAAGATGACCTCGATTCTCTGGACAAGTGGGTGCGCGAAATGCACCCAGATCCGTTCTTGCGCTGCGGTGAATCCGCTTGGATTCGACAACTTGACGTCACCAGGGAACAATGGCTGAAGGCCTCCTCCATGGAGCGCATTCGGCTGGTCAACCTTCTCCTGCAAACGATGCAAGACAGCCACAGTGCCGTCTCGGCGTACGATTGGATTTGGGAAGTCGAACGGTTGCATGGCACGTTGCCCATCCGATGGGCGATCGAAGGCAGGGCGTTGTGGGTATTGGACTCTGGGCTGCCTGGATTGCCTGAGGAAGTGCGCGTGATTGACCTCAATGGCCGCGCCGCCTCAGACGTGGTGCAAGACGCCCTGGACTTGTCCACCATGGAAGGTCCCAGCCTCGGTGCCACGGCACGAATGGCGGCGCACAACATCACGCCATGGGTGCTGGGGACCAGCGACACGAGTGCGCTTGCATTGACTTGGTTGGACCCAGACGATGGGCTGCCCACCACGCGTACCTTCCAAGCCCAAGGCCGGAGAAAAGCCCGGTCGGGATGGGCAGAGATTTCCACGCGTCGACCCGTCGTCTCGTGGTCCTTCCCGGACGGAGACCAACTCACCGCCCGCGACAACCGGCGCCAAGAGCGCGAAAACAAACGGCTCGCCAGCGCTGGCAGGCCACGGCGGGTTCAAACCCATTGGACCGGCGCAGCGACCCTCAAAATCAGCAGCTTCTCGCAGGGCTCTTGGTCTCGCTATCACAAGCGTCTCCGCAAAGGCATGGAACGCCTTCAGGAGTTGCAATGCCCACTCATTGTGGATTTGCGGGGCAACCCCGGCGGACAGTCGCCGCGGATGGAGATGCTTTGGAATCATTTGGCCTTGAAGCGAACGCACCTTCCCTACGCCTTGGTGGCCAAACAAAGCCGTCCCACTGCTCGGGCAAACGGCAGGTATTACAAACGGCTCAGAAAACGTTGGGTGGATAAGCACAGACACCATTCCTCGGATGCACGGTACATCTACACCATGGCAACCCTGCCTCTTGGGGAAACCGACACCTTGTTTTTTCCACAAAAAGACGTGCCGTCCCATGGATTTCGCGGACCCGTGGCCGTGGTGATTGATGGGGAATCTGCCTCAGCAAGTGTGTCCTTTGCAGGCGCCATTCAGGACGAACAACGTGGCCCCTTGATTGGGGAGTCCTGCATGGGACCAAGCAATGGCACCATGGGCAATCCGTACATCCGGATGTTGCCGAGGTCAGGCATCGCGTTCAGCCTTTCGACGGCAGTTTACATGGCCAAGCCTTGTGAAAATTGGGGAGACACCGCACCCATCCAGCCCGACGTCCATGTGCCCACCATGTGGAAACGAAACAGCACCCTTTCCGAACTTGTGCAACAATGGATCGACGCACAGCACCACGCACCTTGAATCTGCCCTTTCTGTGGCTCCTCCTCGCAGTGGGAATGGCCTTGCCTTGCTCGGGCCAAGTGCCGCGTCTACGTTTGACCGAGTCCATGCGCGCCGCCCAAGGCGTCTCGGCGCAACTCGGATTGGACAAAGTTCAGTCCCAAGCCATTCTGGAAGCGGCCCTGCCGTGGGACGCCTGCCTGGCGCATTGGAATGACATCCTGGACAGCCTGGAAGCGGCCCCCATGTCTGAGTCCGAATTGCTGCAAGCTCTGGGTCCTGTGCGCACAGCGCTCGGCGAGTGCCGTGCTTCCCGGTCCAAGGGCATCCGGGCGGCTTTGGACTCGAGTGCGCGGGTGGCTTTCGACGCCTTGGCCTCGCCCGAACGCCCACGCGTGTTGCATTTTGGCGTGCACAACCGCATGGACTGCAACGAGTGCAAAACACCCCAACCCCCAACACCATGAATCTTTTTTCACGCTGGACCTTGATGGTCATCGCCGCCAGTCTTATTGGGTGCGGAAGCGGCTCTGAAGCCCTTCACCGCGAAGTCAATCCGTGGATCGGCACCGGGGGACATGGCCACACCTATCCCGGGGCCACCTCCCCTTTTGGCATGGTCCAATTGAGTCCTGACACCCGACTGGAAGGATGGGACGGTTGCGGAGGGTACCACGATACCGACAGCCTCATCTACGGCTTCAGCCACACCCATCTGCAGGGCACTGGCGTCAGCGATTACGGCGACATCTTGGTGATGCCCTGCACCCAATATCGACAGGGCGACAGCTGGCGCGACAAGTACAAGAGTGCATTCCGGAAGTCGACTGAGCGCGGACACGCGGGATACTATGGCGTGCATTTGGACGACCACGGCGTGTTGGCAGAATTGACCACGACCCCTCGGGTGGGCATCCACCGATACACCTTGGACGAGCCGGACACATTGACATGGATTGTCGATTTGGAGCACCGCGACGAGCTCGTGCACTACAGCATCGAGCCACGCGGGACGCGCATGCTCGTCGGGCATCGTGTGAGCCAAAACTGGGCCGAGGAACAACATGTCTACTTCGCCATGGCCTTTGACCACGATTTCGAATGGGGCGACCAGCTCGGAGAAATCACGCGTGTGGACACGCTCGAGGACGGCAGCTTGGTGCAGGAAATGTCGATGGTTCCGGTCTTTGTGGCCGACTTTGGCGTGTTGTCCGAACTCAACGTGCACGTGGGGTTGAGCTTCTGCGACATCGAGGGAGCCATTCAGAACTTGGAGGCCGAGGTCGATGGGTTTGATTTTGACCGTCATCGTGCGGCATGTGAAGCGCAGTGGGACGACCAACTCTGCCGCATCGCGATTGAGGGTGGCACCCAAGACGAGCGCACAACTTTCTACACGGCCCTGTACCATGCCACCACCGTTCCCAACGTGGCGAGCGATGTCGATGGCCGGTACCGTGGCACCGACCTGAGGGTGCATCAACTCGAGCAAGGGCAAGGCGAACACTACAGCGTCTTCAGCCTTTGGGACACCTACCGTGCCCTTCACCCCTTGCTGGCTTGGATTGAACCCAACCGGACCCGCGACATGGTACACACCATGCTCCGGATGTACGAGGACGGTGGACAGCTACCCGTCTGGGAGCTGGCGGCGAACTACACGGGCTGCATGATCGGGTACCACAGTGTGCCTGTCATTGTGGATGCCGAGCAATGGGGCATCGAGGGATGGGACGCTGAGGTCGCACTGGAAGCCATGGTGCAGGCGGCTGATTCAATGCATTTGGGCTTGGACGCCTACGCCGAATTGGGATACATCCCCTCCGATCACGAGCACGAAAGTGTGTCCAAAACTTTGGAATACGCCTTCGACGATGCGTGCATTGCGCGGTATGCCTCCGCCCACGACCGACCTGATTTGGCCTCGCGGTTCGCCAAGCGCGCTGCTTCTTGGAAGAACTTGGCACACCCTGAAACGGGCTTCATTCAGGCCAAACGCCAAGGGGCATGGGTCGAGGGCTTCGACCCTCGGGAAGTCAACTTCAATTTCACGGAGGCTAACGGGTGGCAGTACCTCTTCGCCCCTGTGCACGATGTGGCCGGGCAACGCGACATCCTTGGTGGAGACGAGGGTTACTTGGCGCGTTTGACAGCCCTGTTTGAAGCGCCCATCCAAACGACGGGACGTGTGCAGCCCGACATCACCGGTTTGATTGGTCAATACGCCCACGGAAACGAACCAAGCCATCACGTCGCCTACCTGGCGACGTATTCAGGCGACCCCGGGGCGACTGC
>PKDW01000148.1 GCA_002863145.1 Flavobacteriales bacterium
GGTGTCGATGCTCATTTCCCAACTCACCGCGGAGCAATTGTCCTGCGCGTCGAGGGACGGGGGACTCCAGATTTGGTCGCACTCCAACGAGACGACTTCATCAAACACGGTTTCAAAGACAGGTGCTTCTGTGTCTCGGATGGAAATGATTTGCTGTGCATCTGCCATGTTGCCGCAAGCATCGACCACGGTGAACGTGCGGATCAAATCGTAATTCGACGCGCATGTTCCGAATGCTGTGTCTGTGGTCGTGGTGATCTCGAAGGAAGAGCAATCGTCTTCGGCTTCTGCGTCTTCCAACACAGGTTCTTCATTGCATGCGTAGGTCGCATCCGCAGGCACGTAAGTGAAGTAGGGCAGGTCGTTGTCTGTGACGGTCACAGTTTGGACCTCAAGCGTTGAGTTCCCGCACAGGTCTGTGGCCAAAAAGCGTCGCTCCAAGATGTACTCTTCCGGACAGCTGGTGGGCGGCAGCGAGTTGAAGACCGCAATGGTGATGTCTTCTTCGGCGGTGCAATTGTCTGTGGCAGAAGCCGCGGGGTACACGAATTCACTTCCGCACGGCAACACGACGTCCGCGGGCAAGGCCACGGTTGGCGGTGTCTGGTCGCGGACGTAGATGGTTTGGGCTCCTGTGGCGGTGTTGCCGCAGAGGTCTTCCGTGGAAAACGTCCGGTACACAGTGTATTCGCCAGGGCAGTCGCCCTGCTCGATGACTTGCTCTCCTTCGGTTACTGCGAGAGGGCCGTTGCAGGCGTCGCTGGCTGTCGCAGGCGCGAAGTTGGGACCGACTTCACAGCTGAACACGGCATTGGAGGGGGCATTCAGCACAGGGTCAATCTCGTCGATGATCTGCACGGTTTGGGTGTGTTGGGCGGTCAATCCGCATCCGTCGGTCGCGGTGTAGGTGCGGATGCGGGTGAATTCATTGGGGCAATCTCCATTGACAAACGATTCCGTCATGGCGAGGGATGCGGAGCTGCAATCGTCTGTGGCAACCACGGTGTTGAGCGCATCCAATTCTTCGAGCTCCACCGGACAGTTGAGGGTGTAGTCGTTCGGCACATCCTGAAGAAGGGGAGGGGTGTCGTCGGTGACGTCGACCGATCCTTGGATTTGGTCAAAATCATGGAGGTTGCCCACGAAGAACTCCACCACGGCGTCGTTGTCCGAGGCACAAATGGAGGAAGTCTCCTCGCATGCGCTGAACTCCAAGCTGGACACGCCAAGGCCCCCATAGACCGTGCCGCCCACAGAAGCTGACCAATCAAAGGTCCCGCCCAGGCCGTGCTCGGCATTCACGCCATTGGCGCCGACCCCGACTTGCAGGGGATAGCCTTGAAGGGAGTTGGAAGTTTCGAGGTGAATGTTCTCGCCTGCGAGCGCACCACCGCCCACCAGCTTGCTGATGTTGGGTCGGAGGGTCCAGATGGTCCAGTCGTCGACCTCACCTGGGTTGGCTGAGGCGTCATTGACATTGCCGCCGCCAGCCACCCACTCGGCCCCAGTTGCCTCGAGGTCGAAGTAGAAGTCGACTTCGAAGAATGCATTGACGTTGCTGTTGTTGTAAACTGTTCCTTGCAGGCGCGCCACATCTTCGGGATACACGGTCCAGGTCAGGGGGGCGCCAAGGTCATTGAAGTGGTTGGTCGAGGTGAGTCCTGTCGAGGTGAATTCACCCAATTGGATCGTGCCGAGGTTGACGGGAAGGCCTGTGGGCCGGTTTCCGGAGCAAGACGACGAGCTGCCCGTGGTGTACTTGAAAATCTGCACCCAGAAGTCTGGGCACCCGTAGGTGAACGCCGGGAAATTGGGGAGGGCCTGCAATGGTTCTCCTTCGGAACAAGAAATTTCAATGGGTTCCAAGGTGTCCTCTTCAAAAGACAAGTCGAAGGTTTCACAGTTCGTTTGGGCTTTGCCTTGCGAGGCGTGGAGACCGGTCAAGAGGATGCCTAGGGCAAGGAGTACATTTCGAAGCATGGTCACTGACAGTTTTGGGTGCGCGCGACAAGTGATAATTTACATAAAATTATATCATTTTTCGCGACCTAACCTTCACTGAGTGAATAACTTTTGATGAAATGCGAACAAAACAATTCCAGCAGCCACGCCCACGTTCAGCGAGGCCGTCTTGCCTTTCATGGGGATGGACACGGTGGTGTTGCAGTGCTTGAGCACGTCCGCTGAAATGCCCGCGTGTTCGTCGCCCAAAATCAAGCACGTGGGCGTCGTGCCATCGAGACTGTTCAAGGGGGCGTTCCCCTTTTCTGATACGGCTACTGGGGAGAGGCCTAGGTTGGCGGCCAACTGAACGGCCTCGTCCATGCGCTTGGCACGGCACATGGGAAGGCGGAGTAAGGCGCCTGCCGAGGACTTCACCGCATCTTCATTGATGGGGGCGGACCCCGTCATGGGCACGAGCAGTCCAGTGGCCCCAAAACATTCCGCAGTGCGGGCGATGGCGCCCAGGTTGCGAACATCCGTCACGCCATCTAGGGCCACAATCAAGGGCGTTTCGCCGCGTTCAAAAGCGCCCAGCACGACTTCGTCGAGCGGCTGGAATTCGATTGGCGAGGTGAACGCGATGACCCCTTGGTGGTTCTTTCGCGTCACGCGGTCCAAGCGTTCCTTAGGCACCGCTTGGGCGGGGACGTCCAAGGCCCGACACTGCCGCAGAATCTCCGACATTTCGTCGGTTTGCTTCCCCTTCAAAAACAGCACGCGCTGAAGGGGTTTGGCTTCCTCCAACGCTTCAAGGACAGGGTGAATGCCAAAGAGAAAAGTCCGTTCAGAGGGGCGTCGATGCATGGGGAAGGAAATCGAGGAAAAGCGGAACAGCCCGCGCGACGAAGGTACGTGGCGTCGGGGTCAATCCCCGCGCACGCGGCCGTTTCTCCAATTGCTCACGCCGCGGTCCCACACCGAGCGAAATTGAATGCTTCGCTGGAGTTCATAAGCGTTGTCGTCGAGCAGGGTGCGGCGTTTTCGGAAGTGAAACGTCAGGGCGTTTGCCGTGCCCTCCTCGCCGTAGATCCAATACTCGTTCCAGGTGTCGCGACGGATGCGTTGGGGCACCCCAAACACAATGTGTACCATGCCCCGGTCGGACCGCCACCCCTCCACCAAGCCAGAGAAGCTCGCGTTGGCTTCCTCCACGCGACCATAGTAAGTGTTGAGCAGGCTGCGGGCGTTTTCCGTGGAGGGGGTGCAGGCCAACCAGAAGGCGTCCAGAGCCTGTTTGGGGTGTTGCGCTTGGGTCAGTTTTTGGAATTCCGAGCGCGAGGCGATGTACCTCAAAGGGGCCATGAGTTCCTGGGGTTCCATTACGTTGGGGAACGCGGGAGGCCTGCCATGGATGCGGAGGGTGAGCGCCGTGTTGTCGAGTTCGAGGAGGGTGGTTCCGTCGGGCACCCCGAGCACAACCAGGCTGTCGGCCTGCACGGCGCCCAGTGGGGTGGGGCTGAGGGTGTCCCAGCGCAGGCGCGTGCTGCTGAAAGGCGGTGGGGGCAGTTGGGAAGGGGCCGGGGCGTTGGACAGCCGCCACGTCAAAGGAAGGGAAGCCTCGGCAGGCGGTTTGGGAGGAAGGTGGAGGGTCAGGGTGTCGCCCACCGTGGCCTCCTGGCCAGCCAGGGCCCAGTCTTTTAGGGCACTCCAAATCAACACATCCGAGGGACCCCATGCATCGGGTGGGCCGAGCATGCGCCTCGTGGACCAGGACGCATTGCGCAACACGTCCACAACTTGCAGGTTCAGGCGCTGGAGTCCCCATGCTTCCTCGAGGGTCCAGCGTTGATGAAGCAGGCGTGGGCTGTCTGCCCATGCCGTGTCCAAGAGATGCCACGTGGTGTCTGCCACCGACACCTGCAGCTGCGCGACAAAAGGCGCCGTGGCGTCGAGCCGGCTGTAGAGAAGCTCTTCTCGCGGGATGTTCAGGTAGACATCCACTTCGCCCCTGTCCAGTTTGCGATGAAGTGTGATTTCGGGGTGCAGGGTCGACGCTTCGCGGTCGTAAGGGCGGCGTTGCGAAGGGGTTTGAAGAGAGGTGGTGGCGCACCCCAACAGCATCGTGACCCCAAGGACGAGGCCAAAGACATGGGGAGTACTCGTGCGCTTCACACGTCGAAGGTACATGGGTGTAACCTTTTGGGATGCCCGCCCGTACGTGAAGTCAGGTTCTTTTTTCCATTCAAATCCATCTGACATGCAACGTACCCTTCGAATTGCCGCCCTCGTGTTGTTGACTGCTGCTGCACTCAGCTCTTGTGGAACCCTCTACGACCATTGTGCAGCCTACGCGGAAACGCCGACTGCGGAGACGCGTTAAACGCGCGTGAACGCAAACGACAAGTTCTGTTCGAGGTCTGGATGCAGGCTTTTCGCCACCGGACATGCACGGGCAACACGTTCCAGCACGGCCAAATCTTGGTCGCTCGCTTCGGACGACACCTCCATCTCAAATGCAATGGCGATGGCAGCCACCCTCCGGGGTTGGGCTGCCATTGTTTTTTGGACTTTGGCGTCGAGGCGCACCAAGTCATAGGGCTTGCTTTCGACGTGGATGCCCATGATGGTGGCGACACATGCCGCCAGCGAGGTGCTCAGCAGATCGGTGGGGGAAAACGCTTGGCCCAGTCCGTGGTTGTCGGTGGGGGCGTCGGTGAGGACCGTTTCTCCCGAGGCCAAATGCGTGTTGGTCGTGCGCAACGGGTGCTGGTACGACACGGTGTAGTTCCATTGTTCTGCCATGTGTGCAAGATGCAACGCGACCTGTCCGGAGCCAACTGCAAACCGCCTAACTTCGCTTGACATGCGCAGCCTTCGTTCTTCCATTCGTCGCCTTCTGCTCTTGCCCGCGCTTGCGTTGCTGTCGTGGTTGGCGCAGGGCCAATCGGCCACAGGGCTGGATGCGGTGTATGGCGAAGGGGTGGATCTGGTGCTGACCGATGCGGCGAGGTTTCACGTCACGCTTCACAGCCAAGGCGCGGGGTTTGGGGTGCAGCGCGGCACGTTTGACGGCGCCTTTGTGCAGCGCGGTTGGCAGGGGGAGCTCGTGTTTGTCCGCCACCCCAAAGAAGAGAAAACGAGAAACCCTGTCTATGAAGAGAGCTTGCCTTACGTGTTTGGCAAGGTGAATGCCCACCACGCGTTGCGGGTGCAGCGGTATCGCACAGCGATGGTGGCCGAGAAGTACCGCAAGAACGGGGTGAGCGTGATGCGGACGCGGCAGTACGGGGTGGTGATGGGCATCGCCAAACCGGTGTATTTGGAGATCGGGTATCCCGAGATTCCCTACACCTCGCTGGAAGTGGAACGCTACGATCCGGAAGTGCACTTTTCCGACCGCATTTACGGGCGGGCCCCTTGGGTCAACGGGCTGGAGAGCTTGGGGTTGACTCCCGGGCTGTGTTGGAGTGAGGGCATGGCCTTCGAATTCCACGACGTCCGAACGACCACGCGAACCCTCGAGGCTGTCGTTCATGCAGATGTCTACTTGCAACCCGTCGAGATCCTGGCCAGCCAGTTCGTTCGTCCCAACCGCATGCACCTGACGTTTGTGTTGCGGTATGCCTGGGGTGCACAATGGTCAGCCAAGGGTTTGGGTGACGTGGTGCGTTGAACAATCCTTTCCGACCTTTGTCTTTCCAAGCATCGACGAACAGCATGTCTGCGACCCCTCCAGCATCCAACAATTCCGCGCCCAAAGTGCGGGTGCCAAAGCCCAAATGGCTTCGCGTCAAACTCCCCACAGGAGAGGCGTACCGTGAGGTGCGCAACATTGTGTCGGAACACAAGCTCCACACAATTTGCGAGAGCGGCCACTGTCCCAACATGGGGGAGTGCTGGGGTGAAGGGACGGCGACGTTTATGATTTTAGGCAACATTTGTACGCGCAGTTGTGGCTTTTGCAATGTGAGCACTGGCAAGCCTTTGGAGGCCGATCCATTTGAGCCCGGCCGTGTGGCCAACTCGGTCAAGTTGATGGGCGTGAAGCACGCGGTCATCACATCGGTGGACCGCGACGACTTGGCGGACGGAGGGGCAGAGATTTGGGCCCAAACCGTGCGCGCCATCCGCCACCAGAGCTCAGGCACTACTTTGGAAACTTTGATTCCGGATTTTGCCGGCAAGTGGGACAACCTGCAAAAAATCATCCAAGTCGCGCCTGAAGTGGTGTCGCACAACCTCGAGACCGTGCGTCGCCTCACCAAAGGCGTGCGCATCCAGGCCAAATACGACCGCAGCCTCGAAGTGCTCAAGCGCCTCGGCGACGCAGGCCTTCGCACCAAAAGCGGTGTGATGCTCGGCCTCGGCGAGACGTTTGATGAAGTGGTGGAGACCATGGAAGACTTGCGTTCTGTGAACTGCCAAGTCGTCACCTTGGGCCAATACCTGCAGCCCACGCCCAAGCACCTTCCCGTGACGGAGTTTGTGCATCCAGACACCTTTGCAGAGTTGGACGAGATCGGCCAAAAAATGGGTTTCCGCCACGTCGAAAGTGGACCGCTTGTTCGGTCTTCTTACCACGCGGAGAAGCACGTGCTGTAACCCAGCATTCCTGCACTTCATGCTTTCATTTGAGGAGCTCTCGGACGACGAGGTGCATCTCCTTCCGCGCGAGGCGACTTTTTCCGCCTTCTCGCGGTTCTTCTGTTGTAACTTTCCTCCGATTTCAAAAGAAGCCTGATAAAGACTGAATCCATGAAGTTGACTTCAACACTTCGCAGCTTGGCTGCGGGCACCGCGGTTTTGGCCCTCTCTGCTTGGGGCGTCTCAACCTTGGTCCAAACTGACTCTACGCCTTTCACTCCTCGCCCCGTGGCGGCTGATGCGCAGCCCGACGGTGCCATGGAAATTCGCCGCATGCTCGTGGGGGATGCCAACGGCAACATCGACCACGAAGGATTGCAGGAATTGCGCCGCGCTGTGGCCAAAGCTGCAAGCAAGCAAGCAGAGGCCAAGGCCAGCTCGTTGTCATGGCACGAACTCGGTCCTGACAACATCGGTGGTCGAACGCGAGGCATCGCTGCGGTGGGCAACAACACCCTCTACGCAGGTGCGGTTTCGGGCGGCCTTTGGAAGTCGACCAACCGCGGTGACAACTGGAATCAAGTGCTCACCTTCCCCAGCTTGATGGTGGGTTCTGTGGCCGTCGCAGGCAACGGAACCATTTATGTCGGCACTGGCTCCAACTTCGATGGAGCGGGAGGTCAAGGTGGATCTGGTTTTCGCGGAGACGGCATTTGGATGTCGGAAGACAACGGTGCGACGTGGACCATGGTAGAAGGCACTGATGGGTACGACGCCACCGACGCCCTCGCAGCCGACCCCACCAACGACAACCGCGTGTGGTACGCGTCCGTCGATGGATACGGAAGCATCACCAACGGAGTTTTGGCAGAGGTTCCAGGTGGAGGCAACAGTCCCAGCAATGCCTCCGATGTCGCCATCGCGCCTGACGGCAGCTACTGCTTGGTGGCCGGCTTGAACGGTCGGGTTTACCGTTCGATTGGTGGAGACTTCACCGACCTTGAGTTGATTTCATCAGGTGGAGGTACCAACGGCAACTTGCCCCAGTCTGGCATCGGACGTGCCCGTGTGGACATTGCCCTCACGCCCAATGCGAATGGCACACACAATGCCTTTGCCATGTACGCCACCTCTGGCGGTCTGTTCTACGGCTTGTTCTACAGCGGAGGAGATGGCGAAGGAGGCACATGGGAAGAAGTTTGGCCCGGTGAAATCCAGACGGCTACACCCCTTCCACGCTCTCAAGGCATCTATGACTTGGCGCTCGGCATTTCTTTGAGCGATCCCACCCTCGCATACGTTGGAGGAATCGAAATCTGGCGCTCGGGACCCAACCAGCAGGCTGAACAAGCGGCAGCGGCATACGATGCGCCGGGGTTCAACTTTGGGGTGCACGCCGACGTACACGAGGTCATCTTCGTGGACGACAACACACCTCACGGCACCATGTACGTTGCGACAGATGGCGGCATCTACCGGTCCGACGACAATGGATACAGCTACACGGCGTGCAACCGCAATTACAATGTAACACAGTTCTACGGCATGGCCCACGGTGCGGGCTCAGGTGTGTTAGGCGGAACGCAAGACAACGGTTCACTTTTCATTCCAGGTGACGGCTACTTCTTGAGTGACGAAATGGGTGTGGAAGTGCATGGTGGTGACGGCTTTGATTGCGCCATCAGCATGGTCACGGAAGCAGAAGGCTACGATTACGCGTGGTTTGCCGCTTCACAGAACGGGGGTCTCGTTCGCGGCACACTGGCTCCAGGCCAAATCAACAACACCGGGGGCTTCTATGACGGGAACTTCACCGACCTCATCACGGCCGATGGAGACCTCGGCCAGTTCTACACGTGCCTCCGCTTGTACGAGGACTTTGACGACGAGCACAGCCAAAACAATGTCATTTTGGTCAACACCTTTGGACAAGACACCACGGGCGGAACGTTTGAGATGGCCACGGCGAGCCAGAACCTGCCGTTCATGTACGAAATGGCAGAGGACGAGACATTGCACTTCTTCGATTCGATCGCGCGTCCTGAGCGCATTTTGGATGCGGCCCTGACGGAGGACCCAGAATTTTTCTGGCTCGATCCGCAAGAAGGTGTCGAAGATGTCCAGTGTGTGGTGACTTCAGACACCGTGGGTTTTGAAACGACCGAAATTTTGACGGAGATCATCGACACAGATTCGGTGTTCATGTACGTCGACGAGAACGGTGACAGCTTGTACCACGTGTTTGACCTGCCGACCGGCATGTTTGACACCACCTTTGTGGAAGAGCCCATCATCAACACCACGGAGGTGTGCGACACCGTGTACGTACACGCGGCAGACGTGCTCTACAACATTCCCGAGCGCATTCGCGTGAAGGATCCCTACAACAGCATGTTTGTGTTGGGCCTGAACGGCGGTTTGGGTGTGTGGATGACGCGTGAGGCCCTCAATTTCAACACCACGCCGTCATGGATTCGCATTGCAGAAGCACCTGCCGGATTCTCTGGCACCAAAGCCATCGAGTTTGTCGAGCAAGGCGATGAGGCTGGCGATGTGATGTTCTACACGGGGTGGAACGGTCAAGTCACACGTGTGACCGGTTTGCGCAACGTATACAGCCAAGAAGATGTGAGCGAGTTGGAAGTCACCAACATCTTGAGCAGCGCTGGTGCTGCTGTCACCGGGTTGAGTGTGGATCCGAACGATCCCAACCACGTGGTCATCTCTGTGGGCGGCTATGGCGCCAACGGTGCAGGCAAAGTGCGTGAGACGTTCAACGCCCTTAGCAGCAACGTCACTTGGAACAACATCTGGACGGGCAACGGCCCGAACGGTTTGGGCCTCAACTTCAACAACATTCCTTGCTACGACGTTGTCATCGACGCGAACAATCCGTCCACGATTGTGGTGGGTACCGAGTTTGGCATCTTCGTGAAGAATGGCAGCTCCAATTGGGAGATCAGCAACATTGGCATGGAGAACGGTCCTGACGGTGTGACGGCACCTGTGTTCGACCTGAAGCAGCAGTTCCGCAGCTCTCACCCATGGAGCAACATCACCAACGGTGGTGCCATCTACGCAGGTACGCACGGCCGCGGCATTTTTGTCAACGGCATCGCTTCTGACGTGGAAGAAGAAGAGTTGGTCGCGGAGGAAGCCACATGGACTGTCTTCCCGAACCCTGTTGTCGGTGAAGAGCTCAACTTGCCAACTGCTGGATGGCAGGGTCAGGCACGCGTCGAAATCTTTGACCTCACAGGCCGTCGCTGGGTCAACGATGTGATCAACGTGGGCGGCGTGGACCGCGTGCGCACGGACGTTCGCGAGTTGCCCTCAGGCTACTACGTGGTTCGCATGAGCCAAGCCGACGCGGTGAAGGCGGCCAAGTTTGTGGTCCGTCGCTGAGGAGACCCACCAACGCATTGAAAAAGGGACCCGAGGGTCCCTTTTTCGTTGCTTGATTGGGGGGGACGGTTATGCGCCGGGCGTGTGGTGGATCAATTCGGCACGGCCGTCCTGAATGACCACAGAGCTGAAGTGGGTGAGCCAGTCGCCGGTGTTGATGTACCGCGCGTCGTGGCCTGCGATGGGGACGTCAAGGGGGAGGTGTCGATGTCCAAAGATGAACGCGTCGATCTGTGCCCCTCCTGCGCGTTGGAGGTGATCCAGAGCGTAGGCGTAGAGGTGCTCTTGGCGCAAGTTGGTGGACAGGGGCAGCTCTCCTTTTTGGCGACTCCGCGTCGACCACGCCTGCGCAAGGGCCATGCCAAGGTCTGGGTGGAGCAAGCGAAAGGCGGCCTGGCATGCGCGCGAGGTGAACACGCGCTTGAGGCGGTTGTACGTGCGGTCGCCTGGACCGAGGCCGTCGCCATGGCCGACCATGCAGGTGAGGCCGTCCCACGTTTGGACCACAGGTTTTTGGTGAACGTGCACCCCCAATTCATCTTGCAAGTAGCCAAACGTCCACATGTCGTGGTTGCCCACGTGAAAATGAATGGGCAGGCCTGCGTCGGTCAATTCGGCCATGGCGCCCATCAAGCGGACGCCACCCTTGGGCACGGCACGCTTGTATTCAAACCAAAAATCGAAGAGGTCGCCGACCAAATGCAATTCCGTGGCCGGGCGCCCTTGCGCAAAGCTTTCACCTTGTGCGGCGTCGCGCATCCATGTCACGAAAGCGCGTTCGCGCTCCACACTGGACATCGCCGCTTCTGCACCCAAGTGCAGGTCTGAGGCCAAATGGACGCAGTGCGACATCACTTGCCAAACACCCCGCGCAAAGCAGATTCGACGCCGCTGCCGCGCAGGTGCGTGGCCAAGATGGCGCCGTCGCGGTCGATGAGCATGGTGTGGGGAATGCTGCTGATGCCGTACGCACGCGCAGCACCGTTGCGCCATCCCTGCAAATCACTCACGTGGTTGGGCCACGTCAGTTGGTCTTGCTCGATGGCCTTGCGCCAGCGGTTGGCGTCGCTGTCCAACGACACGGAGAAGACTTCAAAGCCTTGGTCTTTGTATTTCTCGTACGCCCGAACCACACTTGGATTTTCCCGGCGGCAGGGGCCGCACCACGAGGCCCAGAAATCCAACAGCACCACGGTGCCGCGAAGGTCGCTGAGTTTGCGCTCGTTGCCGTCGGGATCGTTCATGACGATGTCTGGCGCCATGTCTCCTTGGCCGTACTTGCTGTTTTTGCCCCCTCGCTTCTTTTGCTTCGTGGGGTTGGGCAACTCCATGTTGCGGGGCAACACCGCGCGGTCGTAAGCAGACTTGATTTTGCCGAAGTAAAAGGAGTTGCGGAACTCGTCTTTCAAAGCCTCAATGTTGGCCTTGAACAAGTCCTTGTGGGCACGCGCATCCAAGCTCTCCAAAGCACTCAAGGCGGCGAGGGTGCCGCTGTGCTTTTCCGCAAAGGCGAGACTCAAGGCGTTGATGCTGTCCACTTTGGCAGTCACGGCTTCCTTGGCCGCGGCGCGCTTGTCCCCACTCAAGGTGCGCGTGTCACGCTCCGCTTGCTTGATGCGCTGTTGCAGCGGCATGATGGCCCCGTAGTATTCCGCAATGGTGACCGACTCAGGCGAGCCTGCAATGGAGGCGTCCACCATGTAGTTCTCACCCGCCCGCGCCGTGGCTTCGACGGTCACCCCTTCGGTTTGGTCTGTGATCAAAACGAGGGGGTGCACACGTCCTGCAAGCAATTGATGATACCCTCGGGTCAAAGGCTTGGCGGGCGTCAAGGTAAATCCACCCGCAGAGTCAAGGATCGTCGAGGCGACATTGACCAAATTTCCATTGCTGAAGCTGCGCAACACGACCTCCGTGCCGGCGTCCAATCCTGCAATGGTTCCGCCAATGGAACCTGGAGCTGTCTTCGGGGCAGGCGCTTCACAGCCCATCCAACCTGCGGAAAGCGCGGCCAAAAGCACGGCGGAAATCAAGGAAATGCGTTTCATGTCACTGAGGGGGTTTGGATTGCGAAGGTAAGGTCTGCGTCCACGTTTCAAGGAACGCCTGAACGCGGGCTTCCGTATGCCAAACCAGCGTCAAGGGCAGCACCCACACGTCGACATCTTCCAATGCGTGCTCAAAACGACGCAATCGAACGGCGTCTTTTTCTGTGGTGACCAAAGAAGAAATCCCCGCCTCCTTCATCCATACCAGCCAATGGGAGACATCGACTTGGGTGTAGACGTGGTGGTCGGGATAGAAGGCATGTGCGGCAACCTTTGCGTGTTGCTGTGCGCTCTCAAGTGCCCGACCGGGCCGGGCAATGCCTGCCACGAGAAGCACAGGTTCACGGAGGGAAGCGCCTTCATCGGAAGCTCCCTTGGCCCAACGTTGGGGTGGCGCCGATGCGGTTCGAGACGACCAAGGGCATTGGGGGTGGTGCCCCGAGGTGTCCACCACATGATCGCAACGCTTCAGGCGCGAGGGCAGATCTCTGAAAGGTCCCGCGGGAACCAGCAAGCGCCATGTGTGCGCGTCAGGTCGCCCCACAAGGCCCAAGAGGACATCTGGGCGGAGTGCGCGGTGCTGCATTCCGTCGTCCAACACCACCACCCGCAATGCGGGGCGCGCCGTGGCCATGCGCTCAAGCCCGTGCAGCCTGTCTTCACAGACGGCCACGGCCACGGACGGCAAACGAGACTGCATCATCCATGGCTCGTCGCCGGAATCGCGCCAAGTCTCTCCATCCTTGACCCACAAAAAGCCCTTCGTGGTTCGCCCGTATCCTCGGCTCAGGATGCCCACGGTGCCTTCCCCCAACAGCCCTTCCAGTCGGTGGGCGACATCGATTACATGTGGGGTTTTGCCGGTGCCGCCCAGTTCCACATTGCCGATGACCAAGGTGGGCAAGGCCCCCCGGCGACTGGGCAACACGCCCCAATCGTACAGGGCGTGGCGCAACGCCAAAACCGCCGCCCAAACCGCCGTCACCGGCATCCACCACGGCCCCAACCAACGTGGGTCCGTGGACGGGGACGCGTCTGAAACGGCGCCGGGAAACTGGGGTGGAACGTGTACCTTCGGGTCCATGGAGAACGCCTTGAAGGTACGGGACATCGCGGCTTGGCTCGAAGCATGGGCGCCGCGGCATTTGGCAGAATCTTACGACAACGTGGGACTGCTGGTCGGCAGCGCAGACATGGAGGTCGACAAGCTGTTGATCAGCTTGGACTGTACGGAAGACGTTGTCGCCGAGGCCGAACGGGAGGGCTGTCAGCTTATCGTGAGCCATCACCCTGTCATTTTTGGCGGATTGAAGCGGCTGAACGGCGGCAACGACGCGGAGCGCACGGTCATGCGTGCAGTGCGAAGCGGCATTGCCTTGTACGCCATCCACACCAACCTCGACAATGTCATGACTGGCGTGAACCGTCACTTGGGGGAGCTGTTGGGTTGCACGCCCGAGTCGCTGCGCATCTTGCGTCCGATGGGGGCCAAACTGGAAAAGTGGACTGTCTTTGTCCCCACAGGACACGCCGAGTTGGTTCGGGACGCCATGGCCCAATCGGGCGCAGGGCACATTGGCAACTACGACCTGTGCAGCTTCGCGGCCGAAGGCACGGGCACGTTCCGCGCCTTGGAAGGCGCAACCCCCTTCGTTGGAAACCCCGGTGAAATGCACCGCGAACCAGAGGTCCGTTTGGAAATGGTCGTTCCGGGTGAAGCCGTGGCGGTGGTGCAGCGCGCCATGCTCGAGGCACATCCCTACGAAGAGGTGGCCTACGACCGGGTGGCGTTGGAAAACGGCCGTGTGGATTTGGGGGCAGGCATGGTGGGGGAGTTGCCAGAACCCATGGCTTGGGAGACTTTTGCAGATTGCGTCAAACAGGCGTTGGGCGGGCAAGCCTTGAAGCACACCGCACCCGTGAAGTCCCACGTGCAACGCATCGCGATGTGCGGCGGAAGCGGGGCGTTCTTGATGGAGGATGCCGCCCGCGCAGGTGCAGACGTGTACGTGACTTCCGATGTGAAATACCACGAATATTTCCAGGCGGAAGGGCGCTTTCAATTGCTCGACGTTGGGCATTATGAGAGCGAATGGCAAACCAGCACGTTGATTGCCCACAAAATCAAGGAGAAATTCCCTAAATTTGCCGTCCATTTGTCCGCAACGAAGACAAACCCAGTTACCTACCGCTGAACACGACCGATTCCCAATCGCATGGCCAAGAAAAAAACCAGCACCGCCGAAGACAAGCTGCGCGCCCTCTTCGACCTCCAAATCATTGACTCTCGCATCGACCGCCTTCGCGTCGTTCGCGGTGAACTTCCCTTGGAAGTGCAAGACTTGGAGGATGAGTTGGAAGGATTGCGTGCCCGTCTCGAGCGCATGGAAGACGACAACGACCAAGTGAACCAGCGCATCACGGCGTACCAGATGCAAATCAAGGACAGCCAGGCGTTGATCGAAAAGTACACGGAGCAGCAGAACAACGTGCGCAACAACCGCGAGTTTGAATCCCTCTCCAAGGAGATTGAATACCAAACCCTCGAGATTGAGCTCTGCGAAAAGCGCATCCGCGAGTGCAAGGCACAAGTGGAGCAGAAGGCCGAGGGCCTTGATGGCACCCGTGAGCGTTTCAACCAACGCCAAGCCGACCTCGAAGCCAAGAAGGCTGAGCTCGACGCCATCATTGCCGAGACGCAAGCCGAGGAGGAACTCCTCCAAAAGCACAGCGACAAGACAGCAAAGGGCATCGAAGATCGCTTGGTGAACAGCTACCGCCGCATCCGTGGTGCGGCCAAGAACGGCCTCGCTGTGGTGCCCATCGAGCGCGAAGCCAGCGCCGGCACGTTCATTAAGATTCCACCCCAGCGTCAGATTGACATTGCCCAGCGCAAACGCATCATCGTGGACGAGCACAGCGGCCGCATCTTGGTCGACAAGGAGCTCGCCGACGAGGAAATGACGCGCATGAACACGCTCCTCGACAAGGAGCTCGCCAAGCTCAAGAAGTAAGGCGCCTCGCCGAAAGGCAGGAACACAACAAAGCCCTCCGATTTCGGGGGGCTTTTTGTTGCCCGATGCTGGACTTAAACGCTTACATCCGAAGTCCTGCCGACAGCAGGAGGCTGCTTGCGCGGCGCTGAAGTTGGCCTGGCGCCTCGGGAGAGAAGGCCCCCATGAAGTAGTAATCTTCGCTGTGCCAGGCCGTGCGCCAGGCTGCGCTGAAGTGCACGTTGCCAATGCGGTAGCCGCCCCCCACACTGACGTGGGCGCGGTTGGCCTCGGACACCACGGCATCCCCGACAAAGGGAGACGTGGACATGCCGCCCCCGCTGCGAAGCCGGAATTGCTTCTCGTCCCCGAGGCGCAGTTCCAGGCCGACACGGGCTTGGTGAACGGTGCGGTATCCGGCTTGGACCGCGTCGTTTTCCGCGCCAAAATCGTAGCCCGTCGACAACCACCCTTCCGAGTCCCGGAGCTCCCCCCGGCGCATGTCGCTGCGCACGTAGTCGGCGTTCAAGACGCCAAACTTGCCCATCAGCACGCTCGCACTGACCGTGGTTCGGTCCGGCGTGAACAGGAGGTATTCGTAGTTGGAAGTGGGACTGACCGCACTGGCTGCGGGTTCGTCGATCCACGTGGTCCGAATGCTGGTTGCGTACGTGTCTGTCAAGGTGAGGCGGCCACGCGTTTGGTGGGCAACGCCCACGCGAAGAATGTCTGACACACGCGCCAACACCCCAAAGCGAAGCAAGACGCCTTTCCCAGAGACACTGAGGCTCTCTTCGTAGGCCCAGTCCTGCAGATCGGCATCCGCGGCATTGACCGACTCCCTGTGCGTGGACGATTCTTCGAAGCTCACGCGCGGCAGGCCCAAAGTGACCCCGATGGACACGCGGTCCTGGAACATGGTGCCAAACGCGATTTGGGTTTCCCCCAGCCGGCCTTTTCGCTCGATGGTCCGGTCCACGGTCACGTTGCCTTCCGCAGCCGTGGCATACAAAGCCTCATTGTCAGGCAACAACAGCCCGGTGCGCCAAGCGAGGGAAGCACCGTAGCCAAAAATCTCACCCGCATCCAACGCGTCGTCGGTGCTGGCGTACCCGTACACAGCCGCGTCGTCCAGGGCTTGCGACACAAACAGGTCGGACACCGAGTTGCCTGTGCTGACCCCGTCGATCTCCACCTTTTGGGCGAAGGGCGTGCGGTTTTGGTGTCCCACTGCGAGGGTGAAAAACGGCCAGTCGGCATCCACGCTGGGGTAAGTCAAGGCGACCCCATAGTTGCTGGCCACAACATCGGCCTGCGCGGCCTCCACTTGTCGGGTGCCCCAAAGGGCATTGGTAGAGCCGGTGTGCACGCCGGCCGTCATGGCGAGGTCGCCACGTCGGTACATGCCGAGTCCTGCGGGGTTGATGCCCATGCAGCTCAGGTCAGCCCCGAGGGCACCAAAGGAGCCACCCATGGCCGTCACGCGAGCCGAAGCCAAGGGGTCGATCCAGCCGTAGCGAAGGACGTCGGTTTCGTTTTGGGCCAAGAAAGAGGAGGAGAGGGCAAACAGCCACGCCGCAAGTCCCCTTGATGTCCACGTGTTCATGGCGTTCAGCGTGAAGGGAATCCACCACGTCCGCCTCGGCTGCTGCCGCTGCTGCGACCGCTGCTGCTGCCGGAGGATCGGCCCGAGCTGGGTCGGGTGCTCGGACGCGAGCCAGAGCTGCGCGACGATCCTGAAGAAGACCCTGACCAGCTGCTGTTCCGTGAGGAGCTCTTTCTCGTGGAAGAAGAGCGGGTCGAGGACCGTGATGAATTGGAGGTTCCGTAGGAGGAACGTCCGTTGGATTCAGAAGTGGTGCGCGCGGGATTGGGGTGCGCTGGAGAAGTCGGCGTGGTGCGTGCCTCTCGGGTCGCGCGAGACGCGGCCTTGTTTTCCACGGCTTCGATGCCACGCCAAATGGTCATGGGCGCCGCGGGCTTGCCGCTTTCCGCGTCCACCTCGTTGACCTTGTTGGTCAGCAAACGGCCTCCACCTCCGTTGGAGTTGATGGCCGACGACGTCCAAATCGGCGTCCGGGGTGCCACAACCACGGTGTTCACATCGAAGACATCTCCGCCTCCCCATGCGTTGCCCCAGTTGTTGACGCCGCCGTACAAACCGCCCGTCCCATAAGGATTGTAGGGGTTGTAGCCGTTGAATCCGTAGGGGCTGTAGGCATAGGGGTTCATGCCCCAGCTGTTTCCCCAGCCATTTCCAAAGCTTCCGCCCATGTAAGGATTGACGCCCCATGCGCTGGAGCCCCAGCCAAGGTTGCCCATGGGGCTGCCGTAGGGGTTGTAGGGATCGTAAAATCCAGGATTGGAGGCGCTGTACCCTCCGTAGAAGCTGCTCCCCCATGGATCGTAGGGGTTGGGACCAAACCCAGCCGCTCCGTATGGCGTCATGTAGCCTCGCAACATCGAACGGCCTCGCAAGCTCCGGGGCACGTAGCCAAAACTGCTTTGGAACGCATCGCCTCCGCGGGAATCGCGGGGTCCGTATTCACCGTTTGCATCATCGTAACCGGCCTGTTCGTAGGCGTAGGCGAGGTATTCGGCATCGGTGATGAACTCCTCGCCACGGTCGAGGTACAACTCGTCGTCTTCGAGGTTGGCCGTGCGTTGCATCAGGCTGCCACATCCGGTGGTCATCACCACAAGGAGCAAGGCCATCAAGGTCGCGAAGGACCCGGTGCGAAAGGAAGGAGGGTGCATGTTCATGTGCCGTGGTTCAAGATACTACATTCCGTAATTTTGCGTGACTTTCAGAGTCTCCAACCTCTACAGGCATAAACCATACCAAAAATGGCGAGCAAGCTCACTTCCCGCGAAGAAGACTACAGCAAATGGTACAACGAGCTCGTTGTGCAGGCGGACCTCGCCCAGCACAGCGACGTGAAGGGATGCATGGTCATCAAGCCGTATGGATTTGCGATTTGGGAACGGATGAAGGACGTGCTCGACGGCATGTTCAAAGACACCGGACACGTGAACGCATACTTCCCGCTGTTCATCCCCAAGAGCTACCTCAGCAAGGAGGCTGCCCACGTGGAGGGCTTCGCGAAGGAATGTGCAGTCGTGACGCACTACCGCCTCAAGAACGACCCCAACGGAGAGGGCGTGGTGGTGGATCCGGACGCGCGCTTGGAGGAAGAACTCATCGTGCGACCCACGTCGGAGACCATCATTTGGAACACTTACAAGAACTGGATCCAGAGCTACCGCGACTTGCCGTTGCTCGTGAACCAATGGGCCAACGTGGTGCGCTGGGAAATGCGCACGCGTTTGTTCTTGCGCACGGCGGAATTCCTGTGGCAGGAAGGCCACACGGCCCACGCCACGAAGGACGAGGCCGTCGAGGAAGCCAAGAAGATGCTCGAAGTCTACGCGGACTTCGCCGAGAACTTCATGGCGATGCCCGTCATCAAGGGGGTGAAGACCGAGAGCGAGCGCTTCGCAGGCGCCGAGGACACC
Organism: Flavobacteriales bacterium; assembly: GCA_002863145.1. Taxonomy (GTDB): domain Bacteria; phylum Bacteroidota; class Bacteroidia; order Flavobacteriales_D; family Sanyastnellaceae; genus UBA11663. The sequence continues at coordinate 18,491 of PKDW01000148.1, forward strand.
TACTGCATTGAAGCCCTCATGCAAGACGGCAAGGCCCTTCAGGCCGGCACCTCCCACTTCTTGGGCCAAAACTTCGCCAAGGCCTTCGACGTCACGTTTGCCGACAAGGAAGGAGGGAAGTCCCACGTTTGGGCCACTTCGTGGGGCGTCAGCACCCGATTGATGGGCGCCCTCATCATGACGCACAGCGACGACCAAGGCCTCGTGCTTCCTCCCAAGCTCGCCCCCATTGAAGTCGTCATCGTCCCCATTTACAAGGGGCAAGACCAAATGGAAGAGATCGTCGCCAAGTGCCAAGCCGTTGCTGAAGAGCTCAAGGCTGCGGGCATTCGCGTCAAGCTTGACGACGACGACACGAAGCGCAGCGGTTGGAAGTTTGCCGAATACGAGCTCAAGGGCGTGCCCCTGCGCATCGCCATGGGCCCACGCGACCTCGCCAAAGGCACCTGCGAGCTCGCCCGTCGCGACACCAAGACCAAAGATTTTGTGTCGATCGAGGGCCTCGCCGCCCACGTTCGCGCGCAGCTCGACGACATCCAACACTCCCTCACGTCTCGCATCCACGACCGCATCAAGACCAGCACCCACGTGGTCGACACCTGGGACGAGTTCCTCGCGGCATTGGACAAGGGCGGCTTTGTGAGCGCCCACTGGGATGGCACGGCCGAAACCGAGGAACGCATCAAGCAAGAAACGAAGGCGACCATCCGTTGCATTCCTTACGAAGGCGACACCACGCCAGGCACCTGCGTCAAAACAGGCGCCCCAAGCGCCCGCCGGGTCCTCTTCGCCAGAGCCTACTGATCCTGCCCAACAACCGCACCATGGACACCAACCTTCCCATCGGCCTGAATGCCGAAGACAGCGCCGCCCTCAGCAACGAACTCAACGCGCTGCTCTGCGACCTCCACGTCTTCTACCAGAACGTGCGCGGCTTCCATTGGAACGTTCAAGGCCAGAACTTCTTCGAGCTTCACCTCAAGTTCGAAGAGTTCTACACCGACCTCCAAGTCAAGATCGACGAGGTCGCCGAGCGCATCCTGACCTTGGGTGGCAAGCCCCTTCACGCCATGCAAGACTACGTGGCCGGCGCCACCATTCCTGCCGTGAAGGACGTCACCGACGGCGTCGAAGCGGTTCGCCACTGTGCCGCAGCGTACGGCGTGCTTCTCGTCCGCGAGCGCGGCATCCTGGCCCTGAGCGACAAGGCCAACGACGAGGGCACGAACGCCCTTATGAGTGACTACATCCGCGAGCAGGAAAAGACCTCGTGGATGTTGCGTGCGTACCTCGCCTGACCCCGCCAAACCCCGTCGCCGCATTTTTTTGCAGGTCGGTTGTGGAGAAAGAGCAACCTGACTATCTTTGCGCTCCTCTTTGGCCCGTTCGTCTAGGGGTTAGGACGCCAGGTTTTCATCCTGGTAGCAGGGGTTCAAATCCCCTACGGGCTACAAGCAAGAAAGGCACCCAAATGGGTGCCTTTTTTGCGTTCTGACCGGCACGGAAAGCTTGCTTTCCGAGGACGGAAGGAACGCAAAAAAAGGCCACCTTGGTCGAGGAATGAAGTTTGAGGATTGGAACGAGGAACTGGTGAACCGATACAAATCCTTTCTCGCCTCAAAGGGGTGTAAGGTGTCGACCATCGGTAAGGACCTTGCCGTCATCAAGGTGTGGCTCACGAAGGCCCACAATCCCAAAAATTCGACCTCCATTCCGCTTTCGGTGCAATTTGTGCAATTGCTTAAACCTTCTACCTTCTCAGGATGTTAGCACTGAATGAAAAAGTTGGTGTTGTCAAAAACCTTGTGTTTCGCCTTGATGACTGTGAGTCTTTCCAGTTGGAGTCAAGCCATGGAACCGCCCGTACAACAGTGGAACGAGCTGTTGCTTGAGGCCATTCGAAATGACCTTGCCCGTCCAAATGTTCACGCTCGAAACTTGCACCACTTCAGCTCTGGGCAATATGCGCTTCAGCTGCTTACTGAAGGTCAAGACGGCACTTTGGCTGACGGCAACGTCATGTGGCCGAGCATCCCAGGATCAATTGGGACGTGGATCGCTGATACTGACGAGTACCGTGACATGATGGCGACATATGCGTATCGTTTCATTGCGTTGCGTTATGCAGCCGCTCCCGGCTGGAGTGAAACTGTAGCGGCGCTGAATGCGGCTTTCGTCAGTACGACTGGCACAACTCCCAACGTGCTCCTAAATAGCTCGGCAGCAGCAGCTTTTGGATTTGACATTGCCAATGCCATCAATGAGGCTTACCTCAATGATGGAGCCAATCAAATCAATGACTACGCCAACACCTGTTATGTCCCCGCCAATGACCCGCTCGATGTCACAGAAGAAGGGCCTTGCGATTTTTCTTTGAACGACCCCAACCGCTGGCAACCCCTCTCGTTCGGTGGAAGCTTTGTAGACCAAGCGGGAAACGAAACGTTTGAAGATGTGGTTCCCTTCAGCGGCGCCAATTGGGGAAATGTCACGCCCTTTGCATTGCAGAACAGCGACGTCAGCTTCCTCAATCGCGACGGGTGCGTCTACCCCGTCTACTTTGACCCAGGACCACCGAAACTCCTCGGAGAAGCAGATGGAAGTCTGTACAATTGGCAAACTGGTTTTGCATTGGTCGCTCGTTGGCAAACGCAGCTCAATGTGGACGACGCTGTGGTGGTGGACATCAGCCCGCGAAGTGTCGGCAATCTCAATGCAGATCCCACCTTCCCAGATCACCTTTACAGGCAATTTGAGGGAGGAGACATCGGTCCCGGACATGCATTCAACCCAATCACCGGAGAGCCTTACGAGGCTGAAATGGTGTACAGAGGGGACTTCACTCGGGTGCTTGCAGAATTTTGGGCCGATGGCCCGGACTCAGAAACGCCTCCCGGCCACTGGTTCACCATCCTCAACGATGCCACATCACACCCTGACTTCGACTGGCGTTGGAACGGTCGTGGAGAACCCATGGAACACGGTGCTTGGTTGGCGAGGGCATACCGACTTTTGGGGGGCACCATGCACGATGCGGCCATCGCTGCTTGGAGCATCAAAGGGTACTACGATTTTGTCAGACCCATTTCAGCCATCCGTTACATGCTTGCCAAGGGGCAATGCACGGATCCTGCCATGGGCAATTTTGATTCGGAGGGTATTCCACTGATTGAAAATGTATTTGAAATCATTGAAGCGGGAGACCCCATTTTAAACAGCCAGCCTGAAGCTCTTGGCATGGTCAAAGTCCACCAATGGGTGCCCAATCCCCAGACGGGCATTCCTTCCTTCGAATGGCGCACAGGTTGCTCGTGGTGGCCCTATCAGCGTCCCACTTTCGTGACACCTCCATTTGCGGGTTACGTCAGCGGCCACTCGACCTTCTCTAGGGCTGCAGCGGAAGTGCTCGCGTACGCCACTGGGTCCGAATACTTCCCTGGCGGCTTAGGCACCTACGAGGTGGAGGCCAACAATTTTTTGGCCTTTGAATCCGGTCCCACTGAGTCATTTACCCTGCAATGGGCAACATACAGGGATGCAGCAGACCAGTGCGCTTTGAGTCGAATTTGGGGTGGAATTCACCCTCCCATGGACGACATCCGTGGCCGAATGATCGGGTCTGTAGTTGCCGAGCGCGCCATCGCAGCCTACGAGGAAGATGCCATTGACGATGGCAATGACACGGCTCCTGATGCAACTTGTCCCGGAGACTTGGATGCCAATGGTACAGTAGGTACGAACGACTTGTTGCTCTTGCTCACCGCGTTTGGGGAGGAATGTGACTTAGGGTAAGAACTCAGGCAGATACATTCTTCGATTTAGACAGAATGGGACGTCGAGATGGGATGCCGGGTGGGCATTCGTAAATTGTGGCCATGGTATTCAGCGCCATG
>PKDW01000149.1 GCA_002863145.1 Flavobacteriales bacterium
AATTCGATGTTGATGACCACAAACCCCACGTAAATGAGGATGTGCATGATGCCTGCCACAGGACGGGCGACCATTTTGCCTTGGCCCAAAGCCACGCGTGCCATCACCTTCCATCGGTCAGCGGGCCGGTCGAAGCGGTCGACGTCTTGGCCCATCAAGATGTTCTTTCGGATGAAGGCCACCCGGCGGGCGAAGAGGCCTGCACCTGCGGCGACACACACCGCGAAGAGAAGTTGCGCAATCATGGATCTCAGTCGTTGGAAGAGGAACCGCCCTCTTGGCCTTCAAGTTCGTCAGCAATGATGTCCCGAAGGCGAATGAGGTCCTTTTTTGAAAATTCGGACTTCTGCTTGCGTCCAATCAGGTTGACCTGAACGTATTTCCAGGGGTGCATTTGGAGGTCGTCAAGCAACAACTGGAGCTCGAGGTTGGTGGCCACCAAACCGTCGTGGAGGCTGTCGCTTTGGACGAGTTTCCCCAAGGAGCCTTCGCCATCGGCGATCTGGCCTGCGATGGTGCTCACGTCCTCTAGCGCTTGGTTGGCCAAAGCCATTGTGGCCGCAAATTCAATGCGCGACAGCGAATCGCTCAGGGTGCTGAAGTTTGAAATGGCGTTCGTCAGGTCTCCGCTGCTCGCATTCAAGGTCGAAGTGAGGGACCTCACGTTGGACATCACGCGTTTGAAGTTGCCCCGGTTTTCCGCAACCGTGCTGTCCAAGTTGGCCGCGGTGGTTTCCAAAGACTCCACGGTGCGTTGCACGTTTTCGAGCGCAGCGGGAAGTTGGCGGGTGGCCTCGCTGCTGAACACGCTTTCGATGTCCAAAATGACTTTCTCCACCGATTTGATGAGGTCGGTGGTTTTCCGCTGAAGAGGCTCGATTTGCTTGGCGACTTGTGCCGCAATGTCGTCTTCCACATTGTCGAGCAAGGTGTCTCCCGCATTGGCGGAAACAGGGGAGTCCCCGCGGTCGATTCGGATGGCCTTGGTGCCAAACAAGTCCGAGCTGTGGATCATGGCCACAGAGTTGGAGGGGAAGAAGAGTTTGGGATGTTCCACCCCAAATTCCACGAGCAATTCACCCTGCCCACCTTCCACAAATGCAATGCGTCGCACCTGTCCAACTTGGTAGCCATTGATGAGTACGGGGTTGCTGACTGCCAGTCCAGCCACGTCATCGTACACGGCGTAGTAAGTGTTGCTCCGCGCAAAGGGGTTGAAGCCTTTCAGGTAGTTGACCCCCAACACCAGCAGCACGATGCCCGCGACGACGAGCACCCCAATTTTGAATTCTGACCGAAGTGTGTTCACTGCATTGGGAGGTTGAGCATGGTTCGGGCACGAGACATGGGGATTTGGGTCTCTCCGTCAAACGCCACCACAAACGCCCCTTCAAATCCCTCCGCACGCAGGGCGTTTTTGGCTTCATGCGCTTGGTCGGGGTGGGCGTGGTGGCCCGTCACATACTTGTACAGTCCATGACGAATGTAAGGTTTGGCCCCGGAGTGCCCACGCAAATCTGGAGAATCTGGGGGCAAGGCCGATTCCGCAGTCAGGATTTGGACGCCAAACCACACCTCGGAGCCCACCTTGGGGGCGATTTCGAGGGGCACATTCTCGGCGCTCGATGTGTCGTCTGAGACCGATGAATTGCCTTCGACCTGGGCGCTGTCCTCGACGGGCACGTCCTCCGTGTTCTCGGCCTCCACCGCTTGGCCGTCCGTGGCTGTGGAGGCGTCCTGCTCAAGGCCTGAGCGAGAGGCGAGGTAGGTGTCTCTGAAGGCGCGGTAGATGGCCGAGGCCATGTAGGATTTGCCGTTTTCGGATTGCAAGAAATCTTCTTCCTCGGTGTTGGTCAAAAAGCCCAATTCCACCAGCGTGCTGGGCATGGTGGTGTAGGAGATGACGTAGAACCCAGCCTGCTTCACGCCCCGATCGCGTCTTCCCACGCGCTCTTTGAACTGCTGCTGAATCGCCGCGCCCAGGGTCAAGCTGGCGTCGAGGTTGACGTTTTGGCGCAGCGAGAGGGCGATGTACGTGTCGGGGTCGTTGGGGTCAAACCCGTCGTAGTTGCGCTCGTAGCCCTCTTCCTTGAACATGGACGCATTCTCGCGCATGGCCACGCGCAGGCTTTCCTCGCTCTTGTGCATGCCCATGACGTAGGTGCTCGAGCCTCGGGCGCCGGCGTTGTCAAAGGCGTCGCAGTGAATGGACACAAAGAGGTCGGCTTGGGCTTCGTTGGCAATCCGAACGCGCTCGCGAAGGGTGGGGAAGCTGTCGTCTTTGCGGGTGTAGATGACCTTGACCTCAGGCAGGTTTTCTTCGATGTACGCCCCGAGTTGAAGGGTCACATCCAAGGTGATGTCCTTCTCCGTGGTGGCGTAGCGACCCGTTCCGAGGTTCCCTGGGTCCTTGCCGCCATGTCCGGCATCGAGCACCAAGGTCAAGACGGGCGGTGCAGGGGCAAATGCCGCACATGCGGTCACCAGGGCAACACACGCTGCCATGACGCGTTGTTTGGCTACTTTTGGACGCTGCTTCATGCCGGTTCTCAAACATACCGCACACCCCTGTGGACGCGCGATGCGGGCAGGTTCGATTATCCTTTTTTGGATGTTGATAAGCCCTGTGTTTTGGGCCCAAATGACCGCACCCGATTCCACCCAAACCGACGACGTCGTCTCCCCGGGGGAGGTGGTGGAATACGACGCCCAAGACATCTACTTCGCGGTGGACAGCGGGTTGGCGTACTTGACCGGGGAGGCCCAGGTGATCAGCGGCACGATGACGCTGCGCGCCCACCGCATCGTGTTGGACCTTGAGGCAGGCGAGGTGTGTGCGTACGGGAAGCGGGACAGCACGGGCGCTTGGGTGGGGCGGCCGGAGTTCAAGGACGGTCCGCAGTCCTTCAGCCAGGATCAGCTTTGCTACAACTTCGAAACGGGCAAGGGCCTGAGTCGCCATGCGGTCACCACCGAGCAGGACATTGTCTTCCACGCCGACCGGGCCAAGCGTCAACCCGACGAAACGGTGCACGTCCGGGACGGGAAGTTCACCACGTGTGACGCCGACAACCCTCACTTTCATTTTCACCTGACCAAGGCCATCATGGTTCCCAACGAGAAGGTGGTCAGCGGTCCGTTGTACCTGAAATTCCGCAAGATCCCGACGCCGCTGGCCCTGCCTTTTGGGTGGTTTCCGATGCAGCGGGAGAAGCAGAGTCAAGGGGTTCTTCTTCCAGGGTACGGGGATGGTGGCGACTTGGGTTTCTTCCTGAAGGACCTCGGCTACTACATGCCGCTTGGGGACCATTGGGACGCCCAACTCTTGACCGACATCTACACCGGCGGGAGCTGGGCTGCGCGGGTGGCCTCGAATTACAACTACCGCTACCGGAGCACTGGATCGTTCAGTGTGAGCTACCAGCGCCAGCGGGAGGGGTTTGCAGGAACGCCAGGGTTTGGGTTGTCCAACAACTTCTTCGTCCGTTGGAGCCACAGCCAAGACCCTCGGGCCCGTCCCAATTCGCGCTTCAATGCATCTTTGAATTTTGGGTCGTCGGGCAACTTCCAGCAAAACCTGAACAGCACCCAAGAGGAATATTTGTCCAACACCTTCCAATCGAGTTTGCAGTGGACGGCCAAAGTTCCGCGGACGCCTTTCTCGACCAACATCAGTGCACGGCACAACCAGAATTCGCTGACGGGGAACGTGGCCCTGACCCTGCCCTCGCTTTCCTTGAACATGCAGCGGACAAGCCTGTCCAAACTCGTGGGCTTGGATGCTGGAAAGTCGGCCCTTTTGGACGGGGTGGCAGTCACGTACAGCACCCAAATGGAGAACACCATTCAGGGAGCCGACAGCGCGTTTGGCGCGCAGGATCGGTCAAGTTTGAAAATACGCAATGGACTGAAGCACAGAGTAAAATTTACTTCTAGTTCAAGTGTTGGTTTTGTTTCGGTGTCTCCATCGTTCACCTACGATCAGTACGATTCCTTCCAGTCGTTGGACGTGTCGGAAGTGCAAGTGACGGAGGACTCCACGGCCTTTGTGAACGACACGCTGCGGGGATTCCAATCGGCCAACGAATGGCGTTTGGGGGTCACGGCGAGCACCCGCTTTTACGGCACATTCAACATGCCTGGCGAAGGCCGTGTGAAGGCCGTGCGTCATGTCTTGGCACCGAGCCTTGGGGTGAGTTACAACCCGGAGCGAATGCGCGAGCAAAGCTTGGTCACTGATGCGGGGGAAGTGGGGTGGAACCCCTATGCTTTGGGCCGGTACGTGCCCAACGACCGTCGTGAGGCGGGGTCCTTGAATTTTGGGTTGAGCCAAAACATCGAAGCCAAGGTCGCCGACCGCGAAACCGGGGAGTTGAGAAAGGTGAAGATTTTGGACAACCTGAGCACCTCGGGGAATTTCAATTTCGTGGCAGACTCCCTGAAGCTCTCGGATTTTCAAACTCGGGCATTCACAAGCCTGTTCAACCGGGTGAATGTCAATGTCAATGCGACCCACACGGCCTATGCGCGCGACACGCTGACGGGCCAGGTCATCGACACCTTTTTGGCGTCTCAAGGCCGAGGATTGGTCCGGTTGAAGCGCGTCACGGGAGCCATGGGAACAAGCTTCAAGTCCGCCCAAGACGCGGGCGCGCCTTGGAACGCGCGGTTGGACTACAACGTCAATTTGTCCCGTCAGTGGGCGTCAGAGCTGCAAAGGGACACCAGCGTGGTGACGCATGCCCTGAGTGCCCGAGGCAGCGTGAACGTGTTGAAGCGCTACAAGCTGGATGTCACCACGGGGTACGACTTGGCCCGGCGCGAGTTCACGCCGACCAATTTGAACTTCTACGTGGATTTGCACTGCTGGGAGCTGTCGTTCAATTGGATTCCCTTTGGGGTCCGGCAGAGTTTCTCTCTGCGTTTGAACGTGAAATCTGCTTTGTTGCGCGACCTCAAATTGGAGGCACGCGGGTCTGACGGAAAGCTGTTGTTCTGACGAGGGCAGACGAGTTACGAGCGGACGTACCAGCGGTACAGCATCACCGCAAGACACACCAAGAAGGCAAAGAAACTGATCTTGTTGATGCCGTGCATCATGCGAAGGTTCAACCCGGATTCGGTGTCCTTTTTGAACAAGTTGAGAGGGTTAAGGTAGTATAGGAACTTCTTGAAAAACATGATGTTGTGATTGTTTGATTAGCCCTTTTGTGCAATCATGGAGATTTCGACGCGGGCGCCTTTGGGCAGGGCCAACACAGCCACCGCTTCTCGAGCTGGAAAGGGCATGGGCATGGCCTCCCGATACGCCGCATCCATTTCTGCGTAGTCGTCCATCGTGGTCAAAAAAACAGAGGCCTTGACGACGTTGTTCAAGTCCAGACCTGCGGCTTGAAGGATGGCTTGGGCATTCGCGATGCAGCGCGCCGTGGCGGCGTTCATGTCTTCGGAGATGAGCTCGCCTGTGGCGGGGTCCAAAGGGATTTGTCCGCTGACGAACACCAAATCGCCCGCTTCCACAGCTTGGCTGTAGGCGGCGACGGGTTGTGCGGCGTCTGAGGTGTCGATGCGTGAAGACATGAGAGTATGTTTGTGTGAGCGTTCAAATCTACGCCCGATGCGCATCACCCTCTTCGACAACCACGATTCCTTCACATGGAACCTTGCCCACGATTTGGGGAGGTTCGGCTGGTCGGTGAGTGTGGTCCGAGAAGGCGCGTGGATGGCAGATCATTGGGCCCAAACCGACGCGCTTGTGTTGTCCCCCGGCCCTGGATTGCCCGAAGAGCGCGCCCAATTGATGGACGTCACGGCAGAGGCGCTCCGCAGGGGTGTGCCGACGTTGGGGGTGTGTCTCGGCATGCAGGCCCTCGCGGTGCATGCAGGAGGGACATTACGCAACCTCGAGGTCCCCTTGCACGGCCGTCGATCGGTGATGACCGTGGATGCCTCGGGCGCCACTTGCGGTCCCTTGGGGGCCATGTGGGAGGGCTTGGGACCTTCTATGGAGGTTGGTCACTACCACAGCTGGGTGGTGGAGGAGGATTCCCTTCCTGCGGGCTGGCACGTGAACGCCCGCAGCAGTCAGGGTGTGCCCATGGCCATGGGCCATGAATCCCTTCCCGTTGCGGGCGTCCAATTTCATCCGGAGTCCGTCTTGACGCCCCAAGGGCGTGACTTGCTGCGCGGATGGGGCGAGGCAGCTCAGCGTTGCTTGGCCATCTCGGCCTCGAACGTCTCCTTGAACTTCTCGTAGTTGTATTCTGCCTTGATGCGCTCGTCTTGTGACAGGCGCTCGTTGTACTTGCCAACCAAATCGGTGGCAGACAACTCCACAGCCATGTAGCTGACAAAAGTGCCGTCGGTTTTCTGGGTCAAACGCTGGCAGGCGGTGATGGCGCCGGACAGGAGCTGGTCCACCACGGTGCGTGCCAAATCGTTGAAGGTTTCAGTGACCTCCTCCACGTTGTTGAACTTGGTGCTGTTCACGTAGTTGTCGGTCACAATTTCAATGGTGGCGTTGATGGAGCGGGCAAGCTTGGCTTCGGCATTGGAGCGCGCCATTTTCTTGGCGGTTTCCCGGCTCATGCTCTGGCCCGTGGCCGACTCGCGGAAGTGGTTCTTGTCGCTTTTGTATTCGTCGCCGGCACAGTACTCGAGGATTTCGATTTCACCGGCCTGCTTGGGGGTCATGCTCTTGCTGCTGCAGCCCGTCATGGCTGCGGTGGCCACAATCAAGGCCAAAGGGAGGGTGATGCGAATGTTCATGGAGGGTGGGTTTGTGTCGAAAAGTAATGGTTTTCTCGGTCAGTTTCAGAAACCGTGCCAAAGTCGAATCAAGGCAGGGACAAAGTCGGAGGTGATTTCCTCAGAAGCTTTGGTGTATGCCGCATCTGTGGCCCGAAGCAAGTCGAGTTGAATGCCTTTGATGCGGGTCAGGGTTTGGGTGAAAAGGACTTCACCTTCACGGTTGGTGACCGTACCGACCAGGTCGGTGTACACGGTGGTGAACCCCTGTCCACTGCCTCCGTGTCGCGCGTCGGCTTCCACAGTCAAGATCATGTCGGCATTGGCATCTTCCGCGAGCAGAGAGACGTTGGCCGATTGGAGGGCCTGTTGGATGGCCGGCGCAAGCATCGCTTGGTCGCGCTTCTTCCCAAACGCCCGCTCTTCGATGCGCAAAGACACTTCGATGGGGGCCAAGGTCACCTCCACGCGAAGGGGGGCGCTTTGAAGCCCTTCTGCGGCTTGTCGGAAGGGGTGCAATAGGGGAAGACCTTGCACAAAGGCCTTGGGTTCAACGCGAACTTCGAGGGCCGTGCCGCGCTTCCCAGGTTCAAATTTCTCGAGCGTGATGGTCGCCTCACCCTGTGCGTTGGTGACGGCTTCGCCACGCGTGGGGAACTCGCCCCGGTCGTAGCGGTACGACAACGTCACGTTGGGGGCGGGCTTGCCGTCGAGCAGCGCCGTCACGACCACGTCGCCGCGGAAAGCGTCGCTCACGTTCAACGTGACGGAAGAGTCGGCGCTCGCCAATTGAAGTTCGGCCACACAATCGTCGAGCAAGCCCACCAATTCGAGCGGGACAGAAGTCTCCGTCCCGTCTGCCGCCACGTGAACCAGAGGCTTGTCCAGAAAGGGGCGAAGCACGTCCAACCCACGCACTGCGGCATCCACAACTTGTTGCACTTGCACAAGGCCACGTGCGGTACGGGCCGTTTCAAGGTGCTCCATCGAAAGGGCCAGCGCGGTTTGTCGTTTGGCCTCTTGAATGCGTGCGTGCTCGGACTTGCTCAACTGGTAAAACACCATCACCTCGGTTTCCGTGGCGTACGTGTCCACCAAGGTGAAGCCTTCCAGATCCTCGTTGGTGGTGCTTTCCGATGAAAAAATGAATGACTCCGAGAGCCAATCGTTGACCTGAAGGGTCTTGGTGGTCGAGGTGGACTGCACCTGCACCCGAATCTCCCGAGAGAGGTTGTCCAAGGCTTGTTGCTTGGCTACGGCATCTGCATCCAAGGGATGCGCAAGCTTCGAGGCCGAGCCGATGCCGATGTAGTACCCTGACTTGACTGGGGACTGAAAGGTCCAGCTTGGTGCAGGCGCCACCGCGTTGCGTGAACCCGCACATCCGGCCAACGTCGCCAAACACAAAACACCAGCAAAGAGGGACGTCAATCGCATGAGATCAAGGGACGAGGGTGAGCAATTCTTGTTCGATGGCGCGCTGAATCTGCGAAGCCAAAGCGAGGCCGGCTTCGTCGGTCAACGCATCAGCACTGCGGATGGCTTGGCGTGAGGAAAGCAAGCGATCTCGGTCTGCACGGCCTGACGGGCCGGTTCTGGCACCAGAGAGCCCCCCGAGGTAGAACTTGTTGCGGTTGCCACCATACGTGATGTAGCGGATGTTGTCTGAGGCTCGACCGTAAAGGGTGTTGGAAGAAATCACTTCCCCGGTGGTGGTGGAAATGAACTTGAAGGTGCAGGTGATGTCAATCGACGCGTCTTGCGAGAACTCACGGTACTGCACTTGGCGGTACTTGGTCTCGTAGTACTTCTTGCCCTCTTCGTTCACGCGCTCCACTTTGTATTGCTCGTAGCCCGTTTGGTAGCTCGACATCAAGCGCGCCTGACGGTGATCGCAGGTGGTGATGGTGGCCTTGAGCAAGGCCTTGGCGCCAAGGATGTTTCCGATTTCCACGTCGCCGCCAGAAGTAAGGCCGCTGATGCCCATGCGTTGTTCCTGAAGGATCAAGGCCAAACTCTCCCTGTCCACCACCTTCAAGAAGGGGTCTTCCGAGCCCATCAGCGCTTGCTCGACGAGGGATTGGATTTTGACCTCGAGGTTCAGACGGCTCGAACCGTTTTTGAAGTCCACGAGCGCCACGGTGAAGCGCCCCTCTTCCAGAACGTCACTCAGGCGCTGGCTTGCGTCTTTGTAATCGGGGTCCGTGTTGGTCAATTTGGAGAGCGCGGCGTGGGCCTCGCGGAAGCGTTCGCCCTCCTGGGCCTTGACCCCTTCGCGGTAGCGGGGCTCGCAGAAGGCCACGTTGCGCAGGGCAGGGGCGTCCTCGTATGTGGGGTCCAATTGGAGGATGGCGTCAAATTCGGCCAGCGCTTCGTCGAACAGTTCCTGTTCGAGCAAGAGGTTGGCCTGGCGGTAGGAGGCGTCAAGGTGGGCGTTTTTGACCGTCTGGTACATCGCACGCTTGGCTTCAGGGAAGGCCAAATCCACGCCGACCGCCTCGAGTTTGGCGTCCCACGCTTCGGCGTCGTGCCACGCGTCGAGGGCGGTTTCGCGCATGTCGTATGCCACGGCCTCGTCAAAGGCGGCGATGTGCTGTCCCAAGACGACCTGTCCGGTGCGCTTCAGTCCGACCATCGCATCGACGTTGGAGGGCTTTTTGACCACCGCAGTGTAGTAGAGGTTGGCCGCTTGGGGCATCATGCCGGCGTCTTCCATTTTGGCACCGCGCTTCACAAAGGCTTTGGAACCGTTGCAAGCGGGGAGTGCTCCAAGCAGAGTCAACGCGAGAAGGCCAAGGGCAAGTTGGCGGAGTGTGGGGCGAATGAATGGGGTCATGACAGGCATGAGGTTGAGCCTCGAAGGTAGGGCTTATCCCTGCGGGGCAAAGCCCGTGCCAAACCTTGTCGTGCTACCTTGCATGCATGGCAGACAGCAAGGTGATTTTGGTCCTCGGCGCAGGGCGCAGCAGTTCTTCTTTGATCGCGCATTTGCTCGGTCAGGCAGACCAAGAGGGGTGGGAGATCCACGTGGGCGATTTGAGCTTGGAGGCGGCCCAATCCAAGGTGGGAGATCATCCTCGGGGTCATTCGTTTCAGCTGGCCTCCGACGGCGTCACACATCGCAATGCCCGCATCGCACAGGCCGACCTTGTGATCAGCATGCTGCCGGCCTTCATGCACGTGGACGTGGCCAAAGCGGCGATCGAAGCAGGGGTCAACGTGATCACCCCGAGCTACGTCTCGCCAGAGATGAAAGCGCTGGACGGCGCGGCTCGGGACGCTGGGGTGTTGGTCTTGAACGAGCTCGGCCTGGATCCGGGCATCGACCACATGAGCGCCATGCAAGTCATCGACGAAATTCGGTCGGAAGGAGGGCGCATGCTCGGTTTTCAATCCTACTGCGGCGGGTTGGTGGCGCCGGATTCCGACGACAATCCCTGGCATTACAAGCTGAGTTGGAACCCCAGAAACGTGGTACTCGCCGGCCAAGGAGGGACCGCGACCTTCCTCGATCAGGGCCGTGTGCGGGTCGTGCCGCCCCACAGAACCTTCCAGACGCTGACCTCCATCGAAGTGGATGGCCGCCCCTACGACGGCTACCCCAACCGCGATTCGCTGGGGTACCGTGAATTGTACGGATTGTCGGAGGTGGAGACCCTCGTTCGAGGCACCCTGCGCAGCGCTGGATTCAGCCAGTCTTGGGATGTGTTGGTGCAGTTGGGCATGGTGCGGGACGACGCGCGCTTGAGGTGGAGCCAAGGTGTGTCTTGGGCGGACTGGACGCGGTCGTTCTTGCCCGCCGAGGCAGAGCAGGGCCGTGACATCAGGGAAGCTGTCCAGCACGTGACGGGCGCCACGGAAGAAGCCTTGGACCGTTTGGATTGGCTGGGCCTGTTCGACGGAGAGTCGGGACCGGCAAACCCTACAGGAACCCCGGCCCAAATCATCGAGGCCCTCGTGACCGACAAGTGGGTCCTTCGACCAGAAGACCGGGACATGATTGTCATGTGGCACCGGTTTGACTACGAAATGAACGGCGTTCGAAAAGCCCGCACCAGCAGCCTCAGCTTGGAGGGCAAGGACAGCGTGTTCACAGCCATGAGCGACACCGTGGGCTTGCCCATGGCGCTGGCGGTGAAGCCGCTGATGGCAGGGACGTTTGGCACCACGGGGGTCGACGTGCCCATGTCGAAAACGTATTACGACCCCCTGCTCAAAGGGCTCGCCGACCTGGGCATTCGCTTTGTGGAAACCGAATTGACGCTCTGAGTCATGCACGTTGCCGCGCTGTTGCTTTGGGGTCCGTGGTGCTGGACGTGCTGGACGTGCGCAGGTGCGCCGGATTGGCCAGCCCAAGGAGAGGCCCACGCCCGTTGGGTGCGCGAGGCGATTTCGTGGCGAATGAACATTGGGTTGAACGACTGCGCGGACATTGTGCCTGCACTCGATGCTTGGACCCTCGAGTGGCTCAGTGAGTCGGACCAAATCCACGTCGAGGTGAACACCGCTGACTGGCCTTTCCTCGCCTACGCCCCTGAATTGCAGTCGGTGCTCGTGCAGCGCCTCGCTTACGACCAGCTGAGTTTCCAAACCTCGACCCAGGCGGACATCGTCAGGGACGTTCGGTTCGTGGCGAAGCGGAGTGAGGCATTGTGGGATGACGCCTTGAAACGCGCTTTTGACAATGCGGAGGGGCTGGCCAAGCGGCGTGACAGTGCCCGTTGAGGTTGGGGCAAAAAGAAAGGAGGCCGAAGCCTCCTTGCAGGTTCCCGTTTACGTGAAGGACGAGCCCCACGTACATTTTCCATCCGGGCATGTGTTTCAATGTGAATTGTTCCGAAGAACTTGGTGAAATGAACGTTTGCCTTCTTGAAAAGGTTGCGATGGGGTAAGGTATTTTTGAGCCACATGCGCAGCTTCGACATCCCCGAGTTTTACCGCAGCCCCATCATTGCCCGGGTGAAGGCCAAACGCAAAGCCTTGGACCCCAGGAAACAAGACTTCACGCCGACCGAACTGGATTTTGGTTCAGTGCGCGTCCGTTTGGCGCGTCATTTTGGGTTCTGTTTTGGGGTGGAAAATGCCATTGAGATCAGCTACAAGGCGGTGGATGAGAACCCGGGCAAGCGGATTTTCCTGCTCAGTCAAATGATTCACAACCCAGAGGTCAACGCCGACCTCCAAAGCCGCGGCGTGCAATTCCTGCACGACACCCTTGGCCAGGAACTCGTGTCTTTGGACACGCTGACGGCCGACGATGTGGTCATTGTGCCGGCGTTTGGCGCCACCGTCGAACTCGAGCAGCGCATGCGCGATCTCGGGGTGGACGTGCAGAAGTACAACACGACGTGTCCCTTTGTCGAAAAGGTGTGGAAGCGCTCTGCCCAGCTTGGCGGCAAACACTTCACCGTGGTCATCCACGGCAAACCCCAGCACGAAGAAACCCGCGCCACCTTCTCACACGCTGCAGAAACGGGCCACGCACTGGTGGTCAAGGACGAGAAGGAAACCGAATTCTTGGCGCAGTGGATGGAGATGGGTCGGACAGATGCGGAGGCTTTTTGGGCGCGTTTTGAAGGCCGGACCACGGAAGGGTTTGACCCCGCACGAGACCTTCGACGGGTGGGGGTGGTCAATCAAACCACCATGCTGGCCTCGGACACCCAGGCCATCGCCGACCGCATCAAGCAGGCTGTCGACGCCGATCCCGATGGGGAATTCGCCAACACCCGCGACACCCTCTGTTACGCCACCAACGACAATCAAAGCGCCACGAGCGGGGCATTGTTGGCCGGTGCAGCTGACGTGGCCTTGGTCGTGGGTGGATACAACAGCAGCAACACCTCGCATTTGGTCGAACTCTGCGAGGAGCACATGCCAACTTTTTTCGTGCGCAATGAATTGGAGTGGCAGGAAGACGGGGTGCATCATTTTGACATGCATACAGGCCAAATGAAGGTCACCCCCCAACCCTTGCCAGATGCTGGAACTGCGGACGAAGTCCCGACCGTGTTGATCACGTCGGGGGCCTCGTGTCCCGATGCGAGCGTGGAGCGGGTGCTGCGCAAAGTACTCACCCATTACGGTGGAAGAGATGTGGAATCCGTGTTAACGGAATTTGAGCGGACGCAGGCCTGACCACCCGTACCTTCGAATTCATGAAAGCGCCCAAACTTCGCGGCCCTTTTCGGAACGTGCGCACCGAACCCCGCACCTTCACATTCAAGTCCCGGCACCTGCCTGATTCTCGCCCCGAATGGGAGGAACGGAAGCGGCGTGTGGAGGAAGAGGTGGAAGGTGGCTCGGATGCGCCACGTCCCATCAAATTCAGGCAGGGTGGCCGAAGTGCGGAGGGACGTGCTGCGCGCCGTGCCGCCTCCATTCGCGCCAGCCGCATGGCGGCGCTTCGCGCAGGAGGAGTGGCCCTGGTGCTCGTTTATTTGACCTACCGCGCCATCCTGTGGGTGGAAACCCAGGACTACGGACAGTTTCTCAACTTCATGCATTCGAACGGATGAGCCAAACCATTCACGTTCTGCCCGACCACGTTGCCAACCAGATTGCGGCTGGCGAAGTCATCCAACGACCCGCGTCGGTCGTGAAGGAACTTTTGGAGAACGCCGTCGATGCCGGCGCGACCTCGATTGAGGCTCACGTGGTGGATGCAGGGCGCACATCCATTCAAGTGATGGACAACGGGGCGGGGATGAGTGCGGAAGATGCGCGGGTGTGCTTTGAGCGCCACGCCACCTCCAAACTCCAAACGGCCGACGATTTGTTTGCGCTTGCGACGAAAGGCTTTCGCGGGGAGGCACTCGCCTCCATTGCGGCCATTGCCCACGTCGAAGTGACGACGTGCCAAGAAGGTGCCGAGGTCGGAACCGTGCTTCGTTGCAACGGAACGGAGATTGTCGGCGCGGAGCCCAAGGCTCGGGCCGCAGGCACGACATTTCACGTCAAGAACTTGTTTTACAACGTGCCGGCGCGTCGGAACTTTCTCAAGTCCGACGCGGTGGAGATGCGTCATGTGGTCGACGAATTTCAGCGGGTGGCGTTTGCGCACCCGGGCATTTCGTTTGTGCTGACCCACCAAGGGGCGAGCCTTTTCCAGCTCAAGCCGGGGACGCTTCGGCAACGGATTGTCGGCATTTTGGGGCCCAAGCACGACGAGCGTTTGGTGCCTGTGCAGGAAAACACTGACGTTGTGACCATCGAAGGATTTGTGGGCAAGCCTGTTTCTGCGAGAAAGACGCGCGGCGAACAGTTCTTGTTTGTCAACGGGCGTTTTGTGAAGCACGGCCTGTTGCATCGCGCGGTGGTCCGTGCGTACGAAGGGCTCATTGGGGATGGACATCATCCGCTGTATGCCCTGTACCTCACGGTGGACCCTGCGCGCGTCGACGTGAACATTCACCCGACCAAGATTGAGGTCAAATTCGACGAGGAGCAGCCCATCATTGCCATTTTGAAATCGGCTGTCAAGCGCGGGTTGGGCGCACACAATGTGGCGCCGACCATCGATTTCGACGCGGAGGTGGGGTTGAACATTCCCGATTTGAAGCCGGGCATGGACGTTCAAGAGCCCACCGTGCGGATCAACCCCAACTACAATCCCTTCGACGCCCCCAATGCGCCAGCCGCGCGAGGGGGAGGACGAATGGAATCCGGCAGACGTTCTTCGGGTCCGTCTTTGGGACAAGCCCATGGAGGGTGGTCCAAATCGGCCGGCTGGAAGGATTTGTACCAAGTGATGGAGGAGCCCGCAGCCCAATCGGATGCAGAGACGTCGGCCGAGGAAGTCGAGGTGCGCGAAAAGGCGGCCTCGACGGAGGGACTTGACATCCTGCAATGGCGCGGGAAGTACTTGATGGTGCCCGTGGAGGAAGGCGTGGCGGTGGTGCACATCCGGCGCGCCCATTTGCGGATTTTGTTTGAGCGCTTCATGGCGCGATTGCGCGCGGGAGAAGCGGAGTCCGTGGCATCCCAAACGCTCTTGATTCCCGAAGACATCACGTTGTCGCAGCCCGAGGTGATGGCCTTGACCGACGCGAGGGAGGCGTTGCTGGGCATGGGCATGGATTTGGCCCAAGTCGACGACCAAACCGTGCAACTCCGGGCGGTGCCGGCGGACATGACCGCCCACGTGCGCGAGGCGCTGGATGCGGTGCTGGAAACCTACCACGATGGCCTGTGGACCGACCACGAAGCCCGTCAAGCCCAATGGGCGAAAGCGTGGGCAAGCCGCGCGGCCGTGACAGGCGAAGCACCCATGCCTTTGGAGGCGCGGCGTCGTTTGGTGGCCGACCTTTGGGCCTGTGATCACCCCAACGTGGACCCATCTGGACGACAGACGCTGTCGGTTTGGGCTGCAGAGGACCTTGAAAACCCCTTCCGCTGATGTTGCAAAACACCCCTCAAGTCGTCAAAAATCTGATCATCCTCAACGTGCTCATGTATTTGGGTTCGGGACTCATTGGCGATTCTGTGGCCGTGCCGCTCTTGGCGGGCACCTACCCTGGTTCGCCGTTCTTTCAGCCGTGGCAAATCATCACCCACATGTTCATGCACGGGGATTTGGGGCACATTTTTTTCAACATGTTTGCGCTGTTCATTTTTGGGTCTCAACTCGAGCGGGTGTGGGGCCCTCAGCGTTTCCTGACGTATTTCATGGTGTGCGGTCTTGGCGCCTTTGCCCTTCATGAATTGGTGGTGGGATTGCAGTTCTACAGCGAACTCGGCACCTTCTTTCCGGCCGCCGAGCAGTTCATTTCTCCCAACGCCAGTCCCCTCCAGCGCGCACGCGTGCTGGAGATGGTGTACGGTCGTGTGGTTGGGGCCAGTGGAGCTGTGTTTGGCTTGCTCTTGGCGTTTGGAATGCTTTTTCCCAACACCCAATTGATGTTGCTGTTTCCGCCCATTCCCATCCGCGCCAAATATTTCGTGATGGGCTACGGCGCGATCGAATTGATGTTGGCGTTCCAGAACAGCCCCGGCGACAACGTGGCGCACTTTGCGCACCTTGGAGGGATGATTTTTGGCTATTTCTTGCTCAAGCGATGGCAACAGGACCGCGGTCATTTTTATTGAATCATGTGGGAGAATCTGAAAGCGATGTGGCGTGATGGCGGCATGTTGACCCGCTTGGTGTGGGTGAATGCGGCGGTGTTTGTGGTGCTCATGACGCTGGATGTGGTGGATCAACTTGGAGGTGGGGTGGTCTCGGCGGTGTTGCCTGCAGAGGGAGCCCGAACCTTGGCCACGTCTTGGCGTCTCGAGGTTCTTGCGAAGCGCCCTTGGAGTGTGCTGTCCCACATGTTCACGCACCAAGGCGTGTGGCACGTGGGCATGAACATGTTGCTCTTGTTTTGGATGGGCCGGGTGTACCAAGGTGAGGTGGGATCACGGCGGTTGCTGAGCACCTACCTCGCAGGGGGACTCGCGGGCTTTGCCGCCTACTTTTTCTTGACCAATGGGTTCAAGCCACTTCAAACGGGCACTTACGCTTTGGGAGCCTCGGCCTCGGTGATGGCCATTTTTGGGGCGATTGCCACGCTGCGTCCCGAGTTGAAGTTCAACTTGATTTTGTTTGGCCCGGTGTCGCTGAAACACCTGTTCTGGGGATACGTGGTGCTGGACTATTTCGGATTGAGCCGTGGCGTAAATGCCGGGGGCAACGTGGCGCACTTGGGTGGGGCGTTGTTTGGGGTGTTGCTTGTCATGCAAGAGCGCAAGGGCATCAACTTGGTGGGCTGGCTGGAATGGACCTTGGATGTCCTGACCTCGCGGTCCCTGTCCATTCCCAAGCGCAAGCGCAGCCGCTTCAAGGCGTCGACCTCCAACCGATGGAAGGCCGCAGAGCGCGAAGCCTCGCGTGCGCCCATGTCCGACGACGAATTCAATGCGTCGCGTGCAGAGCGTGGGGAGCGGTTGGACGTGATTTTGGACAAGATTTCCAAGCACGGCTACGACCATTTGTCCCCAGAGGAGAAGCGGTTCTTGTTTGACGAAAGCCAGCGCTGACCGTGGCCCAAGAGAAACAGCCGCGTGCCAAACGGCGCAAAATCGATCCGGCGAGCATGCTCGCGTTGCCGGGCATGGTCCTTGTGGTGCTGGGCGAACTGGCCGTGCGTTTGTCTCCCTCTTGGTTTCCTTGGTTGTCTCCTTTTGGACTGATTTATGGGGTCGGATGGCTCATGTTGGCCGTGGGTGTGGTGTGGCGTGTGGTGTCCTTTCGCTGGATTCGGGCCGCGTTTCCCACCTTGGTGTTGGTTGCCACCTGGCCCTCGTTCATGCTCGTGTTTTCATTGGGCCTTGGGGCAAGCGAAATCCCGGATGACGACGCCTGGGGTGTCCTCTCGTTCAACGTTCGGCGCCTCGATGAGTTCAACTGGTTGCGAGGGGACGCCACGCGTCGGGACTTGGCCACGTGGTTGGACGCGCGTCAGGAGGCCGTGTGGTGTTTGCAGGAGTTTCCCAAAAACGGAAAATCGGTCCTGCAAAACGCCGGCTTCTCGTGGTCCTCGCCACGCCGAAGGCTGCTTCAATGGCCCAACGAGTCGGGGCCTTCGCTGGTGACGTCTCTGCCCGTGGTGGATTGGGAAACGTGGATGTTCCCCGAGGACGCAGGGCGCGGCCGGGTGCTTCAAGCCGACTTGAGGACGCCGTCGGGCATGGTGCGGGTGTTCAACGTGCACCTTCAGAGTTTGTACTTCAGCCACGCCGATTATGCCGCGGTGGAAGACGGGCCCAGCCGTCAGGAAGGGTTGCGGTTGCTGAGCCTGATGACCCAAGCGTCTGAGGCGCGTGCCAAGCAAGGCCACATCTTGCGCAAGAAGATGGCCCAAAGTCCCCATCCAGTGGTCCTCGCTGGTGACTTCAACGACACGCCGATGTCTTACACAGTTCGGCAATTGAGGCAAGAGCGGGTGCGGGACGCCTTTGACGCGGGCACCTTGGGACTGGGCGGAACCCACATTGGCAAGGTGCCAGGGATTCGGATTGACGGCATTCTGGTGGACACGAGTCTTGTCGTTCATCAGCAGCACACGCATGTCGTGGTGCTGAGCGACCACCATCCTGTGTCGGCGTGGGTGAGCTCAGGCGTGGATTTGGACTGACGACGAGCCTCGGGCGGAAAACGCCTCAAACAAGCTGACATTGATGCCGATGAGCAAAAGGCCGTACAGCAGGTCGTCCACCGGCATGGTGAACAGGCGCCATCCGGAATTCTCTTCGTTGTTGTACCACACGATGTGATCGGCGATGGCCTCAGGGTGGTTGTGCAAGAAGGGGTAAGACCAAAAGTCCAGCCCCGTCAACACCCCATTGCTGATCACAAACGGCACGAGGAGCACGAGGTAGGCAAACCAGAAATGCCCCATCCAAGACCTCCAGCGCAGGAGGGTGCCAAACAGCCACACCGCACACAGGGCAGAGGTCAGGCCCAAGTAAGCCCGGTCCGAGAACCCCAACGCGATGCCGATGCACAGGCCGGTCATGGCCACCGTCAGTCCACGGTGCCCAAACCCCAAGGGGGATTTGGGAATGTACTTCTTGAAGCAGGCGTAGGTGAACACGCAGGCGTAGGGCACAGTGATGAAAAACAGCCACTCTTCGATGGGCAGGCCCAACAGGTCAATGCCTGCGAGGTGGTCGCTGTTGAACCCCCAGATGCCTCGTGCGGTGAAGATGACATCCCAAGCAATGAAGCCGGCCATGGTCAGCAGGCATGCGGGCCAAAAGGCCTTCCACTCTTTGACAAAGGCGACGCGTCGGTCGAAGCTGGCAATGAAAGGGATTGACAAGACTGCCAGGTTGACCCACAAATACGTCCAATCGGTCATGCGCGTTGCTGTTGGTTGCGCAGGGCTTTCCGCGCCTCGCGAAGGTAACGCGGAGGCACAAAGAGCATCCCAAAGCATTCGCCATCTTCTTTCCCCAAGTGTTTGTGGTGGACTTTATGCGCCTTGCGAATCGCCATGAAATAGGCGTTTTTGGTCCGCTTGAACCAAGAGAAGCGCTGGTGGATGAAGACATCGTGCACCAGGAAGTAGGCCAAACCATACAGGGCAATGCCCGCGCCAATCCAGAACCTGAAGTCGCCTGCGATGCTTCCAGAGATGAAGCAGTAGGCGCTGGGGACGGCGAAAATGAGGAAGAAGGCGTCGTTCTTTTCGAAGAATCCGGGGCCGTTGGAGTGGTGGTCCTCATGGAAGTACCACATGGTGCCGTGCATGAGGTATTTGTGGGCCAACCAGGCGACGCCTTCCATGGCGACAAACGTCAACAAGGTCACAAAGGCAGGAAACACAACACTCATAGCGTCCAAGGGGTAAGATTCAACACGACAAAAAACAAGGTAAACACCAACATCAACAAGCCTGCAAGGCGGTTTGTTTTGAGGTCGTCGACGTCGCGCCACAACAGTCCGAGCGCGAAGGCCGCGATCCACCATGTGAGGTAATTGGTCCAGGGAATTTCCCCGTCGTGCCAGGTCCACCAGCCCGCCCGGATGGCCACGGGTTCAATGACACCATCAAGGGCCGTCATCATCGTCGCGGCCAGGGCGGATCGCACCACAGGAGACACCACGCGCCCGCCGAGCGACAGCAAGCGTTCGGACAGGTGGTGGGTGCCAATCAAGAGCAGCCACCACAAGACGCCCATCAAAAGCGGAACATCCAAGGCTTGAGGGCCGAGGCCGCTTCCGTAGCTGTAGTCCCCAAAGAGCAAGCCTGTGGCCACCCCGAGCACCTCAATGCCAAAACCGAGAAACATGGTCAGGGCCCAACGCCAAGGGCTTTCATCTCCTGTGAAGGCCATGACAATGCCCGCACACAAAATCAAGTTGAGGGGCGTCAGGGGAAGCAGCAGATCGGCGTAACCCAGCGCGGTCCCCGTCGCGCCGACGAGGTGCAAAATCACGATGATCGCGCCCCAAGTGAAGGGCCGGCGCCACCAAGGTGTCAAGGAGGGAGCAGTCGTCATGGGTGTGCAAGTTTGTCCACGATACGCGCACCCAGCAAACACAGCGGGATGCCCCCGCCCGGATGTACGCTTCCGCCGCAGAAATACAGTCCCTCAAGGTCGGTGGAGCGGTTGCGGTGGCGCAGGAAAGCCGCGGCAGCCGAATTGCTCGACGCCCCGTAAAGCGCGCCGCGCCACGACCCGGTGAGGGACTCGATGGTTTGGGGTTTGAGGACCTGTTCGCACACGATGTCGGGGCGTGCGCCGAGGGTCCGCTCGATTTTGGCCAACACCTGCTCACGCAACACCGCCACCGCGTCGTCGTCCCACATCTCTGGGTTGGCCTCGACGTTCATCAGGACAAACCAATTTTCATGTCCTTCGGGCGCGTCTTGGGGCAATTCCTTGCTGGTGATGTTGATGTAGACCGTGGGGTCTTCGCCAGGCGTGCCTTCGTGTTGGATGCGGTTGAATTCCGCCCGATAGTCCTTGCTGAAAAGAATGTTGTGTAGGCTGAGCTCGGGATGCGTCCCTTTCACGCCCCAGTAGAAGATGACGCCAGAGGTGGAGCGCTCCTGGTTCAAAATGCGTTCGGGCGCCTTCAAGTCGGGAAGCAGCCGGCGGTAGGTCGGATGCAAGTCTGCGTTGCTGACAACCCAATCGGCGTGATGCACCTGTCCTTGGGCGTCCTCGACGCCAGTGACGCGTCCCTCCGCGTGCAGGATGCGCGCTGCGGGCGTGTCTGTGAGGAAGGTCACGCCGAGCGCGCGTCCGAGCTTCTCGAGGTGCAAGGGGATCGAACGCATCCCACCTTCGGGAAGGAACGTGCCAATCCCGTGTTCGAGGTGGGGGATGACGTGCATCATGGCCGGGGCCCGATGCGGGTCGCTGCCATTGTAGGTCGCGTAGCGGTTGAAAAACTGCGTGAGCTTGGGGTGCTTCAAGTGCAGCTTGTTGTGGCTGTGAAGGCTCCCCAAGAGGGGCAACGTCCAAACCCGCGACAGCAAGCGCCACGCGGCAGAGGTTCGGTAGGTTGACCCTTCGTGCAGGCTTCGTTCGAGGAACACGCCTCGTGTCAATTCAAAGGCTGCACGGCTTGTTTCCAAATGCCGCGTGAGCCGCTTGGCGGGGACGCCCCAGCGCGCTTCAACATCTTTGGCAAAGCGTGCGGAATCGGTCCACGCGACGAGCGGCTCCTCCTCATCTTCCCAGAAGTAATGGGTGCTTCGGTCGAGCGTCCGATAGGCGAACGGTGCGGGTCGGCCTGGCACGTCTTGAGGCACCAGGGCATCCAGTTCTTCCATGAGTTCGGGCATGGTGAACAAGGACGGACCGCGGTCAAAGCGGTGCCCGGCGTCGACGTGCTCGCCGAGTTTGCCCCCCACGGTCGAGGCAGCTTCAAGTACGGTCACGCGGTGTCCGCGTGCGGCCATGCGCACGGCGGTGGCGAGCCCGCCGACGCCGGCGCCCACCACGACCACGTCTCGGGGTGAGGTCATGCGCGGATCAGGGTGGAGACGACTTCCGGAAAGCAAATTTTGAACCAGGCCGTGTAATGGTCGGGGTGGGCGGCGATGTCGGCTTCGACCTCGCGCACCGGCATGTACCGCGTTTCACAGACCTCCTCGGGGTTCGGCTCGGGCGGCACATCGCTGTACCCGATGAGGACGTGATCAAGCTCGTGCTCAATCATGCCGTGATCGAGGTCGGCACGGTAGACGAAAGAGAATTTGGGCTCCAGCTGACACCGCATGCCCATCTCTTCCACAAGCCGGCGTTGTGCAGCCTCAACCACTGTTTCGTCGGGACGTGGATGGCTGCAGCACGTGTTGGTCCAAAGGCCGCCACTGTGGTATTTCTCTTTGGCACGGCGGTGAAGCAACAAATCTCCTTTGCTGTTGAAGACAAACACACTGAACGCCCGGTGAAGCACACCTTGACGATGAGCTTCCATCTTTTCCATGGTGCCCAAAGGACGATCTTCGGGGTCTACCAGAACCACATTTTCGACCATGAGTATGTTGTTTTCGGGTGTGAGTGACATTATAATGACTTGAGGTACATGAGGAAGTCGCGCACAAAGGCGGCATGGATGCGGTCAGTGGACCAATGGCCTTGAGCCAACGCGCGCTCAACGAGCAGGCGGTCGGCTCGGGTATTGTTGCTGTAGTTAAGGATGGACGGCACGTGCGTTTGGACGCCCAAACGCAGCAGTGCGAGGTCGGGATGTTCAGGCAAGGCGGCCACGGCCGATTCGAGGACGGGCTGCCACGCGTTGAAAATCTCGAGTTTTTCCAGTGGGTTCCGCAATTCGTCGGCAACCATGAGGTTGGACACGGCCAAAAATCCATGGGAGAGGGGGTGCCCCTCACACGTCCCACAGTCAGAGGCCATGTGGCCGACCATGACGCTGCCGGTTTGGCTTGCGGCTGCCTCTCGATACCACGCACGCCATTGTTCGAGGTCAACATCATGTTGGGCAGTGGCGGGCTGGGCTCCGAACAGGGCCCATAGCAATACAATCCATGCCCCGCACGCGCGCATTACGGCAGAATCAAAGAAGGTTGAAACTGTGTCGCAAGTAAGACCCGACAAACAGCGTCGCCTTTCGGCGGTTGGGGATGCGCACGCG
>PKDW01000124.1 GCA_002863145.1 Flavobacteriales bacterium
ACGACATCTTCTCTCAGTTTGGCGACATTTTCGGTGGGGCCTTTGGGGGAGGGGGTGGTGGTGGCGGCCGTCGCCGTCGGATGAAAGGGGCCAACCTTCGCATCAAGGTGAAGCTGACTTTTGAGGAAGTCGCTGAAGGCATCAACAAGAAGGTCAAGGTCTTCAAGCAAGTGCAAGCTCCCGGTGTGGAGCACACCGATTGTCCGACCTGTCATGGAACAGGTCAGGTGCGCAGGGTGACCAACACCATTCTCGGCCAAATGCAAACGTCCTCCACGTGCCCAGATTGCCATGGCACGGGACAACGGATCACCCGCAAGCCGAGCGGCACGGACGAGATGGGCATGAAGCGTGAAGAGGCGGTGGTGACCTTGGACATTCCAGCCGGCGTGGAAGACGGCATGCAGTTGAGCGTGCGCGGCGAAGGCAACGGTGCCCCGCTCGGTGGCGTGCCCGGCGACCTCATCGTGCTTGTGGAAGTCCTTCCCCACGATACATTCCAGCGCAATGGCAAAAACTTGCACCACGACCACTACATCAGCTTTGTGGACGCCGCCCTCGGCTCCACGGCTGAGGTTCCGTTGTTGGGGGGCAAGGCCAAAATCAAGGTCGACCCCGGCACGCAAAGCGGCAAAATTGTGCGCCTCCGCGGCAAGGGTTTGCCGTCGGTGGACAGTTACGGAAACGGCGACTTGTTGATCAACCTCAACGTGTGGACGCCCAAGTCGTTGACAAAAGACGAGATGCAGGCCTTGGAAGCGCTTCGCGATTCTGCGAACTTTCAGCCTGACTTGGACCACGAAGAGCGAGGCTTCTTTGACAAGGTCCGAGACATGTTCTCGTAACCATGACAACACCCGTCCTCCACACCCAAGGCGTCACGAAGTCGTTTGGCGACCACGTGGCCCTGTCGCCGCTTGACGTCGAGGTGCAGGAGGGTCGCATTGTCGGCTTGCTCGGACCCAACGGCGCGGGCAAGACGACGTTGCTGCGCATGGTGACGGGCATCACCAAGCCCGACGCCGGTGAGTTGCGCATGTGGGGCCAGCCCCATCACCGCAAGTTGCTGTCCCGCATGGGATACCTCCCCGAGGAGCGTGGGCTGTACAAGAGCATGCGCGTCGCGGAGCAGGTGCTGTACTTCGCCACCTTGCGCGGCATGGCCCGGCCCGACGCGGAACGGGAATTGAAGGGCTGGTTTGA
The DNA here is from genome assembly GCA_002863145.1 of Flavobacteriales bacterium. Taxonomy (GTDB): domain Bacteria; phylum Bacteroidota; class Bacteroidia; order Flavobacteriales_D; family Sanyastnellaceae; genus UBA11663. Next base: position 1,204 of record PKDW01000124.1, read on the forward strand.
ACGGCTAGAAGTGGAAGGGTGGTGGAACCGCGAGGTGGCCGACCTGAGCAAGGGCATGGCCCAAAAAATCCAATTCATCGCCACCGTCCTACACGGTCCTGAATTGCTCATTCTCGACGAGCCCTTCAGCGGCCTCGACCCCATCAATGCGGCCTTGGTTCGCGGGGAGATGATGCGACTCGTCAAAGACAACGGCACCACCTTGGTGCTGTCGACCCACGACATGGGCTCCGTGGAGGCACTCTGTGACGAAGTCATTCTTCTGCATCAAGGCAAGAAGGTCCTGGCGGGGCCCACCGATGTCGTTCGTGAAGACGCCCGCCGGGGACGCATTCGGCTGGCCATGCGCGGCAACCTCATGGCGTTTGTGGCGGAGCTCGGTGCCCGCGCAGAGCTGCTGTCCAAATCCACGCGGACGGAATCTGCCAATGCCTCGGACGCCATCCATGACCTGGACATCGCCCTTCCGGAAGATTGGCCGATGCCGGCCTTTTTGGCTTGGGCAGTGGAGCACGTTGACGTGTTGGAAGCCGTTCCCTTGAAGCTGTCCATGGAGGAAGTGTTTGTTCAATCCGTAGAATCGGCCTCGTCATGAAGCAGGGCGCTTTTCACATTTGGAGCACGGTGGTGCGCCGCGAATACGTGACCCGGGTGCGTCGACGTGCCTTCTTGGTGGCCACGTTGCTGGGCCCCGTGTTGTGGGTCGGCCTTGTGGCGGGCATCGTCTTGCTCACGCAAAGCACCGAGTCTCCCGCCAAAGTGTGGGTGGTGGACCACGACGGCCTGCTCACGGTGCCTGCGGAGGGCGGGCAATTTGTGCCCACGTTCCCATCGTGCTATCCGGAGCGGAACCTCTTGGAGTACCGGTTTGGGCGAGAGACCAAGGAAGCCGATGTGCTTGAAGCGGAAGGCTTCACTTGCATGGTCGAGTTGGACGAGGGCATTTTGCAAAGCAAGAAGGCGCAGTTGCTTCATTTGGAGCCGCCCACGGGCAAGACCAAACGCTGGATGCAGCGCGACTTGAGCCAAGCCCTGGAGCGCCTCAAGGTCCGCGAGCAATCCAACCTGAATTACGACGACTACCTCGCCCTGAAGACGGATGTTGTGCTTGTGGGCATCGACATGACCACGGGAGAGCACAAAGGCGCTGGCCAGGGCGGCCTCGGCTTCGTGTTCAGCATCTTCATGCTCACCTTCGTCTTGGTGTACGGCATGCATGTCATGCGCGGCGTGATCGAAGAAAAATCCAACCGCATCGTGGAGGTCGTCCTCAGCACGGTGCGTCCGGGTCAGTTGTTGGCCGGAAAGATTGCAGGGATTGGCCTCGTGGGCCTCACCCAAATCGCAGCATGGGCCGCACTCAGCTGGGCGCTGATGCTCGGGTTGGGCATGGCCATTGAGCAAAGCGCGTGGATGGAATCTTGGACGGCCACCCAAGGCCTCACCGCCGGAACGGCCGACTTCCAGACCGTCCTTGCGGCCGAGGAGGACTTGGCGTTCTTGCTCGACATCAATTGGGGGGTCATGCTGGGATGTGGCGCCCTGTACTTTGTCCTGGGATACGCCATGTACGCGGCGTTCTTCGCCACGATTGGTGCCATGGTGGAGCAGGAGGCCGATGCGCAGTATTTGATGCTGCCCGTCATGATGCCTTTGTTGTTCAGCTATGTGTTGGCCTCCATGACCATTGACGCGCCCGAGAGCACGCTGGCCATTGTCAGTTCGTTTGTGCCGTTCTCGTCGCCGGTGTCCATGATGGTTCGACTCCCCATGGGTGTGCCGTGGTGGCATGTCGCCATCAGCATGGCCCTGCTGGCAGGCACTGCGGCGTTGCTCGTCGCGCTTGCGGCCCGTGTTTACCGCGTGGCCATTCTCATGTACGGCAAGCGCCCCAACTTCCGTGAAATCGTCCGATGGACGCTCCGTCCCGATTCCGGGGCCCTCTGATCCCTTTCTCAACCTTCATCCCATGAACAACCTTCGCCGCGTGGCAGTCATTGATTGTGGCACCAACACGTTCAATTTGCGCATTGTCGACGTCGGTTCGGCCGCGGGTTGGATTCCGGTGTTTGGGCAGCGCGTGCCTGTGAAGCTCGGGCAGGGAGGTGTGGCGAAGGGCATCATCACGGCGGACCGCATGGCCCGCGGTTTGGATGCCTTGGCCTCGATGAAGGAAGCCATCCGCAACTACAGGGTCGAGGAGGTGCACGTGATGGCCACCAGCGCCATGCGCGGGGCCAAGAATGGCCAAGACTTTGTCGCTCAAACCAAGGAGCTCACCGGGTTTGACATCCAAGTCATCTCCGGACAGCACGAAGCCCGGCTCATTCAAGAGGGGATCGCCTTGAACTTCCCCGAGGGCGTCCAAGAGACGTGCTTGACCATGGACATCGGAGGCGGGAGCGTGGAGTTCATTGTGTGGAACGCCGAGGGCATCCAATGGGCCCAAAGCTTCGACACCGGCGTCGCGCGCCTGCACATGTTGATGAACCTCGGCGACCCCATCGGCGCCGAAGGTGTGGCCAAGATGCAGCCTTACTTCGACGACGTCATGGCGCCTTTGAGTGCCGCGATGGATGCCTTGAAGCCCAGGCACCTCGTGGGGGCGAGCGGCTCGTTTGACACCATTGCCGATTTGATGGGCACGCGCACGCGACGCGAGCGACCCGACCACGCCCAAACCCCCGAGGCCCACCCGGTCACCGATGCGGTCCCGTTGGAGGCCTGGTCCGATGTATTCACGCAGCTCACGACCCAAGACGCCCATCACCGCGCGGCGATGCCCGGCATGGACCCGGCCCGCGTGGACCTCATGCCCTACAGCGCGGCCCTCATCCAGTGGGTGCTGGGCCACGGATGCATTCAAAAGATGTGTCGCGCGCCGTACGCCTTGCGCGAAGGTGTGCTCTCCCGCATTGAGCGGGGACTGCCCTTGCTTCCGTCCCTCGGCTGAGGAAGTGCACGGGCGAAATTTTGGCATCATCTTTGGCATTCAAGTCCCAAATCCCTAGCCATGGCCCACCTGCTCCTCATTGACGACGAAGCGCCCATCCGCGCGAGCCTCCGCGAAATCTTGGAATACGAAGGCCACAAAGTGGCAGAAGCCGGAACGGGCATGGACGGCATCCTGGCCGCGACCAAGACGTCGTTTGACGCGATTTTCTGCGATGTCAAAATGCCCCAAATGGATGGCCTCGATGTGTTGGACATGCTGGCCAAAAAGCAGGTCGCTTCGCCCGTCATCATGATTTCGGGCCACGGTACGGTCGAGACGGCCGTGGACGCCCTGAAGAAGGGTGCGTACGACTTCATCCAAAAGCCCCTCGACTTGAACCGCGTGCTCGTGACCCTTCGGAACGTTCTGGAGCGCGAGGTGTTGGTGGAGACCACCAAGGTGCTGGCCAAGAAGGTCCACACCTCGCAGTCGCATCAAATGGTCGGGGAATCCGAAGGCATTGAGCAGATCCAGCACATGGTGGACACCGTGGCCCCGACCGATGCACGGGTGCTCATCACGGGCGCCAACGGTTCAGGAAAAGAACTTGTCGCGCGTCAGGTGCACAACCATTCACAGCGTGCGGACGGCCCCTTTGTGGAAGTGAATTGCGCGGCCATTCCGTCGGAGTTGATCGAGAGTGAATTGTTTGGCCATGAGAAGGGTGCCTTCACAAGTGCGGTGTCGCAGCGGAAGGGGAAATTTGAACAGGCGCAAGGCGGCACCCTCTTCCTCGACGAGGTGGGAGACATGAGTGCATCGGCCCAAGCCAAGGTGTTGCGTGCCTTGCAGGAGAACAAAGTCTCACGCGTAGGTAGCGACAAAGACATTCAGGTGGACGTCCGCGTCGTGGCCGCCACCAACAAGGACCTTAAAGCCGCCATTGCGGCGGGTGAATTCCGTGAGGACTTGTACCACCGTTTGGCTGTGGTGCCCATCCATGTTCCTTCGCTTGCCGAGCGCGCCTCGGACATTCCGTTGCTTGTTACGCATTTCCTCGACGTGCTGTGTGCGCAATCTGGCCGCCCTGTGCCCGAGGTGACCTCAGGTGCCATGACGGCCCTTTCCAAGGCGCCTTGGACGGGCAACGTGCGCGAGTTGCGCAATGCGGTGGAGCGGTTGCTCATTTTTTGTCCTGCAGGGAAATCGGTGGACGAGGCGCTGGTCCAAAAATTTGGCCATCTCGGCTGATTCTGTACCCGATTTATGGGCGTTCGTGCCTGTTTGATTTATGTCGTTTGTTGATTTTCAGCAAGATGGAGGCAACCCCCCCAAAGTGTTTCCGTCTTACACGCTAAAACGTACTCCATGGAATTCTTCGACACCTTGCAATTGGACGGCGGCGTGGGCTTGGGCATGTTGTTCATCACCCTCATCGGCCTCGCAGGCAATTGGCGCCTTTTCGTGAAATGCAACCAGCCGGGGTGGGCGGTCATCGTGCCAGGCTACAACGTGGTGGTGGCCATGCGCATCATCGGAAGGCCGGCTGCACACGCCCTGTATTTCCTCATCCCAGTGTTCAACCTCTACTTCTTCTTCAAGACGATCTTGGAGCTGGCCAACACCTTCGGCAAAGACAGCACCTTGGACTGCGCCTTGGCGTGCGTGTTCAACGTCTTTTACATCCTGAACTTGGGGCTCAGTGAGGAAGAAGATTACCAAGGTCCCGTGTTTGGTGAAGCACGGCACGAAGCCAACAACGCCCCCCACATGGCGGTGGCAGCGTGACGCATCCGAAGAATCTTTCCGGACCTCAAAAAAAAGCGCCTCCATGGGCGCCTTTTTTGTGTGCGGTGAGGGGGACAAGTCAACCCGCCACCTTGGCCAAGGCGGCATCGATGGCGGCTTGAAGGCCGTCGGCGTTCTTGCCTCCCGCCGTGGCGAAGAAGGCTTGACCGCCACCGCCGCCGCCAATGTGGACGGCCAATTCGCGGACCAAGTTGCCGGCATGCAGGTCGCGCTGAGCCACCACATCGTCGCTGATCGCGATGGAGAGGGTCACCTTGCCACCGGCGCAGCTTCCGAAGACGCCAAAGAAGGGGGCGTGCTCCGCTTTCAATTGGAAGGCGAGGTCCTTGATGTTCTTGGCATCCAAGTCCAAGATGGCGCCACAGACCTGAACGCCGTTGACGTTCTTGAGTCCCGCGATCAAGTCGCCCTTGACGTTTCCGGCGGCTTTGCGTTGGAAGGCCTCGATGTCCTTGGTCATTTTGGCGTTGGACTTCAAGAGGTCGCCGATGGCTTGGGCGGGGTCGGCGCTGCCTTTGAGCAGGCCGCGGATGTGGACGAGTTGTTCCCGTTCATTGCGCTGGGCTTCCATGGCGGCATCGCCGGTCAGAGCTTCGATGCGGCGGATTCCGGCGGCCACGGCACCTTCACTTTCGATGCGGAAGGGGCCGATGGCGCCCGTGGCGGGCACGTGGATGCCGCCGCAAAGTTCCTTGGAGGAGCCAAACTCAATCATGCGCACGGTGTCGCCGTACTTCTCCCCAAACAACATCATGGCGCCCGCCGCCTGCGCGTCTGCGATGGCCATGTTTCTGTGCTCCTGGCACGAGAGGTTGGCCAAAATGCGGCGCTGCACGAGCGCTTCAATTTGGGCAAGCTCGTCTTCGTTGACTTTTTGGAAATGCGAGAAGTCGAAGCGCAGTCCGTCGGGCTTGACAAGCGAGCCTTTTTGCTCCACGTGAGTGCCTAGCACGTCGCGCAAGGCCTCGTGAAGAAGGTGGGTCGCGCTGTGATTGCGTGCACTCGACTCGCGCAAGGCGGTGTTCACCTCGGCTTGAAACGATGCACCGGAAGGCACGCGGTCTAGCACGTGGACAATCAGGTTGTTTTCCTTCTTGGTGTCCAAGATTTGGTACGCCTCGCCATTGTCGGAGGTCAGCGTGCCGCGGTCGCCCACTTGTCCGCCACCCTCAGGGTAGAAAGGCGAGCGGTCAAACACGGCCTGGACGAAGGTTTTCTTCTTGGCCGTGACTTCGCGGTAGCGAAGCAAGGCAACTTGGGCCTTGGTGTGGTCGTAACCGATGAACTCTGTGGGGCCGTCGCTCTCCGCCACGACCTTCCAGTCGTCGGCGGTGATTTTGCCGGCTTCGCGGGAGCGGTTCTTTTGGGCGTCCAGCAACGCTTGGAATCCGGATTCATCGACCTTCAATTTCTGCTCGCTTGCAATCAGGGCAGTGAGGTCGACGGGGAATCCAAACGTGTCGTACAGCTCAAACACGACGTCGCCCTTGAGCTCGTCGCCTTCTTTCATGCCCGACGTGGCGGCTGTGAGGCGCTCCATGCCGGAGGCGAGCGTCCGCAAGAAGGACTGTTCCTCCTGTTCGATCACTTGCTCGATGAGGCCGCGCTGGGCTTCGATCTCGGGGAACGTGTCGGACATCTGGGCGTCGAGTACAACCACGAGTTGGTGGATGAACGGTTCGTTCATGCCGAGGAATGAGGAGCCGTATCGCACCGCGCGGCGAAGGATGCGGCGGATGACGTAACCCGCACCGGTGTTCGAGGGCAGCTGGCCGTCGGCAATGGAGAAGGCCACTGCACGCACGTGGTCGGCGATGACACGGAAGGCAATGGCCTCTTGGCTGTCGTCCTTGGGGTAAGGCTTTCCACACGCCTTCGAAATGGCGTCGAGCAGCGGCGTGAAGATGTCGGTGTCGTAGTTGGACGTGACGCCCTGCATCGCCATGGCGAGGCGCTCAAAACCCATTCCCGTGTCGATGTGCTTGTTGGGAAGGGACACGAGGGAGCCGTCTGCCATGCGGTTGAATTCCATGAACACGAGGTTCCAGATTTCAATCACTTGCGGGTGGTCTTCGTTGACCAAATCGCGGCCGTCGACCTTGGCGCGTTCTTCGTCGCTGCGGAGGTCAACGTGGATTTCGGAGCACGGTCCACAAGGCCCTGTCTCGCCCATCTCCCAGAAGTTGTCCTTTTTGTCGGCCGCAAGTATGCGGTCGTCGGCAATGTGCGTTTGCCACTGGGCACGCGCTTCGTCATCGGCAGGCAATCCATCTCCTTGGTCCCCGCCAAAGACAGTGACGTACAGGCGATCTTTGTCGAGCCCGTAGCGGTTGGTGAGCAATTCCCACGCCCAGTCGATGGCCTCGGCCTTGAAGTAGTCGCCAAATGACCAATTGCCGAGCATCTCAAAGAGGGTGTGGTGGTAGGTGTCCACCCCGACTTCCTCGAGGTCGTTGTGCTTGCCGCTGACGCGCAGGCACTTTTGGGTGTCCGCGATGCGGGCGTGCTCAACAGGTTGGTTGCCCAAGAACAAATCCTTGAATGGATTCATCCCTGCGTTGACGAACATCAAGGTCGGATCGTCCTTCACGACCATGGGGGCCGAGGGCACGATTTGGTGTCCTTTTTCCTTGAAAAAATCCAAAAAAGTCTGTCGAATGCGACGTGATTCCATGGGATTCCGAATTGCAGGGTGAAAGTACGGCACACATTCCACCGAAGAATCACCACCTTTGCACTTCCATGAAGTGGACACAGAGAAGATTCAATCCCAACACCTTGCGTGTGGAGCAGGTGCCTTTGACCCGGCGAGAAATCGTTCGGGGGGTGCTGTTGCGCACAGTCGGGGTGCTGGCCATTGGGGCGACGAGTGTGTGGTTGTTTGACCAGGTATTCCAGTCTCCAGCCGACCGTGCAAGGGACCGAGAGATTGCCTTTTTGGAAGGGCAATTGGCAGAAATGCGTGGGGAGTTGGTCACCATGGAGCACGCCATGGAAGACATGGCGGAGCGCGACGATGCGGTGTACCGCACGTTGCTTGGCGCGCAGCCCGTGCCCGAGCACCTGCGCAATCCGGGCATCGGCGGAACCGACCGAAACGCCGACGTGCGGGGCCACATCCACTCCGAAGAAGTGGCCGACTTGAAAACGCGCATTGCCTCCTTGCAACGCGCCATGGTGGCCCAGTCCAAATCCTTGGACGAAGTGACCGAGATGGCCTTGGAGTACGAAGACCGTTTGGAGGCCATTCCAGCCATCCAACCCATCCGTGCCGAAGACTTGAATCGTATGGCCGGGGGATGGGGGTGGCGCTTTCACCCCATCTACAAAGTCCGGAAGTTCCACTACGGGTTGGATTTCAGCGCCCCTGAGGGCACAGAGATTTTCGCCACGGGCGACGGGGTGGTGGTCAAGGTCAAGCGCCTCTACAACGGTTACGGCCGGCACGTCATCATCCGTCACGGCTTTGGGTATGAAACGTTGTACGCCCACATGAGCAAGTCCATCGTGCGGAAGGGCGACCGCGTCAAGCGTGGCCAGGTCATTGGTTTGGTCGGAAGCACGGGCACTTCCACGAGTTCACACTTGCACTACGAAGTACACAAGAACGGTGAGAAGGTGAATCCGGCGCACTACTTCTTCAACGATCTCACGCCAAAGGAATACGAGGCGATGCTTGCGGCGTCGGAGTTGGAGACCCAAAGTCTCGACTGACCCAAAAAAGCCTTGCCAGAATCGCGCGCTGCGTTCTATCTTGCTGCAGCTCATGCCACTCAATCAGCCCATCCAAAAGCGTTACTTCAGCATTTCTGAAGTGGCCAAGCTGCTCGACGTGAAGCCGTCGCTCTTGCGTTTTTGGGAAAAAGAGTTCAAGCAGATCCAGCCCAAGACCAACGCCCGCGGCAAGCGTGCGTACAAGCAGGAGGACATCGACATCATCCGTCGCATTTACGACCTGGTCAAGGTTCAGGGCTTGACGTTGGAGGGGGCGCGAAAAGCGCTGACCTCACGGAAGGGTGAGGCGAGCGAACGGGGCAAAGCGGCGGTGCTGGCGGCCCAAGCGGCCCAGCAATCTCAGGCCCAGACGGCCCAAGCCAAGTCGCCCGAGCGCGCCGAAGCCATCGCCAAGCTCAAGCGGATTCGCCAGAAGTTGCTCGAGGCGCGCGCGGCGCTGCAGGGATAAGGTGCTTCTTGACGTAATCGTCAATGCCGTCCTCCAACGACCGGAAGGGCGCAGAATAGCCATTGGCACGAAGCTTCGTCAGGTCGGCTTCAGTGAAGTATTGGTATGTGTCCCGAATGTCTTCAGGGGTGTCCACAAACGAGATGTTGGGCTCCTTGCCCATGGCGTGGAATGTGGCGGTGGCGAGGTCTACGAAGGTGCGGCCCTTTCCGCTGCCCAAATTGTACAGCCCTGAGTGGGCCTGCACGCGGTGGTGCATGAAGTGGAGCAGCACACTGCACACGTCCTCGACGTGGACGAAGTCACGGGTTTGGTGTCCGTCTTGGTAGTCTTCGCGGTGGCTACGGAACAGCTTCATGCCGCCTGTGGCCTGAACCTGTCGAAACGTGTGCAAGACCACGGAGGCCATGCGGTTCTTGTGGAATTCGTTGGGGCCGTAAACGTTGAAGAATTTGAATCCCGCCCAGAAATAGGGCTGGCGTTCCTGCGCCAAGGCCCACGCGTCGAAGTCGTTTTTGGACCGCCCATACGGATTGAGAGGCTGGAGGTCGGAGACAACGTCGTGGCTGTCGACGTACCCAAGGGATCCGTCGCCGTACGTCGCGGCAGAGCTGGCGTAGATAAGGGGAAGCCCAAATTCCACACACTGGTTCCAGATCTCTTTGGTGTAGTTCAGGTTGAGTGCATTCAAGAGTTGCTCGTCCTGTTCCGTGGTGTCGGTGCGCGCCCCGAGGTGGAAGATGAATTGGACCTGGCTTTCGTTGGTGCGGAGCCATTCGGGGAAGGCCAATCGGTCCACCCGGGTGACGGGGAGGTGGTCGTGGTTGGCGTGTTTGGCCTTCACACTGAAGTCATCCACAAGCACCAATTGGCGGTAGTCCGCCTCCAACAGCCTGACGGCAAGCACGCTTCCAATGAATCCCGCAGCTCCGGTAACCACAATCATGGGGCGAAGGTACTCCATGGGAACATCCGCGACCTTTGTGCGGTTATCCTAGCCATGAAGAACGTCTACGTCACCCGCCGCGCCCGATTCAATGCCGCCCACAAGTTGTGGAACGACGAATGGGACGAGGCCAAAAACCTCGAAGTGTTCGGCAAATGCGCCAACCCCAATTGGCATGGCCACAACTATGAGTTGCACGTGACGGTGAAAGGGGTTCCTGCCGAGGACACGGGCTACTGCATGAATCTGAAGGACCTGAAAGACATCATCAAGGAGCATGTCGAGGAGCCATTGGATCACAGGAACCTGAACATCGATGTGCCCTTCATGAAGGGAAAGCGCACTTCGACGGAGATTCTGATCATCGCCATCTGGGAGGAGCTCGAGGGCCCCATCGCAGAGCACGGCTGTCACCTTCACCACATCCGCTTGTACGAGACGGAGAACAACTACGCCGACTACTACGGCGGGGAATAAGGGCAAGTCGCCAGGCAGTGAAGTGTGAATTTTGGTCAAGGATTCGGGGCGATGACCCGACATCGTGCATCTTTGGACCATGGAACAACCTCCCAAGATTTTTGGCGGCGCCCAGCCGCAGTTCAACGACTCAGGCGTGCTCGAGGACACCTCGGTCTCGTCGTTCATGTCCACCGTCTTCACTTGGATGGTCGCCGGCTTGGCGGTCACGGCGGCGTCGGCATATTACGCAGCGGCCAGTGAGCTTTACCTCACCGTGATGCAGGGCATGGGGCGATGGGTCTTGCTGTTGGCCCCCTTCGCGTTTTTGATGGTCATGAACTTTGGGTTGCAGCGCTTGAGCGTGACCTCGCTCGCCTTGATTTTCCTTGCGTTTGCAGGAACGATGGGGCTGAGCCTCGGGGGCATCTTCTACGTCTACTCCATGGGCAGCCTGACCCAAGTGTTCCTCATCACGGCAGGAACCTTCGCCATCATGGCCATTGCCGGATACACCACCAAAGTGGATTTGTCCCGCATGGGCAGTTTGTTGTTCATGGGGTTGATCGGCATCATCCTCGCAAGCTTGGTCAATTGGTGGATGAAGAGCTCCATGCTTGACTTCGTCATCAGCGCTGTGGGGGTGCTCATCTTTACGGGTTTGGTGGCCTACGACACCCAGCGCTTGAAGCGCATTGCGGCTGGGGTCGAGTATGGGGCAGTGGCCCCCACGAAGCTCGCCTTGCTGGGTGCGACTTCTTTGTACTTGGACTTCTTGAATTTGTTTTTGTTCCTCCTGCGTCTGCTGGGACGCCGCGACTGAGCTGCGAGACTTGCATGAAAAAAGCGCGCCCATCGAGGCGCGCTTTTTTGTGCTCGGGGTTCAGCGGTTTGAACCCACCGTTACTCCACCATCAGTCGTTCGGTCCAGCGGGTGCCTTGTGCCGTGGTCAACGTCACAAAGTACGGACCCGTGGGCAACGTTGCGGCGTTGAGAAAGACCCGCTGCACGCCACGGTTCAGCGTGCCGTCATGCAGAAGCTTGACTTGTTGGCCGAAGGCGTTGTGCAAGGTGATTCGACAATCCGTCGCTTGGGGAAGGTTCAACTCGAGGCAGGTGATGGCCCGGGCGGGGTTGGGGTACAACGTCCGCCATGGGGTGGTGGCGGCCACATTGTCGAGGCTGCTGGTTTCTCCCAACACACGGAAAGACCACCATCCCTCGGGGGCAGGCATCGGACGGGCGCCCGATTTGCCGCTGTTGGCCTCCGCGGACACGTAGTAGTAGACTTGCGTGCCTTCGGCTTGGGCTGGAATGTTCGCCTCGTATTCAGACCACAACAGGGAGGCAATCGTTTCCGTCATGGCCACGTCTGTCCATGGACCCTCAGGGTTGGTGGCCCAGCTGAGGGTGGCATTGGCGATGCCGGAGCGGTGGCTGAGTTCCGCGTTCACCACGTAAGCGTTGTCGGTGTCTTCGGTGTCGTCTAAGGGAAGGTGGCTGATCATCAGGGGGTCTTCCACAGCCACCGTGTGGGTGATGCAGTGAATGGCGCCGCTCAGTGCAATGATGTTGTCGTTGCCAGAATCGCAGTCGATGCCCACCACGTTGTACCCGGGCATGGCCTCTTCCCAAATCCGAATGGCCGTCGTGTCGTACTGTTCGTAGTAGGTTGGCAACAGGATGGTGTTGTTGACAAACGTGGCGTTGCTGTAAGTCAGGTAGTCGCCGTTTTGGTTGGGGTAGCCTCCCCCGTACTCGGGCGGGCTTGGAATGCGGACGACGTCAAAAGGCGTGCCCCACTTCGTGGTGAAGTTGCTGAGGACGTACTGGAGGTTGGCCTCGATTTGGGGGCCGTCAGCCACACCCGTGGGGTACTCGGCCACGAGCAGGGTGGACTCATCCAGCAACTTCATGTGCATGTCGATGTGGTGAATGCCGTCATACGGAAGCACGTCCATCTTGATGTACTCGTCAATGCCGTGGTAGGCTTGGACGATGTCGTCGATGTCGGCCTCAGTGTGGTCTGGGAAGGTGGTCCACCAATTGTTGCCCCCTCCGTTTTCTTCGAGGATGAGTTCGGAGGCGAATGCCGTGCCAAAACCGTCACTCATCCAGTTGCCGCCTGTGTTCATCAAGTCACCGGGGGACTCAATGGTGCTGTAGAGGTCGAGGCCCATGTGGGCGGCCAAAACATCGGGGATGGCGTCGTCGTCGGGGCGCGGGCGGTTGTACAACCAATCGACCAATACGCGGCCATCGTTGTATTCCTTGTAGACGGTGTTGGCGCCATAGTCACGGATCCAAATGCTGTTGGACTCGGCGTTCACCACTTCCACGCTGTCCATGGGGACAGGGCCGCCGCAAGAAAGCGCCGTGAGGTAGTTGGTGGTTTGGTTGACGTTTTCTGAGAAAATCACAACGCGACATTCTTGGACAGCCGCAGCGGTGATTTGCTTCAGAATGCAAGGGAAGTCTCGCCAAGTGATGGTGAGGACTTCAATTTCTTCCCACTCCGCAGCTGAGCGAATGTTGTTGCCAGGAGGAGGGGTGGGGATGCCCCGCAGGGTCGAGGGGTCAGAAAGGTCCAGCGGGTGGGCGAGCCATTGCATCATTTCCCCTTCGCCGATGCCTTTGGGAAGGGGGGCGTCGGAGGTTTGGCCGAAGCCTATCACAGTGGTGGTCGTGCCAAGGCCAAATGCAAGGGCAAGGCGGGCGAGGTGGTGCAGGGTCATGTTGCAAAGGTAATGCGAGGTTGAAGCAAGGACCTCGGGAGAGGGATTTCAGTTGCATGCTGGGGTGCGGCTGCACACCGACCCTCGTGGAAGGCATCTCGACTCAGTCCAAGTCCAACATCACCACTCCGCCCGGCGCACACCACACCGAGTCCAAGTTGGTGCTGTCGAGGCACCCCCAAAAGCGCCTGTGCAGCAACCACGTTCCACCGGTGATGTAGCACACGGCACTCTCGGTGTCACCGTATCCCACCGTTTGCCAGTCGGTGCCGCATGTGAAGCGGACTTCAGACGCGGCGTCCTCCACTTCGCGTGGCGTCCACTTGAAGTTCATGTTGTAGTTGGGGCAAGGAGAGGAGGTGTTGTCGATGGTGGCGTTGACAAGGCATTGGGGCATGATCGCCACGTCGACCACATTGGGCGTGCCGTCGGTCATGACGTCTTCTGGGTTGAGGTCGACGATTTCATCGAAACAGTCGGCTTGTTCGACCCGAATCCGCAACGAGAGCACGTTGCTCCGGACCGTTTGCAATTCCACCACGCCGCTCTCGGGGGTGGTGGCGCGCTCGATTTCCGTGAAGAACGAGTTCAGCACGCCGTTGGTCAGTCGTTGCTCTTCGAGCACCACCGTGGCCCCCACCTCTGGAAGGTTGGGGTTCGCCCACTGCGTCACATTCACTTCAAAGGCGATGTCTTGCCCTTCAGGTTCGCATCCGAAAAGGAGCAGGGAGGCCAAGGCCAAGCAGGTCAGAAAGGGTTTCATCCGAGGACTTCGAGTTTGGCAAACTTCAAGAGCAGCTGTTTCTGGCCGACCGAAGGGAAGAACACGGTGGCCTTCTCGTTGGGTGCACTTCCTTCCAAGGCCACGACTTTGCCTTTGCCAAACTTGGCGTGCATGACCGTGTCCCCCACGGTGATGACCGACGGCCCCGCGGTACGTGGTTTGGAGTCGGGTTCGGTGCCGGGATTCAAGGGCGCGGCGGAAGTCGCAGGCGCATTTTTGGCCGCCTCCTGCATGCGGGACCATTTGCCGGGGCGGGAGGGAGGCTTGGGCGCAGCTTTGCTGTCGAGGCGCCCAAACGACCGTGGCGCCGATCCCGTCGGCATTTGGCGGAACTGGGAACGGGCCTGCGCAAAGTCCACAGGTCCCCGTGAGATCGGGGCGTTTTGTGGCAGGACAATGCAGTCCTCGTCGATCTCTTCCAGGAATCGGCTCGGGTCGCCTTGCATGACCTGTCCCCACTTGAAACGTGTCAGGGCATAGGAAAGGGTGCAGGTGACTTCGGCCCGAGTCAGTGCCACGTAGAACAACCGACGTTCTTCTTCCAATTCAGCCCGGCTCTCCATCGCCATCTGAGAGGGGAACAACTGTTCTTCGAGGCCCACAATATGCACGTGCTTGAACTCGAGCCCCTTGGCCGCGTGCACGGTCATGAGGTTGACTTTGTTGTCGTCGTCGTCTTCGTTGTCGGCGTCGGTGAGAAGCGCCACATCAATGAGGAAGTCGGAGAGGCTTTGGTCTTCCTCGTTGAGCGGATTCTCCACAAAGCCTTGCAGTGCGTTCAGCAATTCCTGCACGTTCTCGTACCGCGCCACACCTTCGGGCGTCTTGTCCGAATACAACGCGTGGATCAACCCGGATCGCTTGGCGATGGCCAAACCGACGGCATGCGCATTCGCTTGGTTGGCCTCCGCCGAGAACGCCGCGACCATGCCCACGAAGTCGCTCAGTTTTTTCCATGCCGCACCCTTCAAAGGCGCCGGGGGCATGCCGTCCTTCGGATGCAGGGCCTGCCAGAGGCTGATTTCTTCTCCGGCTGCGTAGGCGATCAACTTGTCCATGGACGTCTTGCCGATGCCACGTGCGGGGTAGTTGACCACGCGCTTGAAGCTTTCGTCGTCGTTGGGATTGACAGTCAAGCGGAAGTAGGCCAAGAGGTCCTTCACTTCTTTGCGCTGGTAGAACGACAAGCCACCGTAGATGCGGTAGGGGACATTCAGCTTACGCAGGCTTTCTTCAAAGGACCGCGACTGGGCATTGGTGCGATACAGAATGGCGAAGTCCTTGTACTGGCATTGGTCGTGGCCGCGCACTTCAAAAATGCGGTTGGCCACAAACCGACCTTCGTCGTTGTCTGAGGTCGCGCGGAAGACCTTGATTTTTTCGCCCTCGGCGTTGGAGGTCCAAACCTCCTTGGGGATTTGGTCTCGGTTGTTGGCGATGACCGAGTTGGCTGCCTTCACAATGTGAGAGGTGGAGCGGTAGTTCTGTTCCAGCTTGAACAGCTTGGCCTCGGGGTAGTCCTTTTTGAAGTTGAGGATGTTCTGGATGTTGGCGCCGCGAAAGGAGTAGATGCTTTGGGCATCGTCTCCCACAACACAAACATTCTCATGCACGGCGCCCAGTTGCTTGATGATGAGGTATTGGGCGAAGTTGGTGTCCTGGTACTCGTCCACCAAGATGTAGCGGAAGCGGTGCTGGTATTTGTTGAGCAAATCGGGGAAGTCCCGAAGCAGCACATTCATCTTGTACAACAGGTCGTCGAAGTCCATCGCACCCGCCCGAAAGCATCGGATTTCATACTGCGCATAGATGTCGGCCAACATGGGGCGGCCTGACTGTTGGTCTTCGGAACGGATTTCCGCGTGTTCCGCGTACGCGCGTGCATCAATGAGGTTGTTCTTGGCAGAGCTGATTCGGGATTGCACGCCCGCGGGCTTGTACACTTTGTCGTCGAGCCCCATGCCTTTGATGATGTCCTTCAACAGGCTGCGGCTGTCCTGCGTGTCGTAGATGGTGAAGTTGCGCGGGTAGTTGATGCGCTCGCACTCGATGCGAAGGATGCGGGCAAACACACTGTGAAAGGTCCCCATCCAGAGGTTCCTTGCCTCGCTTTCCCCCACCAGCCTGCCGATGCGATTTTTCATCTCGCGGGCGGCTTTGTTGGTGAAGGTCAAGGCCAAAATCGAGAACGGGTCCACCCCCTGCGTCATCATGTGGGCAATGCGGTAGGTCAAAACCCTTGTTTTCCCCGAGCCCGCTCCGGCGATGACCATCATGGGGCCATCGACGTTCGCCGCAGCCTCGCGCTGTGCATCATTCAAATCGTGGAGAAAATTCACAAGCCGAAGGTAAGGTTTCGAGTTGCATCGCTGATGAACTTTGGGCACACGCTGGTCTCGAAGGAACGATGTCGGCTGTTGGAGAATTCGCCAGAAAAATCTCGCGAGAACCCTTGCTTTTTCATTGGTTTCGTCTACTTTTGCACCCCCGTTAGAATTTGGGGGGATAATTTTTTGTGCCCATAGATTAACGTCAAACTCAGACGATGCCCACTATCCAGCAGCTCATCCGCAAAGGACGAGTCACCAAGACTCAGGCAAGTAAATCGGCCGCTTTGGACTCATGTCCACAACGCCGTGGTGTTTGCGTCCGTGTATACACGACCACACCCAAGAAGCCAAATTCCGCCATGCGTAAAGTCGCCCGTGTGCGATTGACCAACGGCAATGAAGTGAACGCCTACATCGGCGGTGAAGGGCACAACCTCCAAGAGCATAGCATTGTGCTCGTGCGCGGCGGACGTGTCAAAGACCTTCCAGGTGTGCGTTACCACATCGTGCGCGGTGCACTTGACACCGCTGGAGTGGACGGCCGCATGCAGCGCCGTTCAAAGTATGGTACCAAGCGCCCCAAGGCCAAAAAGTAAGCTGACGCCATGAGAAGAAGAGTCGCCAAAAAGCACCGCATTCTCCCGGACGCACGTTTCGGAGATACGCAAGTGACCACGTTCGTGAACAACCTGATGCTGGACGGGAAGAAGAGCGTGGCATTCACGATTTTCTACAAAGCCATCGATCGCGTCTCTGAGCGCACAGGAGAAGATGGCTTGGAGTTGTTCAAGAAAGCGTTGGAAAACATCACTCCAGGAGTGGAGGTGCGCAGCCGCCGTGTCGGTGGAGCTACGTTCCAAATCCCAACTCCCATTCGTGACAGCCGGAAGTTGAGCATGGCCATGAAGTGGCTCATTGACTTCTCGCGGAAGCGAAACGAAAAGAGCATGGCCGAGCGTTTGGCCGCTGAAATCATTGCCGCTTCGAAGGAGGAGGGCTCCGCGTTTAAAAAGAAGGAAGACACGCACCGCATGGCGGAAGCGAACAAAGCCTTTGCACACTTCCGTTTCTGACATTGACCTCAACGATCTGAGATATGGCTAAGAGAGACCTCAACTTTACGCGGAACATCGGCATCATGGCCCACGTGGACGCTGGCAAGACCACGACCACGGAGCGCATCTTGTATTACACAGGAATCAGTCACAAAATCGGTGAGGTGCACGATGGTGCAGCGACGATGGACTGGATGGAGCAAGAGCAGGAGCGCGGCATTACGATTACATCTGCTGCGACCACTTGCTTTTGGAACTTCCAAGACAAGGAATACCGCATCAACATCATTGACACCCCAGGCCACGTGGACTTCACGGTGGAGGTGGAGCGTTCACTTCGCGTCCTCGACGGCGCTGTGGGGCTCTTCTGCGCGGTGTCAGGTGTGGAACCACAATCGGAGACCAACTGGGGTCTCGCCGACAAGTACGGTGTTCCTCGCATCGGCTTCGTGAACAAGATGGACCGTTCAGGTGCAGACTTCTTCAACGTGGTCGGCATGATCAAGGACATGTTGGGCGCGCGTCCCGTACCTCTGCAGGTGCCCATCGGCGCTGAAGAGACGTTCAAGGGTGTCGTCGACTTGATCGACAACAAAGCCTACGTGTGGAATGAGGAAGACAAGGGCATGACATGGAATGAGATTCCAATGCCTGAGGACCTCTTGGACACCGTGGCGGAGTACCGTGAAAAGCTCATCGAAGCTGCTGCCGAACAAGACGACTCCTTGATGGAGAAGTACTTTGAAGATCCAGACAGCTTGACCAAGGAGGAAATCGTGGAAGCGATTCGCAAGGCGACCATCGCCATGGACATCACGCCCATCTTGTGTGGCTCTGCCTTCAAGAACAAGGGAGTGCAGACCATGCTGGACGCTGTGATGATGTACTTGCCTTCTCCTTACGACGTGGAGAGCATCATGGGAACCGATCCTGACGATGAGTCTGTCGAGATGGAGCGCAAGCCCGATCCAAGCGAGCCCTTCTCTGGCCTCGCCTTCAAGATTGCCACCGACCCCTTCGTGGGACGCTTGTGCTTCGTTCGTGCATACTCAGGAGAACTTCCTGCCGGTTCTTACGTGAAGAACACCCGTTCGGGCAAAAAGGAGCGCATCAGCCGCATCTTCCAAATGCACTCGAACAAGCAGAACCCCATCGATTGCCTCGAAGCAGGAGACATCGGTGCTGTGGTTGGCTTCAAGGACATCCGCACAGGTGATACACTCTGCGACGAGAAGGCCCCCATTGTGTTGGAGAGCATGAGCTTCCCCGCGCCAGTGATTGGGGTTGCCATCGAGCCCAAGTCTCAAGCAGACATGGACAAGCTTGGAACAGCTTTGAACAAGTTGTCGGAAGAGGATCCCACGTTCCAAGTCTCTACAGACGAGGAGAGCGGCCAAACCGTCATTTCTGGCATGGGCGAATTGCACCTCGAAGTGTTGATTGACCGCATGAAGCGCGAATTCAATGTGGAGTGCAACCAAGGTCAGCCCCGCGTGGCTTACAAAGAGGCCATCTTCGGTTCTGCCGACCACCGCGAGGTGTACAAGAAGCAGTCAGGTGGACGCGGTAAGTTTGCCGACATCATCGTGAAGATTGGCCCTGCGCCAGATCCCGAGAAGGAAGGTTTGGTGTTTGTGAGTTCTGTCAAGGGCGGCAACGTTCCCAAGGAATTCATTCCTTCTGTGGAGAAAGGCTTCAAAGAGGCCATGAACAACGGCGTCCTCGCTGGATTCCCCATGGACAGCATGTCTGTGGAGCTCCTCGACGGAAGCTACCACAACGTTGACTCAGACCAGTTGTCGTTCGAGCAGGCGGCCAAGTTTGCGTACCGCGCAGCCGTAAAGAACTGTCAGCCCAAAATCTTGGAACCGCTCATGAAGCTCGAGGTGGTCACACCTGAAGAAAACATGGGTGACGTCATCGGTGATCTCAACAAGCGTCGTGCATTGATTGAGGGGACCGACGAGCGTTCGGGCAAGACTGTGGTGAATGCCAAAGTTCCCCTGTCTGAGATGTTCGGTTACGTGACTGACCTCCGTACGTTGACCTCTGGCCGCGCCACGTCAAGCATGAGCTTTAGCCACTATGCTCAGGCACCCAACAACATTCAAGAACAAGTCATTGAAGCCGCCAAAGGCTAATCACCCAAGTCATGACGCAGAAAATTCGCATCAAGCTCAAGTCGTACGATCACAACCTGGTCGACAAGTCGGCTGAAAAGATTGTCAAGACTGTGAAGTCTACTGGCGCAGTGATCAGTGGCCCTGTGCCCCTGCCCACTCACCAGCGCATTTATACGGTGTTGCGTTCACCACACGTGAACAAGAAGAGCCGTGAACAATTCGAGCTGAGCTCCTACAAGCGTTTGATCGACATCTACAGCTCGTCTTCCAAGACAGTGGATGCCCTCATGCGTTTGGAGTTGCCCAGCGGAGTCGAAGTAGAAATCAAGGTCTGATTACCCGATCAGGTCTCACTCATAAAAACACAAACACCATGCCCGGACTCATAGGGAAAAAAGTAGGCATGACCAGCATCTACAGTGCCGCTGGGAAGAATCTCCCATGCACAGTGTTGGAAGTTGGTCCTTGCGTCGTGACGCAAGTACGTACCCTCGAGCGGGACGGCTACGAAGCCGTTCAGCTTGGTTACGGCGAGCGTTCCGAGAAGCACACTTCGAAGGCCATGCAAGGTCACTTCAAGCGTGCAGGTGTGATGCCACAGCGCAAGCTCGTGGAATTCCACGCATTTGAACAGGAACTTCAACCTGGTGACACTGTAAAAGTGGACGATGTGTTCGCTGAAGGTGAGTACGTCAGCGTCGTTGGAAAGTCCAAAGGAAAGGGCTTCCAAGGCGTTGTGAAGCGCCACGGTTTTGCGGGTGTGGGTCAAGCGACCCATGGTCAGCACAACCGTTTGCGTGCACCTGGTTCCATTGGTGCGGCTTCGACGCCAGCACGTGTCTTCAAGGGCATGCGCATGGCAGGTCAGATGGGCAACTCCCGTGTGACCATCGAAAACCTCGAGGTGTTGAAAGTCATGCCTGAAGAAGGCTTGCTTGTGGTGAAGGGCGCAGTCCCAGGCCACAAAGGTTCCACTGTCGTCATCCGTAAGCCTGAAGCATAATGAAACTCAACGTTTACAGCAGCAAAGGATCCAAGACGAAGAAATCTTTGGATTTGGATGATGCGGTGTTTGGCATCGAGCCCAACGACCACGCGATCTACTTGGACGTCAAGCGTTATCTGGCTGCCCAGCGTCAGGGAACACACAAGACCAAAGAGCGTGCTGAAATCACGGGATCAACCCGCAAGATCAAGAAGCAAAAAGGCACTGGAGGTGCCCGTGCTGGATCGATCAAGAACCCACTCTTCGTCGGAGGAGGAACCGTCTTTGGACCTCGCCCCCGTAGCTACGACATCAAGCTCAACAAGAAGGTCCGCCAGTTGGCCCGCAAGAGTGCTTTGGCCTACAAGGCAAAAGAGGAAGGCGGAATCCGAATTGTCAAAGGACTGTCTATGGATGCACCCAAGACGAAGGACCTGCTGAACACCTTTGGCAAGTTGGGCCTCTCCGATCGCAAGACACTTGTGGTGGTGCCAGAGCAGAACAAGGCGCTCTACCTCAGCAGTCGGAACCTGCCCAAGCACCGCGTCATGACGGCGGGTGACTTGAGCACGTATGACATCATGAATTGCCGTCACATTGTTTTCGTGGACAATGCTCACGAAATCATCACCGGCCTGCTTACCGCTTGAAGTCATGAAGAACATCCTCAT
>PKDW01000102.1 GCA_002863145.1 Flavobacteriales bacterium
CGCGGCCGACGAAGATGCCGATGGCATTTGTGACAACGTCGATCCATGTGTTGGAGAACTCGACGAGTGCGGCATCTGCAACGGCCCTGGCGCCATCTACGAGTGCGGATGTGCTGACATCCCAGAAGGCGATTGCGACTGTGACGGCAACCAGCTTGACGCCCTCGGTGTCTGCGGTGGTGACTGCGCGGCCGACGAAGATGCCGATGGCATTTGTGACGACGTAGACGACTGCGTGGGTGCCTACGACGAGTGCGGCATCTGCAACGGACCTGGCGCCATCTACGAGTGCGGATGTGCGGACATCCCCGAAGGCGACTGCGACTGCGACGGCAACCAGCTCGACGTCCTCGGCGTCTGTGGGGGTGACTGTGACGCGGATGTCAACGCGAACGGTGTCTGTGATGATGCCGAAATCCCAGGGTGCATAGATGACTCCGCATGCAACTACGATGAAGAGGCCACTGAGGATGATGGATCATGTGACTACTGCTCTTGTGGCGGTGGTGGCGGTTCGTATCCGATGATTGTGGAATCTTCACCTGCAATCACTGCGGGGTTGACCACCTACCGCTTTTACGTGGAGATGCAAGAGGAAGCAGATCGGATGAGTGCCGTATTTGGAAGTGACTTGGCGAGCCTCATTGTGAGTACGCCAGAGGGTGCCTTCAACAGCTCGTTCAACAGCTCTTGGAATGCATCTGGCATCAACCCTGCTTTCTTGGCTGCGTTCCCTGAGCTTGCAGACGATTCTTATGCGACAATTGGCTTGACCGGTCCTGCATCAACTTCTGGCATCGAAGGCGCTGCTGACCCCTCCATCGTGGAGGACACGATGCAACCTGTTACCCCATTCTTCTTGACGGATGGAGCAACTGGTTTAGAGAGCAACACGCTCACAGGTTCATCGTGGTACGTGTTGAATACAGCAGCCAATGGGCTGCCAGATTCCAGCGGACGTGTTCTCATCATGCAAGTGACCACGGCGGGAGACATTTCAGGTCAAATCAACTACCAGGTTTTCCCCCTTGGCGTGGGTTCTGACCAGCAACAAATCAGCGTGACTTTTGACGGGACTGGCACATTCTCAGGTTCAGCCCAAACAACTGGGTGTGGTTGTACAGACAGCAGTGCCTGCAACTACAACCCAACTGCAACGTTCGATGACGATTCATGCACCTACATTCTCGAGGAGGATTGCGATTGCGATGGAAACCAGCTTGACGCCCTCGGGGTGTGTGGTGGTGACTGCGCCGCAGACGCCGATGCCGATGGCATCTGTGACGACGAAGACGACTGCATCGGGGCTTACGATGAGTGTGGAGTCTGCAACGGGGACAATTCAAGTTGTACAGGGTGCTTGATTGCATTTGCCTGCAACTATGATCCTTCGGCAATTCTCAACGACAATGATTTGTGCGAATATGAATCTTGCAGCGGTTGCTCTGATGTCAACGCGTGCAACTACGACCCCGATGCAACCATTGATGATGGAACCAATTGCGTCTACATCAATGCAGGCGACTGCGACTGCGACGGAAACCAGCTCGATGCCATTGGCGTTTGTGGTGGCGACTGCACTGCGGATGAAGACATGGACGGCGTGTGTGATGACGTCGACGACTGCGTGGGTACGCTCGATGCGTGTGGCGTGTGCAACGGTCCTGGCGAGATTTATGAGTGCGGATGTTCTGACATCCCAGAGGACGACTGCGATTGCAATGGCAACCAACTCGACGAGTGCGGGGAGTGCGGAGGCAACGGCATGTTGGGATGCACCGATTTGACGGCGTGCAACTTTGATCCGTTCGCCACATGTGAAGACAACTCTTGTCAATTCTTGGATGCCTGTGGCAATTGTGGTGGTGACAGCTACTCGGGATGCACGGATTCCGGCGCGTGCAACTACGACGCTACTGCAGGCTGCGACAATGGCTCGTGCTTGTACGAAGATGTTTGCGGCAACTGCGGTGGCGATGCTTACGAAGGCTGCACGGACGAGACGGCATGCAACTACGACATGGGTGCAGGATGTGATGACGGTTCATGTGAGTACCTCGATGCCTGTGGAAACTGCGGGGGCGATGCCTACGCAGGCTGCACGGATGAAGCGGCTTGCAACTACGACATGGGGGCGAGCTGCGACGACGGATCTTGCCTGTTTGACGATGCGCTCGGCATCTGTGGTGGGGAGTGCGAAGCGGATGAAAATGGAAACGGCATCTGTGACACGGACGACATCTACGGATGCACGGCGACCCCGGCATGCAATTACGATCCTGCGGCGACGTTTGAAGATGGAAGCTGTGACTTCATCTCATGTTTTGTCTTTGGATGCGACGATCCCGACGCCTGCAACTACGACGCGGACGTGGACTTCAACGATGGCTCTTGCGTGTACGCACAATTCCCTTACGACTGTGATGGGGAGTGCGTGAACGACGACGACATGGACGGCATTTGCAATGAGTTTGAAGTGCCGGGTTGCACGGATGAGGATGCCTGCAACTACAGCGACGAAGCGACCGACGATGCTGGCAATTGTGTGTACCCTGAATTGGGCTACACTTGCGATGGCGTGTGTGAGTCTGACGTGGATTTGGACGGCATTTGCGATGCCCTCGAAGTCCCTGGTTGTCAAGACGAATTGGCTTGCAACTACAATGCGAATGCCACGGACGAGGACGACTCCTGTGAGTATGCCGAAGAGTACTACGATTGTGATGGCATTTGCCTGATGGACATGGATGGCGACGGGGTGTGTGATGACTTGGAGGTTTTGGGCTGTGACGACAACACCGCATGCAATTACAACGCGACCGCAACCGAAAACGACGGCTCTTGTGATTACGCTGCCGAGTACTACGACTGCGAGGGGAACTGCTTGATGGACAGCGACAGTGATGGCATTTGCGATGAGCTGGAAATCCCAGGATGCACCGACATGAATGCCTGCAACTTTAGCATGGATGCCACGGAAAACGACGGGTCCTGCGAGTATGCTGCGGAGTTCTACGATTGCAACGGCGACTGTCTGAACGACATGGACGGTGACGGTGTGTGCGATGAATTTGAAGTGGCGGGCTGCGACGACGAAACAGCGTGCAACTTCAATCCCGAGGCCACCGACAACGACGGCTCATGTGAGTACGCCGCTCAGTACTACGACTGTTCAGGCAACTGCCTGAACGACACGGACGAAGACGGCGTGTGCGACGAGTTGGAAGTGTTGGGATGCACCGACATGATGGCGTGCAACTTCAGTGACATGGCCACGGACGACGACGGTTCATGTGAGTACGCAGCTGATTACTACGACTGCAATGGCAATTGCCTGAACGACATGGACGGCGATGGGGTGTGTGATGAGCTCGAAGTGGCGGGTTGCACCGATGAGTCGGCGTGCAACTACGATGAGTTGGCGACCGACGACGACGGCTCCTGCGAATACGCCGAGGAGTACTACGACTGCAACGGCGACTGCTTGAACGATGTGGACGGCGATGGGGTGTGTGATGAGCTCGAAGTGGCGGGTTGCACCAACCTCGATGCCTGCAACTACGACGAGTTGGCGACCGAGGATGATGGTTCTTGCATCTTGATCGGCGACGCGTGCGATGACGGAGACGAGAACACCGTCAACGACACCATCGACGAGAACTGCGAGTGCGTGGGTGAAGTCGAAGACGGTGTGGAAGAGACGCGCTTGGCGTTTGGCATGTTCCCGAACCCGACGACGGGCGAAGTGACCTTGACGGTTGCTGGATTCCACACCGGGGTGACGGTTCAAATCTTGGACGGCGCCGGCCGCGTGGTGTGGGCTGAGCAGAATGTGGCGCTTCAGGGCAACACGGTGCTCGACCTGTCCGGCTTGAGCAGCGGCACGTACAACGTGATGCTCAGCGACGAGCGTGGCGTGAGCGTGAAGCGCCTGGCCATCCAGCGATGACAGAACAATCCGGGTCGACAAGACCTTGACAGAAGCCCGGGCCAAGAGGTCCGGGCTTTTTATTTCCCGATGCAGAAATGGGAGAAGATGTGTCCGAGGATGTCGTCGGCGTGCACGGCACCCGTGATTTCACCGAGGTGGTGCAGAGCAAGTCGGGCGTCCACCGCCACGAGGTCTCCAGGGATGCCGTTGCCGAGCCCGTCGCGCACGGCTTGGAGTGCGGCCTTGGCTGCGGTCAGCGCTTCGAAGTGGCGCAAGTTGGTGACGACGAGTTGGTGCCCTTGGTCGTCGGCGCGGTGTTGGTCCAGCAGGGCTTGGCGCAATTCTTCCAGACCCGCCCCGGTTGAGGCACTCAGAGACAGGGTGGGGACGTCGGCAAGGCCTGCGGGAGCAGGGGCGAGGTCGCACTTGTTCCAGACAACGATGATGTGGGCGTCGGGGGTGAGGTCGAGCGCGTCGATTCGGGCTTGGACGTCTTCGTGGGCGTCGGTGCTTGCGTCGAAAAGGAGCAGGACCGTGGAGGCGCTGGAGGCTTTGGCCAAGGCGCGGCGAATGCCTTCGGCCTCAACGACGTCGTCTGTGTCGCGAAGGCCCGCCGTGTCGATGAATCGGAAACGAAGGCCGTCGAGGGTGCATGCATCCTCCACCGTGTCGCGGGTTGTGCCGGGAATGTCCGAGACGATGGCCCGGTCGTCGCCGAGGAGGGCATTGAGGAGGGTTGACTTGCCGCGGTTGGGGGCGCCAACAATGGCGACGGGGATGCCTTCCTTCATGGCGTTGCCGGTGGCGAAACTGTCCGCGAGACGGCCGACGCGGGAGAGGAGGTCAGCGAGCAGGGCGTCGAAACGTGCGCGGTCTGCGAACTCGACGTCTTCCTCGGCAAAATCGAGCTCGAGTTCGAGGAGGCCTGCAAAGCCGATCAAGGCTTCGCGCAGGGCATTGATCTCGCGGGCGAAGCCGCCTCGAAGTTGGTCGAGGGCAAGGCGGTGGGCGCCCGCGTGTTCCGCGGCGATGAGGTCGGCGACGGCTTCGGCCTGGGTGAGGTCGAGACGGCCGTTGAGGAAGGCGCGCTGGGTGAATTCGCCGGGACCGGCTTGGCGGCAGCCCGCTTCAATGAGCGCCCGCATGACCTCGCGCTGGATGAACTGCGAACCGTGAATGTTGAATTCCACCGTGTCCTCGCCGGTGTAGGAGCCGGGGCCTCGAAGGATGAGAGCGAGCCCTTCGTCGAGGACGGTGCCCTCTGCGTCGCGAAAGCGGCCGAACGCGACAGCGCGGTCTGCGATGGCGTCGAGGGGCTTGGAAAAGACCTTGGAGCCAAGGGCGAGGGCCTCGTTGCCGGAGATGCGCACCACGGCGATTCCACCCGCACCGGGGGCGGTGGAGATGGCGCAAATCGTGGCACCGTCAACTGCGTCGCGAAGGGGGGAGTTCATGGCGCGAATTTGGCCTAAATTTGCCGCGCATTCACAAAGGAAGGCGACACATTCGCCGCAAACCAACACCTACAGGACATGAGCGTTCTCGTCAACCGTGACTCCAAAATCATTGTGCAAGGCTTCACAGGAGGCGAAGGCACCTTCCACGCAGGCCAAATGATTGAATACGGCACCAACGTGGTTGGTGGTGTGACTCCTGGAAAGGGAGGCCAAACCCACCTCGACCGCCCTGTGTTCAACACGGTTGCAGACGCGGTGGCGAAGACCAGCGCGGACGTGAGCATTGTGTTTGTGCCGCCCGCATTTGCGGCAGACGCCCTGATGGAAGCTGCGGACGCTGGCATCAAGGTCATAGTGGCCATCACCGAGGGCATTCCCGTGGCGGACATGGTGAAGGTGAAGGCTTACATCGACAAGCGTGACTGCACCCTCATCGGCCCCAACTGTCCCGGCATCATCACAGCAGGCCAAGCGAAAGTGGGCATCATGCCAGGCTTCATCTTCGAGCCAGGCGTCGTAGGCATCGTGTCCAAGTCGGGCACCCTCACCTACGAAGCGGTGGACCAGTGCACGAAGGCTGGCCTCGGCCAAACCACGGCCATCGGCATCGGCGGTGACCCCATCATCGGTACGACGACCCTCGAGGCGGTCAAGCTCCTCATGGCGGACGACGAAACCAAGGGCATTGTGATGATCGGCGAGATCGGCGGTGATCTCGAAGTGCAAGCGGCGCGTTGGATTCAAGAGAACGGCACCAAACCCGTCGTCGGCTTCATCGCAGGCGTCACGGCGCCGAAGGGCCGCACCATGGGCCACGCAGGGGCCATCGTGTCGGGCGAAGACGAGTCGGCCGAAGCGAAGAAGCGCGTCATGCGCGAGTGCGGCATCCACGTGGTGGACAGTCCTGCGGACATTGGCTCCAAGATGGCTGAGGTCCTCGGGAAGTGAGGAATGCAGTCGCCGATAGAAAAAGCCAAGCCTTTGAGGTTTGGCTTTTTCATGCCATCCATTTTCACCACGCACAATCGCTCCGCGGTGGACGCCGTTCTGAATTGTAGATTTGATTCCTGTCGTTTGATTTCAAAGTCCTTGCTTCATGCTTACAGCCCTTGCCATTTTTTCCGCCCTTGCGTCCATCGCTGCTTGCGTTCTCGTGTGGGGCATGCGGAACAAACTTGGCGCATCAGGCGATGCCGTGACCGCGGCGGAGCTCCAATCGCTCAGAGAGAAGGTGGGGGCCGGAGAAGGCGTGATGCGCGACGAGTTTGCCCGAAACCGAAAGGAAGCGGCCGAGCTTGCCCAAGCCCAGCGGGAGGAATTGCGCAACAATCTCGCCGCCGTTGAGAAGAAACTCGAAGACAACGCGAAAGCCCAGCAAGACGTGTTGCGCCAGCAGTTCGACGATTTGCTGAAGCAACTCCACAACCAAGGAAAGACGTCGCTGGAGGCGGTCAAGGACGTGCGCGAAACGATTGAAAAGCAGTTGAAGGAGATTCGTGAGGACAACGGCAAGCGCCTCGAAGAGATGCGCAAGACCGTGGACGAAAAACTCCAGGACACGCTGGAAAAGCGACTCGGGGAGAGCTTCAAGCAGGTGAGCGAGCGGCTGGAGCAGGTGCACAAAGGCCTTGGGGAAATGCAGAGCATTGCCAGTGGGGTGGGGGACTTGAAGAAGGTGCTCACCAACGTCAAAACCAAGGGCATCCTCGGAGAATACCAGCTGGCCAACATCATCGAGCAATTGCTGCCCCGCGAGCAATACGAGGAAAATGTGGCCACGCGTCCAGGGTCGACCGAGCGCGTGGAATTTGCGATCCGCATGCCGGGCAATTCAGACGACGTCGTCGTGTGGTTGCCCATCGATTCCAAGTTCCCGCTCAACGGTTACGAAGAGCTCCTCAATGCGCGGGAGGCGGGCGATTTGGACGCCATATCGTCGGCGGAAAAGGCGTTGACCGCCACCCTCGAAAAATTCGCGAAAGACATTTCTGAGAAATACGTGGAGGCCCCGCACACCACCGACTTTGGGGTGATGTTCCTGCCAATCGAGAGCTTGTACGCCGAGGTGCTGCGCCACCCTGGCGTGTTTGAAACGCTTCAGCGCAAATACCGCATCACCGTGACGGGCCCAACCACCATGTCGGCCTTGCTCAACAGTTTGCAAATGGGCTTCCGCACCCTTGCGGTGACCAAGCGAAGCAGCGAAGTATGGAAGATTTTGGAGGCGGTGAAGACGGAGTTTGGCAAGTTCTCCAATCAACTGGAAAAGGTCGACAAGCAGCTGTCCACTGCGAAGAAGTCGCTCGAAGACTTGCGCAGCACCCGTACCAACGTCATGCAGCGCCGCCTGAAAAATGTGGGCACACTGGACACCCGTGAGAGTGAGTCGCTGCTCGACATTTCGGCGGCTTCAGTTGAACCCGACGAGGAGGAGTGAGGGAATCCCGGGCTTGAATGCGGTGCGAGGGCGTTAGAGCCCTCTGAATACGGGGTGCTCGCGCTTGGTTTGCCACGTGCCTCCGCTCACATCCGGGATGTCCATGCGTTGGTTGCCTTGGGCCACCGAGCGTTCGCTGAGGACGCCAACGAGGCTCCAAAGCGCCCCATCGTACACACTCAGGTCAAGAGCCACGCCTTCGTTCAGGCAGCGGATGAGACGGTACATCATCACGAAGTCCATGCCGCCATGTCCTTGCTGGTTGGCAGTGATGCCTTCTTTGAGGCTTGACCACAGCGGGTGGTCGTATTGGGCCCTTGCGACATCATAGGCTTCTTTCTCTTGCCACCTGTGCCAGTCCCAGGTGGGGCCATGGTCAAGGTAGAGGCGGGACGGATAGCCGTAATGGGTCGCCCCTGTGCCACTCAGTTTGTTGAGTCGCGAGTACGGCCGTCCTGTGTGCGTGTCAAACTGCAGCATGATGCTTTTGCCTGCCGTGGTCCGAATGAGGGTGGTGTTCACATCCCCGCATTTGACGCGCGAGGCAAGCGCTTGCAACTCGGGTTCTTCCGACTCCCGAAGGGCCTTGGACAGAGCCGCTTCGTTGGAACTCATCGAGACCAAATGGCTGAGGTTGTCCCCGCGAAGCACATCCATGTACATGCACACGGGCCCCAGGCCATGGGTGGTGTAGAGGTTGCCATCTCGCTCGAGATGCTCGCGCAAACGCCAACGGTTATGGTAGTAAGTGGCATCCAACAAAAGCGCCCGCAAATCGTGCAGGTAGGCGCACTCGGCGTGGGTCACATCCCCAAAAACACCCTCTTTCACCATGTTGAGCAGCCAAAGTTCTTCGCCGTTGTAGCAGCAATTCTCGAGCATGATGCAGTGCTTTTGGGTGCGCTCCGAGGCCTTCACCAGCGCCAAGCAGTCCTCTTCGGTGTAGGCAATGGGAACTTCGCTGGCTGCGTGAAGTCCTTGCTCCATGGCGTACAACGCCATGGGAGTGTGAAGGTGCCAAGGCGTGGCAATGACCACCAAATCCGCGAGTTCCGGATTGCAGGCCTGTTTCCATTCTTCCCCTGAGGGATCATCGATGCGCAGGGGTGCGGTCGTTTGAAAGGAAGCGACTTTGTCAGCAGTGCGCTGGACGTACGCGGGCTGAACATCACACAAGGCGGTGATTTCGGCATGCCCCTGCGTGACAAGCCATTCCAACATCTCGATGAGGGAGCTTCCACGGTTTCCCAGCCCAAGCATGGCGACCCGCACCTTGGGGATGGCCGGGGCAGCGTGCGCGGCCATGGATCCGGTCACTTCGGACCACGAATTCATGCCCTTCTTGGTGCCCGTGGGGTCAGCTGTGCAAGAAGAGAGCCCCAAGCCCAAACCGCCCAACATGCCGCCTCCAAAGAGGCTGCTGATCTTCAAAAAGTCACTGCGTTTCATGTTGAGGAAGGTACGCCACGGGAAACAGTGTTCCCTGCGTCACTCCGCCTGCATTGGGGATGTTTTTACATCCATGGACCGCGGTGTGCGTGGACTTGGGCCATGGCCAGGTCCCGCAAGTCACGGGCGACGTCGGTGGGCAAGAACCTCAAATGGGCCACGCCTGAGGACGTGTGGAACGTGAGGTGAGCCACGTTGCGTCGCTCGTGGATGCGGTTTTGGGTCAATTCCACCGCCTGGAGTTTGTGCCAGTCAATCATGACGCGCTTGCGGAACCACCAACCTTGGTGGGCGCTCAAGTGGCGTCCGTCCGTGGTGGCCCACTGGCCACGGTGCACCTTGCGAGAAAGCCAACCGCTCCAGGTCCAAAGCACCGCGCCCAAGGCCATGCCCCAACCGGTGCCGAGCCACCATCCCAATCCCACGGCAAAGGGGGTGAGGGCCAAAGAGCGACGCAGCCAACGCACCCAAAACGCGTACTTCTCCGGACGCAACGTGACGAGTTTGCGCTGTGGCCATGTGGGGAACAGCAACGCTTCAAGCTGGCGTGTGCGCGTCGCGTTCATCGCGGGAATGCCCATGCGCATCGCATTGCCCCCTTCCATGCCTCCCGAGTCTCCCGAGCTGACGGCGCCGCCGGCAGCGGCCTGCCGAATGTGCACCGTGTCCATGGAGAACAGCCTTCGAATCCAGGTGCTTTCCCACATCACAGATTGGACTTTGTGAATGGGGATCTGCATGGCCTGTCGGTTGAGCAGACCTTGTGTGAGGTGGATGGCGGACGTGCGTTTGGCCTTGGATCCTTCCACCCAAATGTGGAGCTTCCAATGCCTCAACACGCTGGTCAAGACGGAAATCAAAACCGACCCGAGTGCGATCAAGATGGGGGAGAAGACGAGGAGCAAGGGGGAGAGGAAGAGCAAGACGGTGCGCCACAGGCCAGGCACTTTGGCCCAGAGTTCAGACACAATCTCCCATGCGAAGCCTTGAAAGGTGACGAGGCCACCAATGGCAAAGGCCACCTTGGACAAGTGGTTTTGGGACAAGCCGACCTTAAACAGGGTGGGCAGGTCGAGGTCCATCAGTGCGCGTCGCGGCGAGGGCCTCGTTGGGGATGCGGTTTCCTCTGCTTCGGAGTTCACCTGTCCGTGCTGAACCGCAGCGTCGGACCGTTCGGCGGTGAGGAAAGAACGAAGGGCCTGGGCTTCGTCCCACTTGAGGGCATGAATGCGAAGTTCGGATCCGGAGGTGCCCGCCGTGTCGACGCGCACGCCGCTGACGCCAAACAGCCGCTGAATGAGGTTTTGTTCGATGTGCACCGCTTGAACACGTTCAAGTGGGATGTTGATTTTTTCGCGGACGAAGACACCCTTGTGCACGTGAAACTTGCCCCCACTCAAATTGAAGGTGAACCGCCAAAAGTGAAGCACGGCACCCACAAGGGTGAAAACCGCACCCACGGAGATGGCCCATAGGAAGTACTTCGCGTCGTTGGCATTTTGGAAGTAGGCCGCAATCAAAATGGGCCATGCCGCCCGAAGCATGTGCCGCGATTGCCAGCCCAAAAGCACAAGCAACCCCGCGATGTGTTGCCGTCGCGGCGCGGTCAAGTCATTCATGGCTTTGGTCTTCCAGCATGCGGCGGATGTTTCTGGCTGTGGCCATGCTGAGTCCGGGGATTTCCAAGTTGGCGCCGGACGCACCTGCGGTGTAGAGCTTCAAAGTGCAGTATCCCAACCAACGCCCCAACGGGCCCTGTTGGATTTCACTGTGCTGGATGCGGGTGAAAGGCACAGCCGTAACGGTTCGGGACCACCAACCGCGGCGGTACACCACGTCCCGGTCGCGAACGAGGTAACCTCGCAGGGGCCATCCCTTCCATTCTTCCAAGGCCCACCATCCCATGGACAGCAACCACATCCCACCGAAGATCAACCACAGCACCCGTGGGGGCGCGTTGTCTCCCCAAATGGCGACGGCGACAAGCGGCCCAGAGAAGGCCAGGCCCACCACCACCGTCACCACACCCCAAACCAGCGCACGGGCCTTGGCATACGCGGGAAGCACGGGAACGAGTTGGATGTCTTCCAACTCTGGCCAATCCGCCAAATCCACGAATGCATTCTTCAGGTGGGTCATGTCGTGAAGTTAGGCCGACACCGTGATGTGGTGTACGCCAGGTCTGCGCGGCGTCAAGATGGCGTCACGCAAGACCGGCAATTCCTCTGGCCGTGCCACGAAGTCCAGCGCCGATGTGTCCACCCACAACACCCGCGAGCCACGGTGGTGCCGATAATGGGCTTCGTAGCCCTTGGCCACGCGATCCAGGTAGCCCTTGGGCAAGTTTTGCTCGTAGCCGCGTCCGCGCTGGACGATTTGGGCTTCTTGCCTTTTGCGCCCAGGGTTGAGGATGGCGATGATCTCCGGCTGCGGCAATTGCGCCGCCATCATTTGGAACATGGTGTTGAACAGCTTGAACTCGTCCTTGGGCAAATTGACTTTGGCGAAAATCAAACTCTTCGCGAAGCTGTAATCGGCCACGAGCCTTTGCCTAAAGAGGTTGCGGCTTTTGACGGCCCCGTGCATTTGCTTGTAGCGGTCCGCCAAGAAGGACAGTTCCACGCTGAATGCATGGGCCTCCGGGTTCTCATAAAACTTTTCGAGGAATGGGTTCTCTTCGAAGCGTTCAAGCATCAGTTCAGCCCCCAAATCTTGGGCAAGCCACTTTGAAAAGGTGGTCTTTCCGGCGCCAATGCCGCCTTCGATGGCCAAACTCGCGTACATGTTTTCAGTTCTTTTCGGCGGGTTCTTCGCGTCGCCGCACCACGGCAGGTTCGGCAGGACAGGCGTCCAGCGCGTCTTGGATGGCTTGTCCTTCCACGACCAAGTCTGGCGCCACATCCACCAAGGGTTGAAGCACAAACCGTCGAGACATCATGCGCGGATGGGGCACCTGCAGGTCAAGCCCATCGTCGGACGCACAGCGCTCCCCCACGGAGGTGCACAGGACATCCACGTCGAGGGTGCGGTTGGTGTAGCCCATCGCCTCGGGGTCCCGCACGCGGCCACATTCACGCTCCACGTCCAATCCCAAAGCCAACAGCTCGGGCAAGGGCATGGCGGTTTCCACGGCTGCGACCATGTTCAAAAAGGAGGGCGTGCCCGGGGCCATGCCCCAAGCTTCGGTTTCGTAGCGTGCGGAGAGCAACATAGACACCACAGCTCGGCGCTCCACCAAGGCATGTTCCAGCAGGTGCAGCCCTTGGTCAAGCCAAGCGTCGCGGTCGTCCAGGTTCGTCCCAAGCCCCAAATACACAGTCCTCATGATCTTCACAGTCGTTGGGGTCCAAGGTACTTCCAATCGCAGGCCTTGGCCTACTTTTGGGGCCATGTCTTCATTTGGAAAAAACATCTTGAGCTCCGCGATCGGCTCAACCCTGGGTCTGCTCGTGGCAGGCACGGTCTTGATCTTCATTTTTGTCGGTGTCCTCGTGGGCGGATTGGTGGGTGCCTTGGCGGACGCCGACCCCATGGCCGGGGCCGACATCGACTTGGAGGAGGCGAACATTTTGAAAGTGACGTTGAATGCACCCATTGTGGAGCGTGGCGGCAACGACGTGCCATTCTCGTTCGGTTTGGGCGGGTTGGAACCCAACATGCAAGTGGGTCTC
The DNA here is from genome assembly GCA_002863145.1 of Flavobacteriales bacterium. Lineage (GTDB taxonomy): Bacteria > Bacteroidota > Bacteroidia > Flavobacteriales_D > Sanyastnellaceae > UBA11663. The sequence goes on from PKDW01000102.1 coordinate 12,946, forward strand.
AACCAGATTTTGGATGCGTTTGAGCGCGCTGCGGAGGATGACCAAATCGAAGGTGTCCTGCTCAACGTCGCCGACGTTTCGGTCCAGCCGGCCATGATGGAAGACCTTCGTGCGGGACTGGAGATTTTGCAGGACAGCAACAAGTTCATCGTGGCGTGGTCGGAAAGCATGAGTCAACGCGCGTTGCATTTCAACTCTGCGGCGGATGAAGTGTACTTGCATCCCCAAGGCGGCATGACTTTGAACGGCCTTCGCAGCCAGAGCATGTTCTACCCAGGCATGTTTGAGAAGCTCGGCATCGACGTCACCGTGGTTCGCGGTCCTGACAACACCTACAAGAGCGCGGTGGAACCCTTTCTGCGCAAAGACTTCAGCGCAGCCAACCGCGAGCAACTCACCGCCTTGTTGGAAGGGTTTTGGTTGGACATGAGCACCGACGTGGAGACCGCCCGGAATTTGGAAGAAGGCACCCTCGATGACCTCGCCAACCGCCTCGCCATTCGCGGCCCGCAAGACGCCGTGGACGCAGGATTGGTGGATGGTTTGCTCTACGAGGACGAGTTGATGTCCTTGCTCGAGGAGAAGCTGGCCGGCGACGAGCCTGAGTTGATCTCGTTGAACGAATACACCTTGGCTGAGCGATTCCTTGGCGGGGTGGAAGCCTTGACGGCGGCTTTGGAAGAGATGGAAGAAGAGGAAGACGAAGAGGATTCGACAGAACTCGGTGGCAACGTGGCCGTCATTTACGCCGTCGGGGCCATTGAAAGTGGGGAAGGAGACGCTTCCACCATTGGGTCGGAGACCATCGCAACAGCCCTGCGCGAGGCGCGGGAAGCCGAAGACGTGGAGGCCGTCGTGTTGCGCGTCAACTCCCCCGGCGGGAGTGCCTTGGCGAGCGATGTGATTTGGCGTGAGACCATTTTGCTCAAAGAATCAGGCAAGCCCTTTGTCGTCAGCATGAGTGACCTTGCTGCATCCGGCGGATACTACATCAGCTGTGCAGCAGACCGCATTTTCGCCAACGCGACCACCATCACAGGGTCCATTGGGGTGTTCGGAATGATTCCCAACCTCGGCGGCATGTTGGAGGAACACGTGGGCATCACGTTTGACGAGGTGGCCCTCCACGACCATGCGGGACAGCCCGATGGCCTGTTTGCCCCCGACGCCGTGACGCTTGCGGCCATCAATGAGAGTGTGACCGAGGTGTACGATGCCTTCACCCAGCGTGTGGCCGAAGGCCGAAACATGACCCGCGAACGCGTCGAAGAACTCGCGCGTGGCCGCGTCTGGACGGGAAATGACGCCTTGGAGAACGGCCTTGTCGATGAAATCGGCGATTTGGAATACGCCGTTGCCTACGCCGCGCAACTTGCGAGCATCGAACAAGACGACATTCGCCGCGTGGCCTTGCCAGAAGCCAAAGATCCCTTCGAGTCCTTCGTGGAAGATTTGACTGGCGTCGAGGCCGGTTTGCACGCGCTCGGCTTCACCGGTGTGGAAGAAGAGCTCCTGCGTGAATTGTGGCAAGTGCGTCGCATGGTGGAAACCGGTGACCCCATCCAAGCCCGCTTGCCCTACAGCCTGCGCATCAAGTAATGCCGGCTCAAGGCCTTGGGGAACGCCTCCCAGCAGAGGCGTTCGGACTGGCGGAGCGGTTGCCGGTCCGCCTCGTCTTGGACAACATCCGCAGTGGCCAAAACGTCGGAGCCTGCTTCCGTTCCGCGGACGCCTTTCGCATCGATGGCCTGGACCTTTGTGGCATCACTTGCCATCCCCCTCATCGGGACATTTTGAAGAGCGCCCTCGGCGCCAGCGGTCACGTGCCCTGGAACGCCCACGCGGAAACCTTGTCTGCTGTTCAGCACCTTCAGTCCCGAGGTTGGAAGGTTGCCGCGGCAGAGCAAGCGCCGAACAGTGTGGCCTTGCAGGAGTGGAAGCCCGTCCAGGGAGAGCGCTGGGCCTTGGTCCTTGGCAACGAGGTCCGGGGCGTTGCGCCAGAAGTACTTGAAGCATGTGACCTCGTGGTGGAGATGCCGCAGTACGGGGTGAAGCAAAGCATCAACGTCAGCGTGTGTGCCGGAGTCTACCTCTGGCAAGCAGCCCTGCACTTGCGCCACAGTTGAACAGCCTTCCTTTGGTCCCCTGACTTTTGCGCAACAAAAAGCCCCGCCAATCGGCGGGGCTTTTGCTTTCTGAATTCCAGAGGCTCACATGCCGAGCGCAGACTTGTAGTTGCGGAACTCCAAGTCGTTCTGTGCGCGGTCGCGCATTGTGGGGTCCTTGGCAAGGGCCGCTTCCACGTGCTTCTTCACACCGGCAGCGTCCTTGAGGCGTGCAGCGCACACGGCCAGCAGGTAGCTGGTGATCGCGCTGTCGTCGCCAGCGTTTTCCAACGTGGTGCGCGCGCCGTTGGCGTCGTCGTTGAGGATTTTGGCCAAGGCGAGGTTGGCAGTGCTGTTGCTTCCCATGTTGGAAATGGCACGGCCGTAGTTGCCTTGGGTGATGGCGAGCACGCCTTTGTTGTAGCTGAGTTCAGAACCTCCACTTGCCTTGCCGTAGTAGGTCTCTGCAGCGTCTGTGTCGCCGTTCTGACGGGCGATGGCACCGAGGTTGGTGTTCACAGTGCCGTTGTTGGCAGCAAGTGCCTTGGCCGCGTTGAACGATTCCTCTGCTTGCTTCATGCGGCCGAGGGCCATCAATGTCACTCCCACGTTGTTGTGTCCGCGGTAGTCGTCGCCGTGCACGCGGGCGGTGTTTTGGTACACCTCGAGTTGGTCGTTCAGGTCTTCGAACAAGGTGGCCGCGAAAAGCAACTCTTCGACAGTCAACATGTCCGCGTTGTTCTTGGCCAAATCAATCAACTCCTCGTCGGTGTAGCCTTCCACAGTGTACGTGATGGCCACCTGAGAGCGACGCAAGCCGGGCAGGATGCCCTCCTCGATTTCCTTGTAAGTCTTCGCGATGTTCTTGATTTCTTCTTCACGCTTGTTCTTGTCGCTGTACATCTCGAGGACGCGCAAGATCAAATCCTTGTCCGCGATGTCGGAGGCGCGCATGGCCTTTTTGAAGCCTTCCCAGTCCTCACCCTTGGGCATCGCGCGAACGGCAGACTCTTCCAATTCCATCTTCTTGCGACCGAGTTCACGGGTCACCGCCTTGTTTGCGCTGTTGGCGCGGTCCATGGCGAGGTCTTCGTTCAAGGTGATTTCACCTTCGGGAGACGCGTAGGATTGGGTTGCCACGCTGAGGACACTCACGCTGTCTGCAGAAGCGGCGAGGGCGATGAGGTCCTTGGCTGCTTTCCAATCTTCGTCGCGGTACTCTGTGCTCTTGACGTAGCTGCTTTGGTAACCGTAGTTGAGGGTCACGTCTTGGACGTAGGTCATCACGCGCTGGAAGTTGTCGGAGGCGATGACGAACTGCTCGTCGGGCTGAACCAAATCTTGGGTGGCCATGACACCGGGAGCGAGCTCAATGGCGGGGAACTCCCCGGTTTTGTCGCCTTGGGCGCCAGACATGCGCAACTCGAGACGGGCGTTGTCTTTCATGGCAGCCTCGTACGGAACGGTGGCCGTGTAGCTGAACGACTTGCCGTTCTCCCAGCTCACGACGGTGCCGTTGCCGGCGGCGTCTTCGCCCTGGTAGTTGGCGGTTTCAAAGGCGGCTTCACCGCCGTCCCACACCAACACGGGAGTCGCCGCCACAGTCACCTTCTTGGCGAAGTACTTGGGGGGGAACTTTCCTGTGATGTCAATGGTGACGTCATCTCCTTGGAGAACGACAGGCGAGGGGGTGACGTCGAGGTTGATCTCCTCAACCGTCTTGATCATTTTGGGCAAGCTGCATCCCGCAAGGAGAACGACAGCAAGCATGGTAGAAAATATGCGCATGTGTGTTGTGAATTCAGGGGCAAAAGTAACCAACTCAAGGACAGATGTTAGCCTGCAACGACCCCCATGTTAGAGAACTTGCGAAGGCGGGTGTTGATCCGCTTGTCGGCGTCTTGTTTTTGAAGTTTGTCGAGTTCTTTAAGGAGAAGTGATTTGACCGTAGCGAAGGTCTCTTCGCGGTTGGCGTGGGCGCCTCCGAGCGGCTCGGGAACGATGTCGTCCACCAGCCCAAGGCCTTTCATGTCGTCACCTGTGAGCTTCAGGGCTTCCGCGGCTTGCATTTTGTAGTCCCAAGAGCGCCACAAAATGCTTGAGCACGACTCCGGGCTGATCACGCTGTACCACGTGTTTTCCATCATGAAGACCTTGTCCCCGATGCCAATGCCGAGTGCACCGCCCGAGGCACCTTCACCGATGACGATGCAGATGATGGGCACGCGAAGCTGACACATCTCGAGCAAGTTGCGGGCGATGGCCTCACCTTGGCCGCGTTCCTCCGCTTCCAACCCAGGATAGGCGCCTGGCGTGTCGATGAGCGTCACGACGGGGCGGTTGAATTTCTCAGCGAGGCGCATCAAGCGCAGGGCCTTGCGGTATCCTTCTGGATTGGCCATGCCAAAGTTGCGGTATTGACGCATCTTGGTGTTGACGCCTTTTTGCTGTCCGATGAACATGACCGGACGGCCGTCCAATTCACCCAAACCACCGACCATGGCCTTGTCGTCTTTCACAGTGCGGTCCCCGTGCAACTCGAGGAAGTTGCCTTCGGTCAGGGCTTCGATGTAATCGAGGGTGTAGGGACGGTCGGGGTGTCGGCTCACTTGCACGCGTTGCCAAGGGGTCAGCTTGCTGTAAAGTTCCTTGGTGACCTCTTGGATTTTGACCTCCAGCTCCTCCACGGTGGTCGTCATGTCCAGGTCATTTTTGTCCTGAATCTCCTTCGCCTGCTCGAGTTGCTCGCGCAGGGTTTGGATCGGCTCTTCAAAGTCGAGGTAATTCATCTCCCCAAAGATGCGGCCTCCCTCAACGCCGCGCTCCGCATTTCACCCAAAAAAACGGGAAGAAATCAAGGGGCTTTTCCACAATCATGTGAGCAACTGCTCCACCATCGCACGGACTGCGCGGCCACGATGACTTATCGCATTTTTCTCTTCAGGGGCCATTTCTGCGAAGGTGCAGGAATGGCCCTCTGGTTTGAAAACGGGGTCGTACCCAAATCCCTCCGCACCACTCCTTGCTGGCTCAATGAACCCTTTGCATTGGCCCTCAATCAGGTGTTCCTCACCGTCTTGAATCAAGCAAATGACCGTGCGGAACTGCGCGGCCCGGGCTTCTTGGGCCGTGGCGCCCACACGTTCGAGCTCGGCCAAAAGTTTGGTCATGTTGCCCTCGGCGTCGCCATGGATGCCGGCATAACGAGCGCTGAAGACACCCGGGGCACCGTCGAGCGCATCGACTTCGAGTCCTGTGTCGTCAGCAAAGCAATCCAGCCCGTAGTGCTCCACCACATGACGCGCCTTGATTTGGGCGTTGCCCTTCAAGGTGAGCGCATTTTCCACAATCTCCTCATGGCACCCGATGTCTGTCAGGCTCTGAATCTGGTATTGATCGCCGAGCATCTCTTGCAGCTCGCGAACCTTGTTGGGGTTGTGGGTGGCGAAGACAAGAATGGGACGGACGTCGTTGGGGTGGTCGGCATTCATGCCGCAAAGGTGAGTTGCGCCAGGCCTGAAGTCCAAACCCACACTCAAGTCAACAACCGCCGCTGCAGCTTGCCGCGTTCGGTCCTGGGGAGTTCCCCCCATTCCAGGGTGCGCGGCGTTTTGGCGGAACCCAACACAGCCTTCAGCTTTTCACGCCATTCGTCCAGAATCTGTTCGGCATCCACATCCTCGGGCACGGTTCCTGCCAAACGCAACACGACGGCCTCGCCCAACGTGTCGTCCGCCCTTCCAAAGGCGGCCCAGTCCGACACCCACGCCGGCATGAAGGTCTCAAAGGCGCGCTCCACCTCGCCTGGGTGCACCAACACGCCTCCCGAATTGATCACGTCGTCGGCACGGCCCAACCACAGGAAACCGCCTTCCGGCAGTTCTTCAATGCAATCGCGGGTCTCGAGGGTGACGGCACGTGACGGCGCGTGAATGACTGCGCAGCCCGCTTGGTTGGTCCCAATGGTCACGCTGGGAAGAGGGTGGAAGGGGCTTTGCAAGTCCGTGATGGCCGCAAGTTTGCGCGTGGCGACGTGGGTCAATGCTTCGCTCAATCCGTAGCTTTCCCAGACTTCTGCCACGCGTCCAGAGTCGAGCAATGCACCCAACAACGTTTTGGACACAGGGCCGCCGCCCAGCAACAGCTTGGCCGTCGTGCCGGCCCCTTGGTTCACCCAGCCTTGGGCTTGGTGTGGGGTGAGGGCCACGAAGTCCTTGGTGCCGCTCCAGGAGGGGGTCGAGGAAGGTTCGATGAGTTCCAGGTCCCACGCGCCGACCACCCCTCTGACAATCATGGCTTGACCTGCCACGAAGGAGGTTGGCAAGGCGAGCAAGGCGCGGGTTCCGGCACCGAGGTCCCAGTGCTTCAGGGTGTCTTCCACGCTGGCCAACACCGCGGCACGGTTGTGTTCGACTTGGTTGGCGGTGCCCGTGGTGCCTGAGGTTTGGACCACCATGCCCGGTTCGTCTCCGCGGCACCAGCGAAGCCAAACCTCGGCCACCTCGGCAAGCCACGCCGCGCGCTTGGCTTGGGTGCGTCGAAATTCAGCGGCACCGATGGCCGTGGCCGGCCAGACCTGTTGACCCCATCGGAAGGTCCCTCGTGGTGATTTTGGGGCACTCATGGGGTGTCGTGGTTGACGCCACCCTCGCAGCCAGGCTGGTGGCGAACGGCACCCTCAAGCGCTTGACGCCAGGTCGACTCCTCGCGTGCTGTTTGGGAAGCTGTGAGAAGCGTGCCTTGTTCGATGGTGAGGTTGCCAGGGATGTTGTTGGTGAACAAGCCCCCGGTGCCGAGGCCTTGGGGCACAGGTGAATTCGCCAGGGCAGGCTGCACGGCCGCCCATTGGGCAATGGCTTGCAGGCCAATGTTGGATTCCAGGGCAGAGGTGACCCACCAACCCAAGCCGCGTTGTTCGGCCAGCCGAGACCAAACGGTTGCGCTGTCCAACCCACCAATCAAAGAGGGTTTGAGCACAAGATGCTGCGGCCGGATGTGGTCCAATAGCCGCATGCGTTCCGTCAAGGCATGCACGCCAATCAAGCTTTCGTCAAGCGCAATGGGGACAATGTTCTCCTCGCACAGCGCTGCCAAACCGTCTCGGTCCTCTGGGAGAAGGGGCTGTTCGATGCTGTGAATCTCGAGCGAGGCAAGGGCTTCCAAACGTGCACGTGCACCCTCCATGTCCACCTTGCTGAACGCCCCATTGGCATCCACACGCAGGGTGAAGTCAGAGGCCGGACAACGCTCTCGCACGGCTTTGAGCATGCGCAGCTCTTCAGCCCAATCATGCGCGCCCACTTTGCATTTGAGGGTGGTGAAGCCCCGTGCAACGAGGTCCTCGAATTGTTGGAGCATGTTGGCGACGGGACCCATCCACACAAGCCCATTGATGTCGATGGCACATTCTCCGCGAGAGAATGGCGATTCGGCAATCACGCCGCGCCCCCCTTGGCTCAGGTCCCATGCTGCCGTTTCCACCGCAAAACGAACGGCAGGGCAGGACGCAGGAACGGCCAATGCATCCAGGCATCCGCTCTGGGCCACCCTGTGGAGGGCGGCTTGTGCCATGTCACTTGTCTCCGGGGACAAGCCCAAAATCAAACTGCATTCTCCGATGCCGATGCGGCCTTGCTCGTCTTCCGCCACCAAGAACCACGTGGGTTTCTCCGTCAACGTGTCCCGCGAAGTCATCGCAGGTGTTTTGAACGTCAAAGGGTGAGGCACCACAGCCATGCGGAGTCCACGGAGCACAGGAGCGGGAGGCCAAATGTCATGCGGGTTCATGCGCCGAGGTTTTGGTCCATGAACATGAACAACGCCACCAAAAACGTGCTCAATGCAACGCGCTTCAGCTCGGGGTCAAGGGTGGCAGGGTCTTCGCAGCGCCACACATCCACTGCATGCCGGGCGTGCAACAAGGCGAGCAGGGCGTACCACATGGTGCCCCGCCACATGCCCACTTCCCAAGGTCCTTGAAAGAACAGAAGCAAGGCGCCCCAGCCCACGCCCAACAGGGCAAGGTGGTACCGTTTTCCGCCTTCGAACCCGAGGCGAACAACCATGGTCCGTTTCCCTGCGAGTGCATCCGATTGGTGGTCACGCAGGTTGTTTAGGTTGAGGACGGCGACGCTCATGCAACCAGAAAACAGGGCGGGCAACACCCACGTCGCAGGCACCTCATGGGCCACCAAAAGCCCCACACCAAGCACACCGATGAGGCCAAAAAAAAGCATGACGTAAAGATCCCCAAGACCCTGGTATCCATAGGCTTGTTTTCCCATGGTGTATCGCATGGCAGCCACGATGCCAGCCACGCCAAAGGCCCCGAGGAGGCCCATGCGAGCCCCGTCGAGGGTCGCCCCACCTGTACCCGGAACCACCCCAGGCACGAAGGCCAAAATCAACGTCACCACACCGGCAACGAGCGCACTGATTGCGGTGATGGTCACGCCCTTTTTCATGGCGTAGGCGGTCAACAGCCCGGAGGCCAAAGCCCGGTCTGTGCGGCCAGCAGCGGTGTCTGTGCCTTTGGTGAAGTCGCCGTAATCGTTGGCAAAATTGGCCAGGATTTGGAGAAGCATCACCGTCACCAAGGCGCCCACCACGACGGGGGTGAACCGAGCCAGCCCTGTTTCATCCAAGCCATGGGCGCGGGCAACCGCCCCGCCAAGCAACACGCACGTGATGGCCAAAGGAAGGGTCCTGAGGCGTGCAGCTTGAATCCATGGTTTGATTTTCATTAAATT